>JBAWCO010000562.1:0-2701 GCA_049590315.1 Occallatibacter sp. | reverse complement strand
GGTTGGTCACCATGACCTTCAGTGGTCCGGCAAACTCACCGTCGAGCCGGTTGACCAGCACGGTGTCGATGGTCGTCCCCTCGAAGACGACGAAGGGCTGGCCGTGGGCAGAGTTGACGTTCACCTCCGGCGCACGCTTGTTGCCGGTCGCGGGAGGAGCGGCAGTGGCAGCCTGCGCGGAAGCGGTCGGCGACAAGCTCGAAGAGCGACCAGCGGACCTTTCCCCGAAATCGGCGGACTCCACCAATGGACGTGGAGCGCCGTCGTCGGGAGAGACGAGATTGGAGGCGAAGCGGGCTTTGAAGGCCAGCGCCTTCTCCGCATCCGCCACTGGATCGCGGGGAGGTTCCGTGGGCTGAGCGGCCGGCGGCGGCAACGGCGCAGCAGGTGACGCGACGCCTGGCTGGGCAGGATTGGCCGCCATCGCCGTGCCTGTCGACGCTGTCGCTGTATTCGCTCTCTGTGCCTGTTGCTGGCTCTGGCGCTGGTCCGCGCTCAGGTCCTGCTCCAGTTCCTGAATCTTCCGCTGGTTCATGTCCGTGGACACTGCGACGGAAGCAGGCGCAGCATCCTTTGGAGTGGGCTTCGCGTGGTTCTTCGAGAACATGACGGCCATCAGGATGAGCACCGCAAGTCCGGCTACGACGTAGCCCTGCGCCTGTTTGGGCACAACTCCTTCGGGCCGGATGCGCTTGTCTCTCAATCGGGTGTCCGGGGGCTGCGCCTCCGGCAAGCTTTCCTGTGACTCCATCTCTGGAGTCGGTCTCTCTTCTGCCATCGGCGTCACCTATTGGCCTTTCCGCTGGAAGTCGAGCTTGTGCTTGCCGATTTCGAGGTAGCCGTGATCGACCACCGTGGGGATGACGTAGGTGCCATCCTTCAACTGAAAAGTGATGAGGTCGGGTTTGCCGTCCTTCAACTCGTAGATAGAGAACTTCTCGGCCGCCGACGACTTGATGTAGGTGAACCTGTCATCGTGGTAGATTGCGGATACATCGAAGGGCTTTTCATCGTGGAAGGTGTAATCGAACTTCAATGCCGACGTGGGGTAGTCAGCGCGGAACTGTTCGACTGCGGTGGCGGCGCGGGTCTGTGCCATCTGCGCCGCAGTGCGTGCAACCTCCACCTCGCTGGCCGGTACGAATTGCTGGACGCCGTTGGCGGCGGCCAGCGAGGATGGGTCGGATGGCTCGATGACGACCTTCAGGTCGGGATCGCCAGCTTCGACGTCGTCCAGCGTGAACGAGTAGACCGTACCCTTGTCTGTAATGAGGTTGAGGTTGGAATGGATGCCTTCTTTCGCAGGGTGAAGGAAGCAGTAATTACCGATGGCGTCGATGATCCAGAAGTCCTTATCGCCAGTGGCTACCTCCAGAATCTTCTCGGTGCTGGGGAGCTCAATCAGCGTGGTGTAGCGCATTTTGGCTCGGACACTTACGATGTCGTTGGCGTGGTACTTGACGAGGCGGGCGGTCTGCTGGCCGTGGGCCACGGTTGCGGCCAGGCCAAGCAGGAGCGAGACGATGGGTGATGGGCGCATGAAATCTCCTTATGAGAAAACCAGCAAATTCAGTCAGGAATTGGCTGGGTTGGGGTAATCGTGGGCGAGCCGAATCAAGCCTTGCTCCGGCCCGAAGCGGGCGAAGTAATCTTGTTTGCGCATGTTGTCGCGGGCGTTATTGGTCGCCATCCAATACCCCAGCGCATCAACTTCGAGCACCAGCTTTTTCGTGCTGCTCGGCTGGATCAACAGCAGCTCGCGCTTGGGCACAAGCGATTCCAGCAACTCAAGCTGGGTATCGTTCAACTGGAAGATTTCGGCGTACATCCTGCGGTCGATATTGGGATTCGACAGGAAGATTCTGGTGGGGCAGGACTCGTTGACGATGTGCAGCATGTCGGACGCTGCCAGCTCCACGACAGATTGCGTCGCCAGGATCATGGCCGCGTTCTTCTTGCGCCAGGTTTTTTCAGCCCGAGTAATCCAGTCTCGGATCGTCTTGTTCTTAAGAAAGATCCACGCCTCGTCGATTACGAAGACCTTAAAAGTGGCTGTATTCGCGGGTTTTTCGATCTCGGACGATGCCCGCTGAAGGACGTAGAACAGCAGCGGCTCCAGGATGTCGGGGTAATCACTCCAGCCATCGAAGTTGAAAGTCTGGAAGCGCGAGAACGTGAGGGTATCCTGGGGATTGTCGAAGAGATGCCCGAACTGCCCTGCCCGCGTCCAGCGGTGCAGGCGCTCACCGAGCGGGCCGAGGATGGACGCGAAGTTGGTGAGCGTCCGTATCTCGGCAGGCAGCTTATAGGCCCGCTCGATCGCGGCGAAGAGCGCCTTCTCATCCTCCGGTGTTAGTTCATAACGTCCGCCAGCTTCAATCAATACCCGAAGAAACAGGTAAAGAAAGTTCATGTTCGCGTGGGTCGCCTCAAGCGAAAACGGATTGATTGTAAAGCCAGGGTTTTTCAGTCCGACATTCAGATACGTCCCGCCAAAGGCCCGCGTCAGTGTTTCGTAGCTGCCACCAAGGTCGAAGATGAAGGTCAGCGGGTCGTACTTCTGCACGGCCTGAAGGGTGGTGGACAGCGTGAAGGATTTACCCGAGCCTGTAGCGCCGAGCAGGAGCGTGTGCGCGACGTCGCCGCTATGGATGTTGAGGTAGTAAGGCGTGCCGTGAGTCGATTCGAGGACGGCCAAATA
>JBAWCO010000561.1:0-4550 GCA_049590315.1 Occallatibacter sp. | reverse complement strand
GGCCAGGGACGGGTCGGCGGAGAGGTCGGGTTGGGCGAAGTCATGCGCCAGAAAGCGGGGCCACGCGGCGGCGGCGATCATGGCGGCGTTGTCCGTGGACAGGGCCAGTGTGGGGAAAGAGACGGTGACGTGGTGACGGGCGGCTTCCGCGGTGAAGCGGGAACGGAGCTCGCGGTTGGCTGCGACTCCGCCGGTGACGAGGATGCGGGGGACGGAGAGGGATTCCGCGGCGGCGAAGGTCTTCTTGAGCAGGTCGCCAACGACGGCGTGCTGGAAGCTGGCGATGAGGTCGAGGGTTTGGGGATCGCAGGTTGCCAGGGCGTCTTCTATGGTCGGTTTGGCCGGGGCGTTAGGCCCGGTGAAGAGGGTTTCGCGGCGCGATTCGGCCTCAGGGCGAAGGTTGTGGAGCTCCACGTAGCGGAGAACGGCGGTCTTGATTCCTGAGAAGGAAAAGAGGAAGTGGGGGTCCAGGTTGGCGATGGGGGCAGTTTTAGCAGCCTTGGTGCGCGGCGGCTGGCCGAGGAGGTGGACCTTAGGCTTGATCTGCGAAAAAGCAAACAGCACGGCGTGAGGATTGCCGTGCTGGGCGAGGGCGTCGATCCAGGGACCGCCGGGGTAGCCGAGGCCGAGGAGCTTGGCCACTTTGTCATAGGCTTCGCCGGCGGCGTCGTCGAGGGTGCGGCCGATCAGCGTGTAGTGCCAGGTGCCGTTGGCGGGCGAGGCCAGGTAGAGATGGGTGTGGCCGCCGGAGACGACGAGGGCGAGGGCGGGGTCGTTGTCTGGAGTAGATTGCCCGTCCGGCAAGGACCGTTCGTTGAGGAGGACGGCGTGGATGTGGCCTTCCAGATGATTGACGGCGATGAGAGGGAGATGGTTGGCGAAGGCCAGGGCTTTGGCGTAAGTGATGCCGACGAGGAGGGCTCCGGCGAGGCCGGGACCGCTGGTGACGGCAACGGCGTCAAGATCGGCGAGGGTGATATTTGCCTGGGCCAGGGCGGCGCGGACGACGGGGACAATGGCGCGGAGATGCTCGCGGGAGGCTAGCTCAGGGACGACTCCACCATAGCGGGCGTGGGTAGCGATTTGCGAGGCGACCACGGAGCTGAGGGTGCGTGCGCCGCGCTCGACGACGGCGGCCGCAGTCTCGTCGCAGGAGGATTCTATGGCGAGGATCAGGCCGGAGCCGGGCATCTATCTAGTTTAGTCATCTGCGGTGGAGCATTCGCCGCTTGTGCGGCATTGGCAACCTTATTGAACGCTGAAAGGCATATAGTAGATCTTGTATAATCGCGTTCACTGGAATACCATCCAGGTGATGGCAACAAGAGAAGAAGCCTCATCAATCGCAGAGCTCCACTTTGAAGGGGACTCGCTGGAAGTGCTGTCGTCCTTTCCAGATGAGGTCAAACGGGCGCTTGGATTTTCGCTGCGGCAACTTCAGATCGGCAGGGAGCCAACGTCGCAGACGCGCAGCATGAGTTCGATCGGTTCCGGCGTCTACGAATTGAAAGAGGCCGATGAGCGCGCGTGGTACCGGGCTATCTATCTGTCGAAGGTAGGAAACACGATCTTTGTGTTGCACACCTTTGAAAAGGAGAGCCGCAAGACTGACCGGAGAGACATTGAAGTTGCCGCGCAGCGCCCCAAGCTCGTCAGGCAACGGTTGCAGGAGCAGAGGACAGATGAAAAGCGCAGTGGGAAATAGACCGACCCATATCGTGAAGGGAAACATCCTCGACGCCCTGGGCTTCTCCGCGTCGGAAGCCAGCGCGTTGAAAATCAAGGCGGAGATTCTGTCCGCGATCCTTAAGCATGTGCGGGCCAAGGGCTACACGCAGGCGCAGCTTGTAGACATTCTGGATGAGTACCAGCCGTCGGTGAGCAACCTGCTCAAGGGCCGAATCTCCCAAGTGAGCATCGAAAAGCTGCTACGGTACGCCGACCGCCTGCATCTGCAGACGAGCATCGAAGTGCGGCCCGTAGAAGTCTGGAGAGGAAATATGAGGGCCAGGCCGATGCCCGGCGCGCGACGCTCCGCGCGAAAGCTGGCAGCGGCGGGTTAGATCGCGTCGTGCCGGGATCACGATTCGATACGCTTCGATGCAGTGTAATGCGCATTTGAGTCCAGTTCTGGGCGAAGTTAGGGAAAATCAAGCCTGAAATCGCCGCTGTGCTGAATATTGGTCCTGTTGTTTGTGGGGCGTGATCCAAACGACAATGAGTACAGCTATGTCTCCCGATTCCTGCCAATTCGATGCCGCTCTGAAAGTGGTTGGAGAGTTACGGGCGGCGGGGTATGAGGCGTACTTCGCCGGGGGATGCGTGCGGGACCTCCTGCTGGGCCGCGATCCCTCAGACTACGACGTCGCCACGTCCGCCACGCCGGATGTAGTGCTCGGGATGTTTCCGCGGACGTTTGCGGTGGGAGCCCATTTTGGGGTCGTATTAGTCGCCGAAGGAGATGAGGCGGAGTATCTGACTACGGAGGTCGCGACATTTCGGTCGGATGGGGCTTATTCTGATGGGCGGCATCCCGATGCAGTGCGGTACACGACCAGCGCTGAAGAGGATGTGAAACGGCGGGATTTTACGATCAACGGGTTGCTGATTGATCCCCTGCGCTGCGCTCAGGATGATATCCCGTTGAGTGCGGCTGTGATTGATTTCGTGGGCGGCGTTCGCGACCTGGAGGCTGGTGTCGTTCGAGCGATTGGGAAAGCGGAGGAGCGTTTCGAAGAGGATCACCTGCGGATGTTGCGCGCGGTGCGGTTCGCGGCGCGGTTCAGATTCGAACTCGAGCCGGGCACCAAGGCGGCGATACGCGGGTTGGCGGGCAGAATCTCCGCGGTGAGCCGGGAGCGGGTTCGCGATGAGCTGACGAAGATGCTGACGGAAGGCCATGCGCGACGGGCCTTTGAACTGCTGGATGAGACGGGCTTGCTGGCCCAGGTGCTGCCGGAGATCGCGCGGATGAAGGGAGTGGAACAGCCGGCACAATACCATCCTGAAGGCGATGTTTGGGTGCACACGTTGGGGCTGCTGGCGCAACTGGAGGCGGGCTGCTCGGCAACGCTGGCCTGGGGTGCGCTGTTGCACGATGTGGGGAAGCCGGCCACATTTCGACGCGCGCCCGATCGGATTCGATTTGACGGACACGTGGAGGTGGGCGTGGCCGTGGGAACGGAGATTCTGAGGCGGTTCCGGTTTTCCAACGAGGAGACGCGGCAGATTCTGGCGCTGGTGGACAACCACATGCGGTTTGCCGATGCGGGAAGGATGAAGGCTTCGACGCTGAAGAGGTTTTTCCGGCTCCCCGCGTTGGAGGAGCATCTTGCGCTGCACCGGATGGATTGCATGGCGGGAAGCAAGAATCTGGAGCACTGGGAGTTTGTGCGCGAGCGGTGGACGGCCATACCGGAAGAGGCAGTGCGTCCCAAGCCCCTGATTACGGGGCGGGAGTTGATTGCCGCAGGCTATCAGCCAGGAGCGCAGTTCAAGCAGATACTGCATGCCGTGGAGGATGCGCAATTGGAAGGGACCATTGCGACGGAGGATGAGGCGCTGGGGCTGGTGCAGGAGCGGTTTCCGCTGACTGGGAGTTGACGGGGCAAGGTGCCAGCGAGCCCGTAAAGGATTAAGCGGAGATTAGCCTCAATATAGCCGGGAAGGCGTGAGGTGACTAGATATAGTCCAAATGACGAAGTTTCGTCACCGCTTTTTCGTCATTTCCATTCTGTTCCGGTTCGAGTTTCTCCTTTGTATCGGAATTGCGCCTTTGTTTTCAATAGCTGAATCTTTGTCCGATAAATGCCGATGTGATTGGCATATTACGTGCAGGTTACAAGGCATGAAAAACAAAGCTCCACTTTCGTTGACGGTCGTCATCCACGAGACTCGGAATGAAATGGCAGCTCAACTGGAGGGCAGAATCCAGGAGCTGCGCGAACCCAAGGCCAGCCGGCGTTGGGAGACGGGCCCGCGGTCAGCACTCTCACAGATTCTGTTCAGCACTTGCGATGTTACTTATGTGGTATTACGCGAAAGCTGGAAGCTGTAGCAATATGCAGACATCAACCCAATTTGACCCGGTCCAGGGAAAGGGAGTACCCAATGGGGAACCATGGAGGGCTCCTCGCCCTCGCTGTTTGCCTTACTTTTGCCGGTACGCAAGCGGCCGCGTCCGCAGCGAGTTTGCCTTCGATGGCGACGAAGAAGATCTCGGAACCGGATGGGAAGCTGACCAGGAATACTCAAACGAGCGCATCTTCCGCTCCCGTCCACAAGAGCCATCTTTTCCCAGTCAATGACGAGAAGGGCTTGTTGTTGACGTGTACTGCGCCGGATATTGAAACAAATGCCGAGACGGATTTATTTGAGGACTGCACCCTGGCTCCAGGTCGGACGCTGAACGACGTTGTGCACTCGTTTGTCGGCGCGATGCACTCCGAAGAGAGACAGAGAGCGCAGGAGCGCACGGAGTGGTTCAAAAACCTCGATGAGAAAGCAAGCCAGACGGCGGGAAAGAAGTGACTGCGGCGGCTGCCTTCGGC
>JBAWCO010000560.1:0-2337 GCA_049590315.1 Occallatibacter sp. | reverse complement strand
GATTTGGCGCACTTCGCCATGCTCTCGCGCGGCAACTGCTGGCGGAGTGTGGCAGGGATTTCGGAGCCGATTCCGCTCACCGGTGGTGATTGTTTTTTGCTGGCTAAGGGGACTTCGATTGTTTTGCGCGACAGTCCGCGAACACGTCCGAGGTGGAGTTTCCGCGAGATCGGGGCCAGGGCCAACGGCAATGTCGCTCTTTGTGGAGGTGGTGGCGCACCGACGACCATTGTCTGTGGGTCCTTGAGTTTCGATCGCGCCAGCCTGAAGCCGATCACTCAGTTATTGCCGAGCTTCATTTTGATGAAGGCCGATGAGGCACGCACGCTTGCTCTTCACAACACAGTGCAGGCGCTGGCGTCAGAAATGGCGGAACAGGCGCCGGGATCCGAAATAGTCGCGAATCGGCTAGCCGAGGTCTTGTTTATCCAAATACTGCGGGGGCATATCGCGTCGGGACCGGCACGCAACAAGGGATGGCTTCGTGCTGTTTTCGATCCTCAAATGGGCACTGTCCTGAGTGCCATTCACGGCAGAGTAAATACGCCCTGGACGGTCGAATCCCTGGCCGAAGCGGCGGGCATGTCTCGCTCCGCATTCGCAGCGCGTTTTAAAGAGCTACTGGGACAAACACCGCTGGAATATGTAACCGAGTGGCGGATGCAGAAGGCGATGCAGTTACTCGAGCAGCGGGACAAGAAGCTCATAGACGTCGCTCGGTTGGTCGGTTACGAGTCCGACGCTGCGTTCAGTAAGGCGTTCAAGCGAGTTGTCGGGGCCAATCCTGGTGAATACCTCAAACGTGGTTTTGAAGGCCACGTTCATGCCGGAATGGCGGAAGATTTTTGAAGTGGAGGATTCTGACTTTGGCGGCGCGGCCTAGCCGCGTTGTAATCCTCGCGGGCTCTGAAAGCTCTTGAGTACTGCCTCAGCGGGCGAAAGAATCGGAACCACTTTCGAATTCCCATAGAGCATTCGAAGGGAGAAGGCGCCATCGATGACGCTGAGTATCGCCGCCGCCGCTGCCCTTTTGTCGATCGCGAAGGGCTCTAGCAGGCCGGTGAAATAGTCAATAATTTTGTTTTGGTGTTGGATAGCCAGGAGATGGAACGGGTGGGCAGTGTCTGGGTATTCGGATGCGATCCGCAGGAACGGGCAGCCGATGATTTCGGGCCAGTTGGCCATTTGTTCGAATTTGGTCAGCGCCTCACGCAGATCCTTTGGGGGAGTGGGCTGAGAGAGATAGTTCCAAAGAGCTTGATCGCGGTTTTCGAGGTACACGAGCACAAGGGCATCCTTGCTTTCGAAATGCCGATAAAAGGTCGCCTTTGCGACTTCGGCGATGGACATGATCTTCTCGGTGCCGGTCGCGCGGACCCCCTCTGCGTAGAAGAGACGGTCGGCTACCGTCAGGATTCTCTCTCGCGGATCGGATTGCTTTTGTGTTTTCATCGAATTCATCTTGACAGAAGACAGACCTGTCTGTCTACACTCTCTATAGATGAGACAGACTTGTCTGTCTTGAAGAGACAGTTGAAGAATTTCGAAAGTGGAGAAAGAAAATGTTTCGTCGCCTAAGCAAGGCCTTATCGCTGTTCCTGGGAGTTCTGATGTGCACGTTCGGATTCCTGAAATTCTTCCAGCCATTCCGTGGATGGTTTGATATCCAGATTCAACAGAGTCATCTGCCCCACGAGGCGATTCTCGCGGGCAAACTGACGGAAATGCTTACCGGCGTCCTGTTCTTACTGCCATGGCTTCGGAGATCGCTGACCGCAAAAACCAAAGATCAAATCCTGCTGACCGCATGTTTCATCCTCTTTACTCAGATGGCCGTGGCCATCTATGTCCATCTGCAGCCTGGTGTGCCTGCTAGCGTTCTTCCTCTCGGTATCAAACTGCCTGTGATTCCCGTTATCATTCTGCTCCTCGCATTGCTCACTGCTTTTGATGTTTGGAAGCAACTGGCAGCAGAGAAGGCTTAGCGAGTTACCGAATCATTGCCCCGCACAGGTGCGAAGGCGGAGGCGAAGTGTGTCGAACATGACAGGGGTTCTTCACCGCCGGCTCATCACGAACGACCACTGCGTCACTAAATCAACAGGAGTATAAAATGCGGAATCTATTCGAATCTGTTCAGCTTGGGTCATTGGTCCTGGCAAACCGCGTCTTCATGGCGCCCCTTACACGCAACCGAGCTGACGCAGATGGGGTTCCGGGCGAGCTCGCGGCGATTTATTACTCGCAGCGCGCTTCGGCTGGGCTCATTGTGACCGAGGCGACGCAGATCTCGCCCATGGGCAAAGGCTACATCAATACTCCAGGGATTCATTCCAC
>JBAWCO010000559.1:0-3555 GCA_049590315.1 Occallatibacter sp. | reverse complement strand
GGGCGGCGGTGGGGGAGGCAAGTCCCGTGATGGTACCGGTACAGCTTCCGCTGTTAGTCCAGGTATAGTTCATGGCTGCGTCCATGTTTCCATCGCTAAGGATAATCAAGGCGTTATTGCTGCCAGGCCGCGCTGCCTGCGCCTGCCGGAGCGCAACCCCAGCTTCATAGATGAGCTGCGGCAGGTAAGTGCCCCTGCCACCAGGCGTCTTTATCCCTGGACAGCCATCTCCGGCCGCATTCACAAGATGATCACCGGTGTTCAGCGTGTTGGAGAGATCTGTGGCTTTGTAAGTGAGTCCATCAGCAAAACTAAGGATCTGGTAGCCATCGCCGCCGTTGAGGATGCCGCTGGAACTAAAGGTTCCCGCGGGGTGAGTGGGCACCGTATACGGATACGTTGACGGCTTGCTTGAGAGTGCGCTGCAATCTGAGTCAAGGTAGGCCGTAGCACCCGTACGCATGGGAAAGACGAATAGGGACACAGCATCGACAGGCGTGGCGCTGCCGGAGAGGCAGTTTTGGAGCGTGGCGCAGGGGTTCGCGCTCTGGAGCAGTGCTTGAACTCCCTGCAACGCACATTGCTCCGCCGTGAACGTACCTGTACCGCAATCCCCGGAAGTGTCCGTAAGTCCCATTGTCCCTGTCGTGTCCAGGACGATGGCGATGTTATACGGCGTCAAGTTCCCGCCGGCCATTGCGGCGGTCGCGGTTGCGGTCAGGTGGAATATTGGAGCGTGGATGGGACCGATATTTCCGAACCATGTGTTGAATTGTGCCTTCTGAGTCACCGTGACGGCGTTATAAGCGGGATCGCCGATCGCGAGAGGCTGACAAGGTACGCCGTAGCCCAACGACGCAGGTGGGTTTGCTATTGTTGCAGAGCAATAAGGAGTCACCGTGAGACTTGTAACCTGCATGATGTTGTTTCTGTTCCATTGAAGCGCCTCGGCGCTGTACGTGGTGGCATCAGTTTGTGCCTTCGAGGCATCGGGAAGGCCCTGCGCAGCCGCCAGCGCGGCCGAACCGGTGGACGCCTGGAGCAACTCCAGAGCATAGTAGCCATGCCCGATTTCGATGGAAATACCGGCAAGTCCGAGCAGCACGAAAACACCGAAGCCGAGAATAGCCATCGACTGTCCACTTTCTTCCCGCGCCAATCTGAGTAACACTGAAGCTCTGCGCATTCGCATAAGCCTATCTCCCTCTCAATTCACATATACCGTTTCAATGGTGGTAAAAACGCCTGACTTTTGGCTCATCCAGATCGGAAGCCAATTGTAGGGGTAGCTGAGCTGCAAGGTGAGGGGCTGGCCCTGGGCAAGGGTCAACGCAAAGGCTCCGTCGCCGTCTACTGTACCGGCGCACGAAAATGAAGATCCTTGGCCGGTCCAGGATGGTCTTGTCACTGTTCCAGAGATATTCTGAGTAATCCAAAGCGTGTAGGTAATATTGGCCGTGTTGTAACCATTCAATCCGGTTGTCACCGAACTGACGACCACCTGGCAGGGATCGTCTCCTACGATGGTGCCTCGGCTTATTCCAACATTCTCCGCTGCCGTAAAGGTGGCAAGGTCAAGCTGCTGATAAGTATAGAGTGCCATCACAGTGGAAAGCATGCCGGTAAGGACTAAGAGATAGATGGGCATGATCAGGGCGGTCTCAACAATCGCGCCTCCATCGCTATCCGAGCGAAGGAAGGCGAGAATCCGGCTGCGGATTGAGTGAGACTCACCGCAGCCGCGCCCGTTCCGCAGCATTCTGCGTAATAAAGATGCTCCGCGCAACTTCATGGGTCGATCCCCCCTCAACTGACTAACACCGCTTGCCTCAACTTCAATGTGCCCGTAATTCCTCTTGAAACGAGCCCAAACCAGTTGTACGCATAAGAGATCTGCACAACGACGGGTTCAAACTGCGCCTGGTTCAACACATAGCCACCCTGGCCCGACGACATACCGTTGCAACTAAATCCATTTCCTGTAACCGGGTTGAAATGTACTGTGGTGGTTGTCCCATCTGTATTTTTCTGAGTAATCCACATTTCGTAAGTGAAATTGTTAGGTGGATACCCGCTCCCCAACACGGTCTTTACCGAAGTGACGACCTGTGCGCATGGATCGGAAATTATGCCGCGGCTGGTGCCAACTATCTGCGCGGCGGCGAAGGTAGCATAACCAACTCTCTGGTAGGTAAAGAGAGCCATGCAAACTGAAAATATCCCAAGCAAAAGCGGAATCAATATAAAGGACATCACCAGCGCAGTTTCAACTATCGCACTTCCCTCTTGATCGGCAATACACCGCTTGAAAAGCCAGCTTCGTCTGGAGCGGGACTTTCCGGGGCTGCAGGATGGCCCCGCAGGAACTTTCGAAGCGGATACAGGCGTGGCGATCCTACGTCGCATGCAGCTAAGAATCCTCATAATTGTCCTCTCGTTATTGTGGCAGCGTGTCCCAGCAATTCAATACCAAGTTAGCGTTACGACACATTACAAAGGTAATGTTGCTGGCGCCTATTGCACCTGTCAGGCCTAGTATCTGGCCCGTTTTAGATCTCCCAAGAACCTCTCCAACTCCTTTTTGTCCACAGCATCGACCAGAGCGCCTCTCGCCTGCCCCGGAGGAACCACATTCTTGAGGATGAACTGAAGACCCACACCATCGTTACCCCAGCGGACTGCCCTGGAATGCACGGATATGGAACGCTCCAACCGCTCTTCTGCGACGTCAGTCCGCTGCAGGGTCATCAAGACGAGGGTGCCGGGGTACCAGCGCTCCTCGGTGACCACGTAGAGTCCGGTGTTGCTGATGTCCTTGATGTTGCGCGCCTGAGGGGCAGCACCGGTCCAGTAATAGGCCGCCAATCCCGGAGCATCCAAGCGAGCCGCCTTCCGAGGATCGGGCGACCACCAACGCCCAAGCCAGCTCTTGGGCGGACGGGCGTCCTTCATGCCAGGCTCGACAAGTTGCATTTCGTGGGTCGAGTGTTTTTCCGGACGTTCTTCATCCGAGCGGTCCTTCAACTGAAGGAGACCGGGCCCGCCACTCCAAAGCGGCTTTTCCCTAAGCAGAACGGCGCTTTGCACCACCGCCGGCGCCGGATTGCTGGAAACGCGTTCCAAGCGACGCTCCATTTCCTCAGCAGCGCAGAGCATGAGTTGATCTCCCGTTTGGGTCTGCGAGGAGTAGATGGAGTGAGTTGGCAGTGCCAGCACACTGGCTGCCTGGGGATTCAAAGGCGTACCGCGGAAAGTAGGAAATGACTCGACGACTTCCAAGACTCGGCACTCCGCATCAAGATAGACCAGATCGAGCGGGCTGCTGATTCCCTGGTCGGGAATTCCTCGGAAAGGCGACATCCAGAGCCCCTCGCCGGACTGGAGAGCAAGATTCGCCAGGATATCCCTTAGTCGTTCAAAGGAGACATCGGCTTCAACGACCTCCAGGCCGAGAAAGCATTCGCGAGTTTGGTTGTATGCGCAGAGTTTGCGTGTTTCCATCTTGCCTCCCGCCGTAGGCGAGTCCTCTGCAACCGGGTAGAGCTTAGAGGTCCC
>JBAWCO010000558.1:0-3890 GCA_049590315.1 Occallatibacter sp. | reverse complement strand
TTTGCACACAAGGATTCTTTTTGAAAAGAAAAACTTACGTCCGGCGGGCGACCCCGGACCGAAGGGATGGTTTCGTCGGACGGTCAACTGCGCTATAGCTCCCTTAGGGTAAGATAAACGCCGGTAGGCACGAGCGGCTTCTCTTGCCGCAGCTTCGTTCTAAAGTCGATGACAGCTCAATCTCCCGAATTCGAACTGGATTGCATTCGCCGCATCCTCGCTGGCGAGAGACAGCTATTCCATGAACTGATACGACCCTGTGAGCGCGGTATCTACTTTCTGCTGTTCTCGCTGCTGCGCAACGAGGCTGAGGCTGAAGACGCTGCGCAGGAGACGGCCATCAAGGTATTTTTGAATCTCAAGAACTTTCGTGGGGATTCGCAGTTTCGCACGTGGGTGCTTTCGATCGCTCGCAATGAGGGCCTCGGGCGCTTGAGGAAGCAAGGAACGCGGCGAGAGGATTCGCTGGATGCTGGCACAGATGAACAAACGGGCGACTATACCCCGGCTATCCTGACCAGTTGGCGCGAGATCCCATTGGAGACGTTGGAACGCAAGGAACTGGGCGCGATACTTCGCGAAGCCATTGACGGGTTGCCGGAGATTTACCGTAACGTCGTGTTGCTGAGGGACATCGAAGAGATGGACGTGCGTGAGACCGCCGCAGCCCTCGGCATCAGCGAGGGCGCGGTCAAGGTTCGGCTGCACCGGGCACGAGCTCTGTTGCAACGGACATTGGCTCCACGGCTCGAGGGCTTTGCGCCCAAACGGAAAGCTTTGTTTGGGTGGGGCAAATGAGGATCGACTGCAAACACGTATGGGAGCATATCTCGGCCTACATCGACGGCGAGGTGGACGCGGAACTGCGCAATGAGATCGACCGGCACCTGGAGACTTGCGAAATCTGCTCTGCCGTCCTCGATTCCACGCGCAATCTCGTGGTGCTTATGGCCGACGATCGCGTGTTCGAACTACCAGCGGGATTCAGCCAGCGGCTTCATGCTCGGTTGGATAAGGAGTTGGAGTTATTTGGTTCGTAACCGGCCGATGCATTGGAATGTGTTGGCCGGGGGCCGGTGCGATGGACCATCGGATGAGTCCATGTCTCAAGTCCAACCAGAACGAGCGTAAGAATTGCCAGCGCGATTTGGAGCCGCTCGGACCGGCGCTCCTTCTTGCTTATTTCCCGCTTGCGCCATTGCGCTGAAGGCCGTGCCCGCAAACGCCAGATCCAGGTAAGCACAGCGATGTTCACAATTGCACCTGCTGCGGCCAGAATCAGCATGGGGATCCGGATTGCGTCCTGGTGAAATCCCCTTGCCGGCGCATAGACTCCTGAAGCCGCAGCCAACGCGGTCAGGCCAATTGCAACGCGGATTCCACTCAAGGTCAGCACAGCGGTACACAGGCTCTGCAACAGAGCGAACAGAAGGCTGGTCACGGACAAAGCCCGCATTCCTTTTGGTTCTTCCAATTGACTTTCTCCGTTCGGTCCCACCATGCGACTTCCGCCTCTCGACAGAATCAGAGTAGCGTACGGAATCAGCCGCGGCCAATCCGATGGCCGGGTCGGGACGTACTCCATGCAGAAGCTGGCTCGGAAAGATTTTCATTTTCAGCCTGGCCACTTTCCTTGTAACCTTTCCGACAAGCCCGCAGTCCTAAGCTGCGTGACTCGGATTGTGCGGGATAGCCAATAGGCGATCCTGTGTGGCTACAACCGGTGGACCCCGTCCGCCCCAACCCCCAAACGAGGTCAAAGGACTATGACAAAGAATCAGATCAATGCACTGCTTCTGACGGCAGCTCTCTCCGGCCTGGTCGGCGGAACCTCCGTATCGGCCCAGGCGGCCACCCAGGGCGCGAACAAGGTTCCGGTGGCGAAGGCCGGCCTGCGCCTCTCCAGCCTGGACCAGGACCCGCCTGCCAAACACTCCTGTAAAGGCAAGAACGATTGCAAAGGCACCGGCGGCTGCAAGAGCAGCGACCAGGGCTGCAAGGGCAAGAACAGCTGCAAAGGTAAAGGCGGCTGCGCTACGGACGGCTCGAAGCCACCTTCGGCCCGCTTCGCTTAAACCTAACTCCCACAAATGGCGCGGCAGGAGCCTTCACACCCAAGTTCCTTCCGCGCCATCGCTATCTGGTCTCCAGAGATTCGCACCCATTGGCAACCTGCCGACAGGTGTCATCTTTAATCTTCAATTGGTCTTGTTTAATCTGCGGAGCATTCATGCCCGGCAATCGTTTTAACGCGTTCCAAAATCATGGGGTCGGAATCGGTCTTCGAATTCCGCACTACCAGCATATTTTCTCGCGCAAGCCGGTGGTGGATTGGTTCGAGATCATATCGGAAAACTTCATGATCGATGCCGGCAGGCCACTGGACACGCTGGATCGTATCCTCGAACAGTATCGCGTGGTACAGCACGGGGTCTCCATGTACTTTGGCTCGGTGACCGCGCCCGACCCGGAGCACTTGCGCAGACTGAAGACGCTGGTGCGGCGGACCGGGACTCCCTGGCTGAGCGATCACCTTTGCTGGGGCAGTGTGGACGGCACATACACACATGACCTGCTGCCGCTCCCGTACACATGGGAAGCTGTCGAGCGCACAGTAGAACGCGTCCGCATGGTGCAGGATTATCTTGAGATTCCGATTGCGGTTGAGAACGTGAGCTCGTATGCCGCATTCACGAGATCGCAGATGACCGAATGGGAGTTCTTGACCGAAGTTGTGGAGCGGGCCGATTGCGGCATTCTGCTTGACGTCAACAATATTTATGTTTCTTCAGTGAACCACGAGTTTGCGCCTATGGACTACGTGAATGCCGTGCCAGCCGATCGTGTGGCCCAGATTCACATAGCAGGACATTCCAAGTATGAGAAGTACATCCTCGACACGCACGACCATCCGGTGATCGACCCGGTTTGGGATTTGTATGCGCGGGCCATTGAGCGCTGCGGTCCGACGCCAACTCTGCTTGAGTGGGACGATCACATTCCCACCTTCGACGAGGTTCATGCTGAGGCGAAGAAGGCGGAACGATATCTCCATCAGCACGCGGATGCATTGACAGAGGTCGCGCGATGAATGCTGAAGCGATGAGCCTGGCCGAGTTGCAGCGTGAGATGGCGGCGGCTGTGATGCAACCGTTGACTGCCGACGAGGATATGCGCCCCATTGCTCCCGACGGCCGAGCGATGGTTGCGGTAGCGGAGTCGTTCATTGCGCCCAATAGCAGCCTCACAGCTTTTGAGCGCCTGGAGATCTACAACCGGCAGTACTGGTACCGCGTGCTGGGTGCTCTGGCTGAGGACTTTCCCGCGCTGCGCGCCGTTGTGGGTTCGAGTGCATTTGAGGCGCTCTCCATCGCATATCTCACAGCGCATCCCAGCCGTTCTTTCAGCCTGCGTAACCTCGGTTCTAAACTCGCTGAGTGGCTGGCCGCGAATCAACAATGGGCTGGCCGTCGCCATCGACTCGCCGTGGATGTGGTAAAGATCGAGTGGGCCTTTGTCGAGTCATTCGATAGCGCTGAACATACCCCGCTGACGTTGGACCAGATTGCGACTCTCGACGGAGGATCCAGCCTTGGGCTCCAACCGCATCTGCAACTCATGGCAATGGATTACGCAGCCGACGATCTTGTGCTTGCACTCCACAATCGGGAAAAGCGCCAGACCAGCGAGGCCGGCGTGAAGCATGAAGAGAGCGCAAGCGCCCCCGCCAAGCTACCAGGCCTGCGTCGCCGGGCCATCTGGCTGGCATCGCATCGAGTGGACCTCTCGGTCTATTACCGTCGCTTGCAGCGCGAGGAGTTCACGACCCTCGCTGCAATCCGCCGCGGCCTTCCCCTTGCCGACGCGATCGAGGCAGGGTTTGCTGACTC
>JBAWCO010000557.1:0-1785 GCA_049590315.1 Occallatibacter sp. | reverse complement strand
CTTCAGGATCTTGCGGAACACCAGCGCCTCGTCGGTCTCCAGGGTCGTGGCGCCGCGCTCCCCGTCCAGTCCCGTCACGCTCAAAAACACCTTGTCCAGGTAAACATCGTCCAGAAAATCCAGCGCCGCGTTGCCGGTAAGCGAAAACGACCACGCCCAAGGCACCACGCCGCCCGTCAAATAGGTGCGGATCCCCGGCTGGTTGCACAGTTCCATGCCGATGTTGATTGCGTTAGTGACCACCTGAATCTTGTCGCGGTGGCGCAGGCTGCGGCCGATGTGGGTTGTGGTGGTGCCCGCTGTCAGTCCTACAGTCTCGTTGGCCAGAATCAGTTCAGCGGCTGCCAGGCCGATGCGGCGTTTCTCGCCGGCGAAGCGCTGTTCGCGTGCGAGGAAGGAGCTATCGTAGCGAAAGGGTTCGTAGAGGAGCGGTTCTACCAGGGTTGCGCCGCCGTGGGTGCGGCGAATCAGGCCGCGGTTTTCGAGCCGGACGAGGTCACGCCGGATGCTGGGAGCCGAGGAGCCAGCCACGGCCAGGATCTCTTCAATGGATGCGGTGCCGGTGCGAAGAAGGAACTTGATGATTAGCTCTGAGCGGTTATTGATGGAGTCGGACATACCGCACCAATTTTAACCTCTATAGCCTGAGGACATGCAACCACTTTCTCACAATTTTTGAAACTATTACCCAAATTTTCGTTACTTTGATCATCCGTTTGATCGATATACCACTGTATGATCGAACATGATTTTCTGGGATCTTCCCCAAAAAAGTGGGTCCCCATGTAGGGACGATACTGACCTCCAGGGAGTGCCATGCCAAATTGCCGCGCAACTCGACAATTGGCGGCAGATCTCCGCCAAGGCCGCCAACTACGAGCCTGCCTCTGGCAGCCTGTTACGAACTTTCCCATGGGGGCCAACTGCTTGTTCTTCGGATCTTATTGTGATGCGCAGACTGCGTTCATTCTCTGAACGGCATTGCGCACAGTGGCTTCCAAAGCCTGCAACGGATCGGTCGAGCTAGGGTCGTGTGCATCGCGGGTGAGTGAGCCATGCAGAGAGCGCACTCCGGAGCGGCGCAAGACCATTTCCAGGTCTGTCAGGCGCAATCCGCCACCGGCGATCACGCCTATGCGGCCCGCGGATTTTTGAACGATGCGCGCGATGGCGTCGACGCCTTTTTGAAGGTCCGATTCACCGCCTGAGGTCAGCAGCCAGTCGGCACCCGTTGCGATCACGGCTTCGAGGGCTTCATCGAGATCAGGTGTCTCGTCAAATGCGCGGTGGAAGGTGAACTCGAGCGGACTCGCAAGGTCTACCAGTTCCCGGCTGCGCGTCAGATCCACGCAACCATCAGGAAGCAGCACGCCGGAGACAATGCCGGAGACACCAATCTTTTTCAGTTGCCGAAGTTGCCGGCGCATCTGCTCGAACTCAGCTGCGCTGTAGACAAAGTCTCCGCCCCGGGGCCGAAGCAAGGCATGGACTGGAAGACTCAGTTTCCGGACGACCGTGGCTATCAGATCAAGGTCGGCAGTCAGACCGCCGATCCTCAGTTGGGTGCAAAGTTCAACGCGGTCCGCCCCGGCGGATTGGGCGACTTGGGCAACCGGTAAAGTCTCAGCGCAGAGCTCAAAAAGGAATGATTTCATGAATTCTTCCGTGTATATCCATATAGAAAAATGGTTTGCAGCAACGGCATGTAAGCGCCAAAGACCGCGTTACCGCTTCCGCCGCCTGTTGGGATGGAAGCGTGGGAGAGGGGGAAGCGGGACCCAGAAC
>JBAWCO010000556.1:0-21829 GCA_049590315.1 Occallatibacter sp. | reverse complement strand
TTCCCGTAGGCCCGGAACCAGTTGCCCGAATCGTCGTGATATTCGTAGGCAAACCGTACGGCGATACGATTCTCACGGAATGCCCACAACTCCTTGATCAAACGGTAGTCCAATTCACGGGTCCACTTTCGCGAGAGAAAAGCGATGATCTGCGCTCTGCCGCTCGGAAATTCGGCGCGATTTCGCCACTTGGAATCGATCGTGTAGGCCAGAGATACCTTTTCAGGGTCACGCGTGTTCCAGCCATCTTCGGCCAGACGTACTTTTTGAATCGCTGTTTCTTGTGTGAATGGGGGTACGGGTAGACGTGGCGCCATAACCAGTTTCTCCTTCCGAACTGACTGACTGCAGCGAATGTCAGTATTGGCCCGAACGCAAATCCTTTATCTCTTGACGCAGTTCCTCATTCTCTTTCTCCACAGAAAGCAGCTTCTGCTCGACATCGTGAACCGCGTCTCGAATCTCTTCCGCCGTATACCGCGGATTGATGTGTTGTGGACAGTTCCAGTCATAGGCTTCCATTTGAATGACAAAAACCCTCTCGATCACCGCGTTGTACCCCGGCATCTGGACCCGCTGAATCCAGCCGGTGGCATTCTCGCCTTCAAGGACCTCGACGTGACCCAGTATCTTGAGACGAGCCTGTCGTGGGTAGTCGACCAGAATCATCGCAACTCTGTTGTCGGTAAGGAGATTTCCTGTGCTGATGAACTGCTTATTCCCTCGGAAGTCGGCAAGCGCCAATGTCTGGCTATCGATGACCTTTAGAAAGCCTTTTGGCCCGCCCCGGTGCTGAACGTATGGCCAACCGGACGAGCTGACAGTTGCCCAGTAGAAGCTGTCGCGCTCGGCCAGGAATTCGATTTCAAAATCCGTGAAGTGGTCACCAGCTGCTCCCGACTTCTTCATCCGCTCATACTGTTGCCGGCTCCCGTAGCGCTCCTGCAATTTCTTTACAACGGGTGTGAAGAGAAGCGATCCAAAGCTCATAAGGTCTCAACCTACTGAATGTCGCCGGCGGAACGTTAATGGTGACCGTTCCGCCGGAATTAGGGTCACCGGGGATGTCCAAAGAAGTGCTCGATGCGTGAAGCGATTTCCTCGCCATGCGTCTCGAGGGCAAAATGACCCGTGTCGAGTAGATGCGTCTGAACGTTGGGAAGATCCCGTTTATACGGTGTTGCGCCCTCAGGTGGAAAAATGAAGTCGTTCTTGCCCCAGACAATCAAAGTTGGAGGCTGATACTTCCGGAAGAACTCCTGGAACTGAGGATAGAGCGGAACGTTGGTTCGGTAGTCGTAGAGCATGTCCAGCTGGATGTCGCCGTTGCCTGGACGGTCCATCAGTGCCTGATCCAGGGTCCAGGTCGTTGGATCGAGATGAGTCAACTCGCTCACTCCGTTCTGGTATTGCCACTTCGTTGCTTCCGGCTTGACGAGGAATTCGAGTGCTGCCCGATTTTCCGCCGTTGCATCGTCCCAGTACTTTTTGATCGGATCCCAAAACTTCAGCAAGCCTTCGTCGTACGCATTACCGTTCTGTACGACGAGCCCCCTGATCTGCTCGGGATGGCGAAGGGCAAGCCTGTACCCGATTGGTGCTCCGTAGTCCATCACGTAAAGCGAGTACGCGGTGATGTCTAGCGTCTTAAGCAGCTGCTCGACAATTGTGGTCATGTTTTCGAATGTGTAGGAGAAGACCTTGCGGTCCGGCATGCCACTGAAACCATAGCCGGGGTAATCGGGTGCAATGACACGAAACGTTCCCGCAAGGCGAGGAATCAGGTTGCGAAACATATTCGATGATGTTGGAAAACCGTGCAAGAGGAGTAGTACCGGTGCTGTCTTCGAGCCGGCCTCACGGTAGAAAACATCGACGTCCCCGATGCGGACTGTGTTGTAGTGTACGGTTGAAGTCAACTCGGGCAAAACGGCGGCGGTAGTCATGGAGGGCTCCTTCTGAGAAGAATTGGGGAGAAGCAGAACTCCCATCTCGTCCCGACAATAGCCACTGGTGGATGTCTTGCCTATCACGTCTTTCCATTACCCGGCCTGATCGGCATTCGAGAAGATCCCTTCACACAGTCCCGTGCGACAGATCATCCACGCCAGATCGTCCTGGCCGAACGCAAAAGTCACGGCTAATGGAAATACGTGATTGCCTTGCGCTTTTCTACCCAGTAACTTCATGCACAAGGTATGGGTTTTGAGTTGGGATCGGCGACGCCAAAAAATGTGACAAAATCGCTTTCGGGCGTAGTCCGTTTTAGAAACTCCTTAAGAATCGTGGGAGGAAGTTTATGAAACTCTTGATCGGTGTTGTAGTCAGCTTTGTCGTGGGTATGGGGTGCCGATATTTCGATATTCCAGTTCCGAGCCCGCCCGTGATTCCCGGCGCGCTGTTGGTGCTTGCGATGACGATCGGCTATTCATCAACGAACGCACTCCTCAATCGTAAGGGACACTTGGCTACAACCGCACACCTTTGCGGGGGCCCAACGGGTTCGCCGGCGGCGAGCACGAAGGTTCAGACCATCACCTCTTCGCTTGCGGGCGAGTGATGGAGAGCTGCCACCTTAATAGAAAAGCGTGATAGACAGCTCGCCGTGATGTCACTACTCTCAAGCCAATACGAGACCAGCTCGACGACAAATAATGCGAATCACGGCAGAAGGCGGAATTCATATGGGCAAGCTGGAAGGCAAAGTTGCAGTGATCACGGCCGGGACATCAGGAATGGCCTTGGCAACAGCGAAGCTTTTCGTGCAAGAAGGTGCGTATGTATTCATTACAGGCCGCCGCAAGGAAAAGCTCGAAGAAGCGGTGGAAACTATTGGCGGGAATGTAACGGGCGTGCAAGGTGACGCCTCGAATCTTGACGACTTAGATCGCTTGTATGAGACGGTTCGAAAAAAACAGGGGAACATCGACGTGCTTTTCGCAAGTGCCGGCTTCGGGGAATTCGCAAAGATCGGTGAGGTTAGCGAGCAGCATTTTGACAAGACCTTCGCCGTCAACGTACGCGGGACCCTGTTCACCGTGCAAAAGGCGCTCCCAATCTTCAACACTGGCGGCTCGATCATTCTGAATGGATCGATTGCAGGCAGCAAGGGGTTCCCGGCATTCGGTGTCTACTCTGCCAGCAAGGCTGCCGTCCGATCCTTTGCCCGTACCTGGCTTGTAGACCTCAAGGACAGGCAGATCAGAGTTAACGTGATTAGCCCTGGCACAATCGATACCCCAGCTCTGGACCCGCTCGGGCCTGAGGCGAAAGAGTATTTCAAGACTCTCGTTCCCCGAGGAGAAGTCGGACGGCCCGAAGAGATCGCGACGGTAGCTTTGTTCCTGGCCTCGGGAGATTCGAGTTTTGTCAACGGAGTTGAATTGTTCGTGGACGGGGGAACCAGTCAGATTTAGCAGCGAAGACCACACAGCTTAAGTCGAAGCAAACTCGCGGCGGTAAACCCCGGATTGTGAGGAGTGCGATGTCGTTCAATCAGAATAATGAAGAAGTCCGGAGAATCGGTGGATTTGATCGGACCGCGGTCGGACCTACGGACCAATCGCGACGCGCCATGATCCTGGGCAGCGCGGCTTCCATTGCACTCATGACTGTCCTGCCAGCGGCTCTAGCGCTCCAATCAAAACCAGCGAGCATTCCAAACTCGCCCACACCCATTGAAGGAGAAGAAACGATGGACATGATCACAACGAAGGATGGTGTACGTATCTACTACAAGGACTGGGGAACAGGTCAGCCCATCGTGTTCAGTCACGGCTGGCCTCTTTCGGCCGATGATTGGGATGCGCAGCTGCTTTTTTTCCTGAATCATGGCTATCGAGTCATAGCCCATGACCGTCGCGGCCACGGGCGGTCCACTCAAACCGGTGATGGGCATGACATGGATCATTACGCCGATGACCTTGCGGCGTTGACTTCGCATCTCGATCTGAATGACGCCATACATGTCGGCCATTCAACCGGCGGCGGCGAGGTAACGCACTATCTGGCGCGCCACGGGGAGAGCCGTGTGGCGAAGGCCGCGCTCATAAGCGCAGTACCGCCACTGATGGTCAAGACGGCGGCCAATCCCGGCGGCCTTCCGAAAGAAGTCTTCGACGGATTTCAGGCTCAGCTCGCAGCCAATCGATCGCAATTCTATCTCGACGTCGCGTCCGGTCCCTTCTATGGCTTCAATCGACCGGGAGTGAAATCTTCCGAAGCCGCCATCCGGAACTGGTGGCGGCAGGGCATGATGGGCGGTGCCAAGGCGCA
The DNA here is from genome assembly GCA_049590315.1 of Occallatibacter sp. GTDB lineage: Bacteria > Acidobacteriota > Terriglobia > Terriglobales > Acidobacteriaceae > Telmatobacter. The sequence continues at coordinate 17,554 of JBAWCO010000556.1, read as the reverse complement.
CTACGACGGCATTGTCGCCTTTTCTCAGACCGATTTCACAGAGGACCTCAAGAAGATCACCGTTCCAGTTATGGTGATGCATAGCGAGGATGATCAGATCGTTCCGTATGCCGATGCTGGGCCACTGTCAGCCAAACTGCTGAAGAACGGGACGCTTAAGACCTACAAGGACTTTCCACACGGCATGCCGACCACACACTCTGAGACGATCAACGCCGACCTGCTGTCATTCATCAAGGGCTAGAAGGCAACGGTCGGGAGAGGTTGTGAGAGTTCTCCTGGCCGCCGTGGTTGACCGGCCATCAATGTGAGAGGGGAGAACACTCGATGCTCCAAGATTTAGGGCGGGAGCGCGAATCGTCGTCGAATTCTTTGCTTCTGAATATTCTCTACACGGCGTCAAAACTGGACCGGGTTGCGATGGGAATGCTCCGGGCCGCTCTCGTCCTGGTTCTTGTTTGGATAGGGGGCCTGAAATTCGTGAACTACGAGGCGGACAGCATCGTGCCACTCGTAGCGAACAGCCCTCTGATGAGCTTTCTCTATCGCCAGCCGGCAGAGTACCGGAGCCATATGAACAAGGAGGGGGAGCTAAACCCGCAACATCGTTCCTGGCACCAAGCGAATGGCACCTATTCGTTTTCACACGGTTTAGGGATCGTCATTGTGTCCATCGGTATTCTGATTGCACTCTATCCCTTTAAACCGGAACTGTCCGCATTAGGCAGCTTCTTACTGATCCTAATGTCGTGCACGACACTCTCTTTTTTGATCACTACACCTGAAGCCTGGGTGCCCGCCATTGGAGACGCAGAGCACGGATTTCCTTATCTATCCGGAGCGGGGCGGCTGATCGTAAAGGACTGCATCATGCTAGCGGCTGCAGTGGTGACTTTGGTTGACTCCGCCAAGTCAGCATTGCGCCGACGGTAGTGTACTGCCCTCGGCGGGAACGGATAGCTCCCTCTTTCCCGACTCGCGAACCGAGCCGTTCTTGCGAAAGGATCAAAGATGCACTCTTCGTTTATCGTCGCGGCGGCCTTGATCGGCGCCAGTCTCGGCTCAAGAATGTTGGCTCAGAGTGCCAAGGACGTTCGTGGGGCATCCCCGTTGATCGCTATTGAGAATGAGCCACCGCCTCGTCTGATCGTTGATCCGCCTATCCCCGAGGCGCTAGCCGCGGGTCGAGTCTTCATTCAATACCGCGCAGAGAACCTCAGGATCGTACCTGTATTCGGAAAGGCCGCTGTGGGCGTTTCCCCTCGCCTTGGCCACATCCATATCACCGTGGACCACGCTCCCTGGCACTTCGTTGACGCGAGCGGAGAAACGATCATCCTCGTGGGACTCGCACCTGGACCGCACTCGGTTCTAATTGAACTTGCCGACCCCACCCACAAGGTGATCACAAGCACGACGATAGGGTTCACCGTCCCCGACATCCATGATTCGGCTTCAACCGCTAAGTGAATGGAGCGCGGGCCAGATTCGACGTCCAGGCCAGGCGGACGGATAATACTAAGAATACGATTTGGGTCTCCATCTTCACGAAGGCCGGAAATATCGTTGAGCTTTCTCGTCAGGATCTGTTCGTAAGCATCCTAACTGAGCGCCAGCCTCGATCCAGGGCGTCGGCGTATCGTAGAAGCGGGTGTTGCTGTTGTGATTGAGCGTCGCATTCTCGGCGAGGAGACTCTACCGTCCATGCCTAACGAAAAGAAAGGCAAATTCAGTGCGTGGAGCGTCCCCGATCCTCGCCCTGACCTCGCTTTCCCCAAACTCACCGAAGAGATGGTCGAGCGCTTGCGGCCGTTCGGTCTAGAGCAGACCTTCCCTGGAAGCGTCTCGTTGTTCAATTGCGGTGAGCGTGAGGCCGATATGTTTGTTGTGCTTGCCGGCCAAATCGATATGTCGCTTCCTGCCGTGAGTGGGGAGTCAAGAATCATCGCCCACCATCAGAGGTTCGACTTCTCCGGCGAGTTGAATCTACTAAACTCCCAGGGATCGCTCGTAAATGCGCGAACTGTTGGCGAATGCCGTCTTCTTCGCATACCGCGCAGCGAACTGCAGCGCATGATGCGCGCTGAGGGGGATATCGCGAATCTCATAATGCAGGCGACCATCTGGCGTCGCATTGGCATCATCAGCGAACCGGGAGCCGGAGTTCTACTGAACGGACGCGTTGGTGACGCGGAAACGATACAACTTCAGCGCTTTCTTCTCCGCAATACGTACCCGCACAGGATCGTCGAGACGGCACAAAAAGAATTGCCGGAGGCAGAAGACCACCGATCGGATCTTGAATCCAATCTGCCGGCTGTGGTCCTATCGGATGGCCGAACCTTGCATCGGCCGACCATTGCTCAGCTCGCCGATGAGCTGGGAATCACCGAGCTTCCCGACCCTCATAGGATCTATGACGTGGCAGTTGTGGGGGCAGGGCCCTCAGGTCTCGCAGCCGCAGTCTACGCCGCATCCGAGGGGCTTTGCACAATTGTGATCGAGGGCATCGCACCCGGCGGCCAGGCAGGCACCAGCTCCAAGATTGAAAACTACCTCGGCTTTCCGACCGGGATCTCCGGCCAGCGCCTCGCCAGTCGCGCTCAGTTGCAAGCCCTCAAGTTTGGCGTGCAATTCGCCATCTCCAGAGAGGTGGTGACAGCCGAACAGGTCGATGGCATCCACAAACTCACGCTGGCTGGTGGCATTCCGGTCCGTTCGCGCTCTGTGGTCGTGGCCTCCGGAGCGCAGTATCGCGCACTCTCGCTGGCGAACAATAGCCAGTTTGAGAATCGCGGAATCTACTATGCCGCGACTGCGATGGAGTCCCTACTGTGCCGCGACAATGAAGTGATTGTTGTTGGTGGCGGGAACTCGGCGGGGCAGGCCGCGATGTTTCTCTCGGGAATCGCCAAACATGTTTACCACATCATCCGCGGAGAGTCAGTTGCGACCAGCATGTCGCAGTATCTTGTATCACGCATTGAGAGTTCCACTCGCATCACGCTTTGCCCCAACTGTGAGATCGAGAAACTCGAAGGCGAATCGTCCCTAGAGCGCGTCACGTGGACAAATCGCATAACAGGGAAGCGGACAGTGAAGCCGATCGGGAGCGTATTTGTGATGATCGGCGCGGAGCCGAACTCCGGGTGGCTTTTCGGCACCGTGCGACTTGATAAGAAGGGCTTCATTCTAACCGGCGGCGCCGACGGGTTTGAGAGCACGCCCTACGCCACCAGTGTGCCCGGGATCTTTGCCGTTGGCGACGTGCGCTCCAAATCAGTAAAACGCGTGGCATCTGCTGTCGGCGAAGGGTCAGTTGTCATTTCAGATGTCCATCGCTATCTCGCGGATCACCGTAACAGCTTTGCAGTCGAACCGAACTCAGCGCTGGCGGCGCTAAGATCGGCGAGCTCTGCAGTCAACCGCAAATCGCCTCCGCGATCATTTGAAAACACACAGAATGCATTCGATAAGAGTTTTGATTCAAGGTCCGAAACACCGCTTCCGAGTGCGCAGAAGAGGGGATGAATGAGAACTTTCGGCAAAGTGATTGTTGCCGGAATCCTGGTTTTCGCGGCTTTGCAGCTGGTGCGTCCCACAATTCCGTCAAGACCGGCTACGGCCGAGGTACAGGCGCCGCCTGAAGTCCGCCACATCCTTGAGAAGGATTGCTATAGTTGCCACTCTGATCAGCGCCGCCTGGCGTGGTTCGACCAGATTGTCCCGGCGTACTGGCTGGTGCGGCGCGACATTCTGACTGCGCGCGAACACTTGAACTTCTCAACCCTGGGCTCCAAACCTCCAGCAGCGCAGAAGGCGGCGCTCTATGAGGCCGTGAACATGGTCCAACTCGGAGCGATGCCGCTGCCGAGCTTCAGGAAGCTGCATCCGGAGGCGGTGGTGACGCCCGAGGAGTTGGCAACACTGAAGGCTTATCTTGCTCCGTGGGCACAGATACCCATTCGAGCCGCTGCGCCGACGCAAGGGAGCACTGCCGTGGCAGAGATTGCTCCCGCCGTTCTTGCAGCCCAGGCGGAGTTCAACGGATTCCCTTTCGACGCGGGCTTTGAAGGCTGGAAGGTGATTAGCATTACAGATCGCGGGGACAACAACACCTTTCGGTTTGTTCTGGGCAATGACATTGCGTTCAAGGCGGCACAGACGGGGAACATTTCGCCGTGGCCGGATGGAGCGCAGTTTGCCAAGATTGCGTGGAGCCAGAAGCCTGGCGCGGATGGCCTTATGCATCCGGGAGCATTCGTGCAGGTAGAGTTGATGCTGAAGGGTGCTCGGAGGTACAGGGATACCGATGGCTGGGGCTGGGGGCGCTGGCGCGGTTTGAGCCTGAAACGCTACGGCGCGGACGCGCATTTCGTGAACGAGTGCACAGGTTGCCACGAACCCGTGAGCGGGAATGACTACGTGTATACCCTGCCGATCACGGCTGCCCGCGTCGATCGCGATGAGGTGGTGAACAATAGGGCTGCCGCGGTCCCTCCCAGCCTCCCGTACGATCCGCTGAAGTGGAGACCGATCACGATTTACGTTGACTCGAGAAATCGCACAATGGCGACGCTCTTTGGCAACGATATAGCGATGCAGGCCGTGAATGCGCGCAGTGATGCGGCCCCGGCGTATCAGGCAGGTTCGGTACTGGCACTTGTCACGTGGGCACAGCGCGACGATCCGCACTGGTTTGGGGCGCGGCTCTCCGACTCTCCACAATCCGTCGAGTTTATACAGGTGGCGGCGGGAAAGAAGAACATGTACCGGCAGTTCGCGGCGCCGGAACTCAATGAGATTCAGCCGAATGCGGACACAGCCGCACGGCGAACGAACTTCGTATTGGGTCTGGCTCCGGCGCGGTTGCCATAAGAGTCTCGAATAACAGAATTATATGAGTGAAGATGCCACGCGGCGTCAATATCATGAACATCATCGGAGGCACTCCCATAAGCCGGCCTAGCTCTCCGGAGGAAATGGCCGAGTTGGCGGCGTTCCTGGCATCCGATCGTGCCGCTTCGATTCATGGCGCCGATTACATTATCGGTGGCGACAGGATGCTCACCGTCTGGTATCGAATTTGGTGGCCGAATGGCTGTTAAGCCAATGTTGAGTAGCCACTCCGACCGTCATTTCACGCCAAATCTCCAATGCGCTCATCGACCTCGGGGCACATCACTGTGTAGTCCGCATATCGGAAAGGTGAACCGCGGCGTGGGCCCCTCTGAGCTCACATCTCGAATAAGTCCCGATATTTACGGCCAGTGTACGCCAATCTACCTCCGCGTCATCTTCGGTTGTCGATATCAGGGCAAATCACGTTTCCAGCCCATGCTGGCCGGAGGATGGGAAATGGACCTCTGTGCATACGCCATTGCTGGGCATTTGGATAATACTGTTGCCGCCTAGAAGAAGCGCCGCGCCCGAGGTCTTCGTAATCGAAAGTCCATCAGACCGTCGATCCCTTTCTGGGCTTCGCCATTGAGAGGAGTTGCTCCACCCTGATTTTGAGGCGCTTCAGCTCTTCGAAATCTTGATCCGTCTGGACCGGCTGAGAGGCGGTTTCGGTTTGTTGGGGCTTGACCTTTCCTTTTAGCTTCTCTTGCTTGCTTCGCCGACGCCCGTCAGCAACGAGTTTTCCTACGTGGTAGTCGGGTTCGATTGCCTGAGCGGCCTGATAGCGGACCCGGACGCGCTGATGCGAATAAAACTCGCGCATGCGCTGGCTGACGTGGCCGCTGATGGCATTCACCAATTCGCCATCGACACCTTTTTCGAGCATTCTAGTGATGGCGTGGTGGCGGAGGTCGTGCGGACGAAGCTGTTGAAAGCCAGAAAGCTCGCGAAGATGGTTCCAGGAGCAGCGGAGAAACCATCGCGTCGCCGGGCGATCGGGATCGTACCGGTTCCTTTTAACTCGAAATGGGAAGAGATAGTGCTCCGGTTTTGTTGAGCCTAGCTTCTCGGCGCGCTTAACAACCTTGTCCATAGCCCAACGCGCTGCTTCATTGAGAGCAATCTTTCGAGGGCGGTGATCATTCTTGCAAGCCTCGGGCGGAATGTAGATTTCGGAGATTTCTCCCGCAGGCCGTAGCTTGACGTTGTCAATCTTGAGGCAGCGAAGCTCAATACCGCTAGCAGTAGTGTTGTTCGTGATCGCCGCGACGTAATATGCAAGTTCCGCTTCCGGGTAGCCGGCCACCTTTTCAAAGAGCTCTTCCTCTTGCTGTTCACTGAGGATTTCGCGCGGGCTCCAATTCTTAAGGCGCAAAGGAAAGTAGTAGGGCCTGATCTTCTCCCATTGCCTGCATGCTTTGAGCATCTGTGCCAATACGCTTATTTCGTGATTGACGCGAGAGTCGCTGGCCTTCCTGCTCCACGGTCGCACTACTCTTCCGCCCACCGCGATAGCGTTCGCTTTTCGAGCCGCCTGATAGGCCTTCAGCATGCCCGGATTTATTGAGCGCATCACGATCTTTCCGAAGAATTTGCTGAGCGCCGCGATGTACTCGTCGGTTGATTCGTGCGTACGTTCCCTCAATGAGTTCGAGTTGCGCCTCACGTGCTGCCACACCTTGGCTGCCTCGGAAAAGGACTGGCCAGCCATACCCAGCAGATCGGCCCTCACGATCTTGTCCACGGCCTGGCACGCTGGGCAATCAACGTGATCAATCGTGTGTGGTTTCGAACCCTTTTTTTCGAAGACGCCGCGATAAATCTCCTGGACAAACGGGTTATCCTTGCCCCAACGCTCGTTTATGTCCCTGAAGACCGAAAACATTTCGATAAGGTCTCCGAGGTTGGTGCGCTTGGATTCGCGGGATTTCTCTATTGGTGCCGTCTTGGCGGCCATTCCTCCTTTATCGGCATGATCGAGCCTCGCGTTAGCTGGAGCAGCCTACCTGCCGGACAGGGCCGCGCGCCCAAGCTTCAACAGGGCAACTTCGTCCCTGAGCATTTGGTGCGATGCTGGCTTGAGCGAACCTTTTAAGGCAGTGATCCCCTTGTTGTCAGAGCCCGCACCCGGAGATCGGTCCCCAAATCGGACGAGCCTTGCAGTTCGACGGCAGAGTTAGGCCCGAACGTGGCCTTCTTGAAGGCGTTCATCACTGCTTCGGTGGGCGCACCGTGCGGTATCGTTCTGGATAGATTCTGCCACGGGCATTCTTAACGCACGGTGCGATTATGCCAGAACGAGATCACCTGGGATTGACACGGGAAGAGCTTTACAGCCTGGTCTGGGCCAAACCGATGACAGAAGTCGGACAAGATTTCCATATTTCCGACCGAGCGATGGCCAAACTCTGCGCAAAGAGGCAGGTACCGGCTCCGCCTCGCGGTTACTGGGCTAAGAAGAACGCGGGTATCACTGTTCAGAAGCCTCCTTTACCTGAGTTTGTCGCGAAGCCTCACAAAGAGATGAGCGCCAGAGTCACGCCAGCAAAACAGGCACCAGAAAAGCGAAAAGCCCTCAGTGCGTACGAAGAACGAAACCAGACGATCAAAAAGGCGCTGAAAGAATTTCGCAAGTCTCTTTCGGAAGCGGTCGATTATACCTTGAGCATCGATAAATGGAATTGCGATTACAGTTTTGGTCTCAATTCGTCCTACGATCCTTTACACCGCGATGATGTCGTCTCTTTTTTGCATCAATCGCCGTTTTCCGAATATCGGGATCTAGTTCTCCGCGGCGTGTTTCTTGCACCTGCGAAGCTAAGGGATCGGAAATGCGAGGTCCGCTTCGTGCGCCGCGCACATCTCGACAAAAGGCCGTCGAAGAAGACCTGCATCGCTATCAGGAATCGCCACCAGAATGCGTTGGAGGGTTTTCAAAGCAAGACGGTGGCTTTCTGGGTGTACTGGCTAGGCCTGAAGACGCGTTCGGACTTGCTCATCAGAATGCAGCCGCTCACAAGATCAAATTCATCACTCTACGAGGCGAAAAACTCCGCTACGGGCGTGGTGACATCAATAGTTATTCCCTCCAGGAAGAGCAAGAAGAGTGATGCTGTGCTGCCGGGTCCGACGTCATCCAGCCGGCTGTGTAGATCAGCCGTGCCTCGTGGATTACTCAGAAGACGAATTGATCGAGATCGAGTCCGGAAATTGGATACCCAACCCCGTTACAGCTGCCGAAGCTGGACCGGAAGGGGGCGAAGAAAAGGATTAGGTCCGAGTCGCCCACAAGAACGAAGCCGCAGGCGCCTCGGACGCTGCTTTTGTGCCATACTCGAGCCATATGCGCCGGGAAGCTTCCCAGTATCGGCCTTTGCAGCACAAAGTTCTAACTGGTTATTTATCAATACGCTCTGATTCAATCTCCATAGACTAACCCCATCGGCGGCAAACGCCAGCGGCTTCCTTCTTGTTTCCAAATCGAAACCGCCTCGCGCGAGCGTCTCGGCTTCGGTTAAGTGTCGTGCGCGAGGCGCTTCCGATGTTGGCTAGCGACGATCCGCCCGGAACTCAAGAAAGACCTGTAGTGCAAAGCTCAATGAGCGCCCTGTGGTCGTCAATGCACGCTCGTTCAACCTACGAGAGTGTGGAGTCTAAGTCAGCGCCTTATTGTGAGACTCGCTTGGAAGATTGTGCACGTTTGTGCTCGGACGTTTTAATCTGATAGGCGCTCTGTCCATCATGCTGCGACTTCCGCGGTAAATTGACGAGTAGTTGAGGCCGAGCCAACGACGCTCGGCTGCTTCGCCTTGGCTTCGCGGACCCACCGCACAACGGTCGGCCGTGAAACGCCATAACGCTTCGCAAGGTGTGTCAATGACATTCCCGCTAAGCGGTCTTGGACAAGTGACGCGCGATCGACATCGAGCCGCTGGCGACCTATCGGAAGCCCTTCAAGCTTGCGACGACGGATCCCACCTTTAATGCGTTCGCGAATGAGGTTTTTCTCCAGTTGAGCAAGATAACGGAGCATCTCCACAAAGATCTTTCCCGAGGGCGTGCCGGTATCTACCGCCTCATGGACGAAAATCAGCTCGATGCCTAGCAAGTCGAGCTGATCCACTATCTCCAGGAAGTTGCGCGTGCTTCTCGCCAGTTTGTCAAACCCCTCAACAAGGATGACCGAGAACTTGCCACGTTTCGCATCGCGGAGGAGCGCACTCACGCCTGGGCGCCTGGAGTTGCCGCCTGAAATTCCGATGTCGCTATAGACGCCAGTCGATTCAAATCCACGCTGAGCGGCAATGTCGCGAAGCGGAGCGAACTGCGCGTCCAACTGTTCTTGAGGGGAGGTGCGGCCATACAGCACGGCTTTCTTCATCTCTTCTTCCTTATGCGTTGGTTGGGTTCTTCAGTTTTGAAATCGGCATGTGTTGCTGTGAATTTGCTTCACGACGAAGGTACGGGGGACTTTCAGATCACTGTCGACGGACTGGATCGCATCCACGTGGTCAAGTACGCTGCCACGTTCCCCCGGATAAAAGCGGATCTGACGGAGGCGGAGCCCGCGGATGACCCGATAGTGTGGTTCAGTGGTACGAATCCAGCGGGGGGTTTTTGGACTAGCCTGCGGTGGCTCTGTAACGCTCGGTGCAGTCAGCGGTTGAAGCTGCTATTGGCTACTTCCTTGCGGGCTACCGTGGCGCGCTACCTGCGCTACTGACATTTCAGGTGCCCCCTCTCCCATGACGTCACCGGGAAGCCGCGGCGGCGCAACCGGCGCTGACACAAAACGCAATAGGCCGCTCCTGGCTGTCAATTTTGCCAGCATGTGCATATGGCCTCCTATCCCTTCTTTCTTTTCGTGCGCCGTATGCCAGGCGTTTCGCTTGTCAGCAATATGCCACTTGCCTTCGGAGAACGGGCACCCATAGGGCTCCAAGTCCGCGCTGCGGCAAAACTCAAGTGCGGCTTCGTGCGTGTCCCAAGTGGCTTTCCGGCAATGGTCGCATTTCGGGCGAGGATGCTGGCATGATTTATCCTCTGTGGGATTAAACAGCGGATGATCGGGTAGAATCGCGCGCCCGACCGCCGTCATCCCTCCCAGGCTCATGATGGTTCCCGCATTTGCCTTGGCATCGCGCCGCACTTCCGAAGGCAGAGAAAAGAACTGCACACTGAGCGCCGCCACCGCGTCGTCCCAAGTCCGGCATTCCCGGCAGTTGGGAACGAGCCCGGCCGTATCAAGGTAAATCGCGAGACGTAACGCTTCTCCCCGGTCACTCATTCCACGTGCTCCTTTCCAACAAACATCTTCACCAGGACCGGAGGGCGATCGCGCCACAACTGCCGAAACAAGTTCTGGAGTTCCTGCCGCCGCTGCCCCTCGTCAGGAGGTTCTGGCGCCGCAAGGAACTCATCTACAAGCTGCAGCGCGGGATCATCACTGTGGTGGCTGGTCCGCAGCTGCACCACCTCCCGCAACGCGTCCTCCACTTCTTGTGTGGTTTTCCTTTGGTTCATGCTCTTCCTTTCCTTTTGGGACTGGGCTGGTACTTGGCAGGTGATCTTTGGAGTTCTTTCGCTCTATATCTGGGACAGAATGTTCAATATGCCCCAAGCCCCCGCGATGCGAGTTCGTTATCGCTGCAAGAGTGTGCGGAGAATATCCCGACTCCGGTTCATAGGCTGTAGAAGGCCTGGTCGGTCGGCTACGAGTCCGACGCTGCTTTCATCAAGGCGTTCAAGCGAGTTGTCGGGGCCAACCCTGGTGAATACGTCAAACATGGCTTGGAAGGTCCCGGTCATGCCGGAATGGCGAGGAGACACGCGTTTGCGGTGACTCTGACGAGCGGCGTTATAGTGAATGGTCCCGCAGATTTGGGTCCTCACAGGAGACGAAGATGAACGAGGCACAAACGGCGCGAAAATTGGTACCGCCTGAGGTTGCATTCGAAGCGTTCAAATCCTATGTGCAGCAATTCGACCCGATTGAGATCCTATGCCAATTGACGATGACCTTCCTGTTCACACAAGAAGGTTTCCAAGGCGAGGCAACGGACACTCGCCGCTGGGCTCGGTGGATTGAGTTCACGGCTGGCTATCTAGTCACGGTCCCTTCACGTTCTGGGCCATATCAAACCTTTGACGGCTCTCACATCGAAGAGTTCGAACGCCTCATTTGTCAGTATTTCGATTCATTCCTATACGAGGCCGTCAACAGGAGGCCAGAGGCGCCGGAACCGACTCCGTCCGATCAAGTGCTTCAACACGCCAAGTTGTATTCCCTCTGGGTTCGCGGCGATGCCTATCCGCATCAGTTCTTGGAATATGCGGAGCAGTTGTACGGAGAACATGCTGAGTGGTTTAGATCCAACCTTGGGTTCACGGTTCAGGACGCTATTCGAATCTTTCGGGCCGTTACAGATGAGTTGAACCGGCGATTCAATGAGTCTGCCGAATCAGCCCGCACAAATGCCTCAAGCGAATCAGACAAGTACTGGGCAGATGCGAAGGAAGCTGGGTTAAACCGGAAGGATTTGGAAACGAGGGTTGCAATTCACCTTCACTTTGGTAACGGTCCTTCGCTTCTGCGATTCACGGTGGAGCAGGTCTCTCAAGTATCAGGGCTGCCGCTAGAAGTCTGCCTGGCATTCGTGAGGCGACTGAGCCAGTCGTTTGGTTTTCGCAATCCCAAATTTGCAGACACTTTCTCGAATCCGTTGAAGGCGCCATGGGACTACAACACGATGGATGAAAGGCCATTTATCGAACGGGGCGGCTTCTACTGGCTTTTCACGAATCCGATGGTCCCTTCTGTTCTCTTTCATACATTCTTCTTCGATCTGATGAACGACAGTACGTATGCCCCACGCTTCGAGAAGTCTAGAGGCGATTTCGTCGAGCGGAAGGTTTGGGAGTACATGAAGAGGATTTTTCCGGAACAGATGATCTTCAGGAATCCAGCCTATCCGAATGGAGAAGAGTTTTCAGACGTTGCGGTTTTGCACGATGGGAAGATTCTGATATTTCAGTGCAAAGCCAAAGGGTTGACCCGGGATGCTCGGATTGGAGCAGATTTCTCGCGGCTGAGAGCAGACATGCAAGCAGCGATACGTCTTGCTTTCGATCAAGCAGTAAGGGGGAGGCAATATATCCGCTCAAAGGACGCGCCCGTTCTAAAGGTTGGGAAGATGGGGATGCGGATCGACGGCAGGATGATCACAGACATCTACTTGATAAACGTGACGCTGATGCCGTTCCTGACTTTTGCCACACGATTTGAGAATGTCGAAGAGGCTCTGGGACTGTTCCCAGAAAGGGAGTACCCGTTCTCAGCCGCACTCGGCGATTTGGACATCATTACACAACTCTTGAATTCACCGGCAGCCTTCCTCCATTACCTCAATCGGCGGTTGGCTTTGGAGAAAACTCCATTCGCAGTCGATGCAGATGAGATCGACTTGCTGGGTCTCTATTTGTCTCAGGGGATGTATTTCGACGTGGCAGACTTCGCCGAAACGACGAATCTTTGGCTGAATGGATATTCCGACGAGGTTGATGAATACGTGTATAGGAAGTACGACGAACATGAAGATGTCCAGCCTCCGACCGCCCCGCTTCCGGCCGGTTTCTCTGAACTGATCGCTGGCATTGAATCACTTTCGAGTATGTACAGGACTGACGTAGCCCTTGCCCTTCTGGACATGGGAGGTGCCGGAAGACAGAAGGTGATCGAGTTGATTGAGAAAACTAAAGCGGCAACGCGATTGGATGGCAAGGGGCATTCCTTTTCAATGGGGCTCACAGCGGGCCAATCACGCGGATTCTCATTTGTCAGTGCAGTTGGGGAGAGGACTGATGAGGCGATTTTCGAGCAGACCATGGGGTTCGCGCACCTGAAAAAGTACGCCGAAAAATGTGAAGAGTGGCTTGGGCTCGGTTGGCATGAAGATAGTGACAGAGTTGCGGATATTGCGGTTGTATTAAAAGATCCGTGGGTTCAGGACAACGAGATGGAAGGCTTTGCTGCTAGGTTCTTGAAGCCGGGGACACGCATTGATCATTGAAATGTGACCTAAGCGGTGCGCTGCGGTCCAGAACCTCATGCAATAAGTCCTGAGTAGGCTAGGATCCAACAATCCAGTCCGCCCGAGTCTGAACTGGTGAGTTCAGGGCAACGCGCTCACCGAGGCCCTGGGTTCGTCGAAGACGCCTGTCGGTTTGATACTCGGAGCGCCTATGTGCTTCTCCAGGGCCGCGAAGCTTCAGGCGGCTACTCGACCGATGAGGTTCCTTGTCGTGACTCACTTGCCAGCCAGAGGTGCGGAGCCGACGCACTATTCGGTTCGCAATGCTTGCATTGGATCAATCCGAGTGGCGCGGCGTGCAGGCAACCAGGCAGCGGCGATGGTCATGCAAACGACAGCCGCGATGGAGACGGCGATGGAGACGGGATCGAGTGGGCTGAGGTCATAGAGCAGGCTCTTGAGGACGCGCGTGGAGCTGAGCGCGAGAGGAACGCCGATGGCCAATCCCACAAGCAGCAGCAGAACGCACTCGCGCAGGACCATCCAGAGCAGGTTGAGCGACTGTGCTCCGAGGGCGACGCGGATGCCCAACTCGCCAGTGCGGCGAGCGACGGAGTAAGAAAGCAAGCCATAAATTCCGATGCAGGCCAGGAAGACGGCCAGGATTCCGAAGAAGCCGGAGAGCCGGGCGATCAGCGATTGTGTGGCGATTGAGCGGTCGACCTGTTCCTGGAGGGTGCTTACAGTATTGACCAGAATATGGGAGTTGATCTCGGCGATTGCGGCGCGGGTGCTGGAGACGATCTCCTGGCGGTTTGCGCCGGGAGCATAGCGCACGATGAAGTTGCCGAAGAAGCCGGGGCTCTGGCTGCAGGGGAAATATGCGGCCATGACAGAGCCTTCATCAAGCGCGAAGTACTTGGCGTCCTTGACCACGCCGATGACTTCAATCTCGCCGGGGTGATCGGGCGTTTCTCCGATGGCGAAGTGCTGGCCGATGGCCGAGCCATTGGGGAAGAAGCGGCGCGCCATGGTCTGGTTGATAACGGCGACCTTAGGTGAATTTTGCCGATCTTGCGAGTTGTAGGTGCGGCCCTTGACGAGCGGAATGCCCATGGCGGAGAAGAATCCGTTGCCGGTGATGTTGAAATGGATGGCTTTGCCATTTGCAGGTGTTCGCGGAACGTCCTGGAAGAGGACTTGATCGGACCAGCCACCATCGTTGAACGCAAAGAAGGCGAAGCTATCGGACTGGACGCCGGGGATGGCGCGCACGCGTTCTTCGATTTGCTCCTGAAGGCGGACGGAGCGGATTTCGTCCGCCCCATGGGGAAGATTGGCGGTGCTGGAGTCGAGAGTGAAGATGAGCGCGTTGTGCGGATCGAAGCCGGTATCGACGTCATAGAGGTGAATCAGGCTGCGAACGAAGAGTCCGGCGACCACCATGAGCAATACAGAAAGCGCAACCTGGCCGATGATGAGGGAGCGAGCCATAACGCCGCGTGTGGATACAGAAGAACTGCCCCGGCCATTTTTGAGGGCGGGCGTGAACTCGAGACTGGTGGCGCGGAATGCCGGCAGTGTGCCGAAGAGAAGTGCAGTGAGGACGGTGAGCCCGAGCGTGAAGCCAAGGACGAGCCAGTCGGGGGTGAGGTTAAGGGGTATGGGATCAGGGCTGGGCGCAGCCATGTTGAGCAGCAGAGCGCTGGTTTTCCATGCGAGCGCGACGCCTGCCGCGGCTCCTGCAAAAGAGAGAACGATGGATTCAGTGAGTAATTGAAAGACAATGCGCTGGCGCGAGGCGCCGAGAGCCATGCGCACGGCCACTTCGCGCGTGCGCGCAACACCACGGGTGAAGAGCATGTTGGCAATGTTGGCGCAGGCGATGAGAAGCACGAGGCCGACGATGACCATGAGGATCTTGAGCGGCACTGAGAACGCGTAGCGCAGAGGGGACACTCCGCGAGCGCCGGGTGTAAGTTCGACGCTGGCATGGGCAAGATCGTCGAGATGCTTTTGTGAGGGTTGCGGCCCAAGGTAGCTGCGAATGATCTGCTTGTAGAGGAGATTGGTTTCGGCGCCGGCTTGAGCTGGAGTTACTCCGGGCTTGAGCCTGCCGATCAGATAGAGAGACTGATAGAGCTTGCTTCCGATGTTGTCTCCACCCGGGCGATCGAACCCCTTCTCCATCGAGAGCGGAATCCAGAGATCGGCGGACCGCCCGACGGTGATGCCCGAAAACCCCGGCTTGGCCACACCCACCAGCATGTAATCGTGCGATTCGATACGGATGACTTTGCCGAGCACGGATGGGTCGCCATTGCAATGGCGCTGGAACCACGCGTAACTGGCAACTGCGACCGAACCCGCGCCGGGGGCGCTGTCGTCGGAAGCATCAATCGTGCGCCCCGTGAACGCGGGCACGCCGAGAACGGAGAAGTAACTACCCGAGATGAGATTGATGTGGATGGTTTGGTAAGCTCCGCCCGCAATCGAGGCCTTCGTCTCAATCGGAGTGCTGTCGACCCCGGCGATTCCGGAAAAGGACGTGTCCTTCTGGCGAAAGTCCTGAAGGAACGCCTTGGAAAACAAGTCCATGCGCCCATCGGGAACCGAGAGAGTGAGGCCCTGTGCCTTGCCGTCGCCGAATAACAGCAGTTCCCCCGGATTCTGCACCGGCAGCGGGCGCAGAAGGATGGCGTTGAGCAGCGTAAAGATGGCGGTATTGGCGCCGATGCCCAATGCCAACGAGAGAATGGCAACGATGCTGAAGCCGGGTGAGTTCCTAATTTGGCGAACACCATACCGGATGTCCTGCACCATCGATTCCACCCACAACGTGCCACGGCTCTCGCGGCAATCCTCTTTAATCTGCTCGATGCCGCCGAACTCCAGTCGGGTGAGCCGGCGGGCCTCATTCTCGGAAGCGCCGGACCGGACCTTGTCAGCAACTTGCGATTCGAAATGGAATCGCAGCTCTTTGTCGAGATCGATTTCCAAGCGTTTGCGTGCGAATAGTCTCCGGAGCCAGCTCATGAAAATCCTTCCGCTGTTTCTTTGAGAATGAGGCCGACCACGTTGGTGAGGCGTTTCCAGTTGGCGGTCTCCGCCTCGAGGTGAGCCCGGCCTTTGGCGGTGAGTTCATAGAACTTCGCGTCGCGTCCGGTCTCGGACGGCTGCCAGTTGGCGGTGAGCAGCTTTTTGTATTCGAGGCGATGGAGCGCCGGATAAAGCGATCCCTGCTGGACCTGCAGCGCCTCGCGGGACATCTGTTGAATCCGCTGGGCGATGGCGTAACCGTGTATTGGGCCGAGCGTAACAACCCTCATAATCAGAAGATCGAGAGTGCCCTGCGGAAGGTCGACTGTGGTTTCACTTTTCTTCATACCTGTGGCTTCTACATATACGCTTGGAGGTGTAGAAGGTCAAGGTATTTCGAATCCACCAGCTGATTGTTCTAGTCCGAGAGCCGGTCGAGCGTCAGTTGTTGCCCACAGGCCAAACCACGTTTCCAGAACTGCGGCGGCTGGAAACGTGATTTGGCGATTTCGCGTCAACTGAGAATCGGTGCGTTAGGTGGGCCAGCCACGGCTATACTACGTTTCTCCCATGTCGAAGGGGGCGTGGCTCATTGAAAGCCATTCTAACGACAGAATACGGGCCACCACTGGCCGTGCTAAAGATGAGAGAGGTCGCGACCCCTGAGCCCTCCGAGGTAGAGGTCCTAGTCAAGCTGTTTGCGTCGTCGGTCAACCCACTCGACGATTTCGCAATAAGAGGGCCGTTGTTTTTCGTACCGAAGCTGGGGAGACTTCTCAAACCGACACACAAGATCGCAGGCGCTGATTATGCCGGAATCATTGAATCAGTCGGCCGGGATGTGAAGCGATTTCGTCCAGGAGATGCCGTGTTTGGGGCATCGTTCATGGGGAAGGGACAGGGAGGCTTTGCCGAGTATGTGTGTGCTCTTGAAGACGCTCTAGCGCCGAAGCCAACCAATCTCTCGTTCGAGCAAGCGGCAGCGGTGCCCGTCGCGGCGATTACGGCTCTTCAGGGTCTCCGCGATCATGGCCAGGTCCAGCCCGGGCAGAATGTTCTGATCGACGGCGCATCTGGTGGCGTGGGTACGTTTGCTATCCAGATTGCCAAATCATTTGGTGCCGACGTAACTGCCGTTTGCAGCACGAGGAATATGGACAGAGCGCGAGCTATCGGTGCGGACCATGTGATCGATTACACACGAGAAAATTTCACGCGAAGCGGGCTTCGGTACGATTTGATCCTCGGTGCAAACGCCCATCATTCGATTTTCGACTACAGGCGTGCGCTCAGTCAGAACGGAACCTTTGTATTGGTTGGAGGCGGGTTGGCTCGAATGCTCCAGGCGATGTCACTAAAGCCACTGCTGTCGTTGATCGGAAACAAGAAAATGCGCTTCTTTATTGCGAAGGTCAATGCAACGGACCTGCTTGCTCTCAAAGATCTGCTCGAAGCTGGAAGGATCGTGCCTGTAATCGACAGGCAATACCCGCTAGACGAGGTGGCCGAGGCCATCCGTTATCGCGGAGAAGGACATGCACAGGGCAAAGTCGTTATCTCCATTCGTTCTCATCAAGAGATTC
>JBAWCO010000555.1:0-11305 GCA_049590315.1 Occallatibacter sp. | reverse complement strand
AACTCATTGACTCTGGCCAGGTCATCAGGACTGGCCATCTGAATGAAGGAAGACTCATCATCGCGGCGTCCAGCCGTGCCAGCTGCCTGCGCGCGCTGTCGTGAGTTGACACGTCTCCACGGCTGCGGTTCCTCTCCGATGGGCTGGCCCATGGATCCTTTGAGAACATCGATCAGGCAACGAGCTTCTTCGCGGGTGAGATCAGAGAATGAGGAGATATTGCGGCCCGTGTTGTTCGATGCCCACGCCAAGCGCACTGCGCGCGGATCGTCGGTCTCGTCGAGGGTGTGCTTCCGCCATTGGGAAAACAGCGTCTGCAGCGCCCTGATTTGATCGTAAGCTGCGAAGTGAATCGACTTGCTATCCATCGTCTTCCCTCCTGGCTAATTTGTGGACTGCGGAAACTTGGCTATCATCCCTTCGAACGAATTACTGAGGCTGCAGATGTCGATGTCCTTACGTTCGGCGGCATATGCGTCTCGCACGGCTGATCGCTGGTCTCAGGAGACTGGCTTTCTTGAATCTCGTGAACGGCGGCCATGAGCCGGCCGATGGAGATGTAGCTCTGCGTCTTCTTGCCGTAGGGCGCGGCGACGGTTGCAGCCTTGATCTGGGTGCGGATGACCGCATCGGAGAACTGGCCCGGCACTTCGCTGCGCAGAATATTCTCTGCCTCTTCGGCGCTGATGGCGGGCAGATAGACCTTGTCGATGATGCGGCGATCGAGCCGCTCGGCGTTGCCTTTCTTCCAAAAGCGGTCGAAAGTCTGCTCCAGTTCGTCAGATCCGGCGAAGCAAAGCGAGAAATAAGGAGGTTCGTCGAGCAGCTCGCGCACTGTCTCAAAGCAATGCAGGTCCAGATGCTGTGCCTCATCGAAGTAGAGAACCACGCGCTTGCCGGAAAAATCGAAGCGGAGATTGTGGATCGCGCGTTCAATGGCCGAGTCAGCAGGTGTGCCGCAGGCCGTGGTGATGCGGCGGAAGAGATCGCGCGGGCGAATGCCGCTGCGACAGTAAATGCGGAAGATATAAGGCGCGTCATCCGTGCGCTGCGCGTTGTGCTCGGCGATGAGATGGCGCGCGATGTCCGTCTTGCCGCAGCCTGGCGGCGCAAAGTTGAGGATGGCCATGGGCCGCTTCATGAGCCGCGCGAAGACTTCGCGCATTACCTGCACGGCATGCGTCTCGTAGATGGCATGGGCCACGGGCGCATCGCGTTCGGCGGGATGCTGCTCGATGAAATCCAGCACCGCGCGGGTAATGTTCTTTGGCTCGTAGCCGGTGAAGTAACGGCCGCTGAGCAGTTGCTGTACCGAGTTGTAGGCGTAACCCACGCGCCGGGCAAAGTCGACGGGCGACATGCCGGTGCTGTTGAGATACTGCCGCGCGACCATGGCGATCTGCGTTTGCTGTGCTGGAGTCATTTGTTTTTTTGCTCCTCCAAGAACATGCGTGCTGCCTGCGCCGGTGTGACCGACGCTCTGCCTTCAGTGCCGGTGTTAGCCAGGCGCGTGGCGCGCTGGGTGACGACGCCCTGGCCCGTCTCGCCGTTGGTAAGGCGCAGTCGCTTGGCCATCGACTCCAACGGCGACACAACGCCTAAGGACCGCGCGGGCTGGGCATTGATGACGATGGCCTGGCGGTTGCCTTTTTCGAGGCGCAGGCGCATAGCCATGGAGTTGGCGATCTGCTGCTGCGTCTCCGGATCGGCGGGCGCGAAGCGCATCAGGTGCTCGGCCTGCAGGGATGCGAGAAAGAAGCCGTCTTTATCGAGCAGCGCCGCGCGGTCAGGATCGGCGGGGTTGTAGACCACCAGCGCCTCGCGCGTGTTGAACTCATGCAGCACCGCCCAGCCCGCCTGGCTCACCGGCTCATAACGGCGTTTGTTCAACGCAACTACGCAATTGCGCACAGTGCAGACCTTGCGCTCGGCCATCAGCAGCGCCAACGTGCTTTCATCGGGCGTCGGCTTCTGATTGGGATTCTGGAAGGCTTCAACGACTTGGCGCGGCGGGCATCGTCCATGCCCTGCCCCGAATGCGGCGTGTTGTTGTATTCCTCGATCCAGCCCGTGAACATCGCGATGACGTAGCTGGCCAGTGGATGCCGGCTCTGCTCGCCCTGTCCGCGCTTGACCAGGCGGCGATGACGCATCATAGCCAGCCCGGTGGACTCTGGCCGCGTAAAGGGCGTCCCAGATGTGTAAGTGGACCACGCCTTGTCAAAGCGCGCGTGCAGGGTGCGGAAGAACCGCTCAATGTGCTTGGATTGCGAATGGTGCGGAATGCAGTGGGTGATGGTGCTGCCGAGCCTGGCAATGAAGCCCGAGCTTTCAATGAAGTCAATCTCCTGACCCCAACGCTCGCGCAGGGTTGGCTGCCCGTTGCTGGCTCGCGCCGCACCCCGCGCGATCTTGCGCATATCTTTGCCGTTGTCGAGGTACCAGCCCTCGGGCGGTCCGTAGCGGGTGACTCCACGGATGGCGGCAGCGGCCAGTGAGGCCGAGCTGCCCTCCCAGGCCCAGCTCTCGCCCACGAAGAAGCGGGAGCGGTAATCGATCAAGGCGGTGAGCCGGATGCGCAGCGGTGCGTACATCTCGGCCGCGGTGAAGACGTCGTTCGAAACCTCGACGTCCTGAATCATGTGATCGCCTACCCATATCTGGTTGGCGTAGATGTCGGTATAGGCGCGGCGCAGATACGGCGACATGCGCTCGCGGTAGACCTTCCGGCCCATGCGCGCGTAGGTCACCAGCGACGGCGGCAGCGAATTGATCCAGGAGCGCACCGTGTCATAGCTGGGCGCTTCGTCCTCGGGAATTTCGAGGAGATCGAGGTTGAGCAGCATCTGCTCGTGGATGAAGCGGACGCTCTGGCCCTGGAAGATCGGCGACTGAGTCTCGCGGATGGAGTCGGCATTGCCGAGGAAGAGATAAGCGGACATCCAGCAGGCTTGCGGATATTTAGTGAAGAAGCGGCTGGTGTTCTTGTCGCGGCGCACCTTGTCGGCCAGCGCGGGGAGTCCGCCTTGACGGTAGCGCGATACCCAACGTCGAATGGTCTTCTCGTTTTGGTCGCTCTGATCAGCCACCCAGGCTACAGCCTGTCCACAGTTCCGAGCTACGGTCCCATCTGGCATAGTTGCAGGAAAGGAATCCTTGGAAGTGAGGCTCAATAGCGGTTCCAAGTGGAGGAGGCGTTTTGTGGCTTGCTTCTGGTCTTCGGGATTTGGCAACGCAACACGCTCAGGCATGACTGCGAAATCTGAGGGAGACCTAGCGAACGACAGCGAGAGCTGGTTGCCGGACTGCTCAACATCCTGCTTCTGAGCGCTCTTGTGCCGGCGGAGAGAGGAAATTTTCTTGGCGGCTTTGACTTGTAAATCAGCCGGAAGGGAGAGGATTGAATATTCGCGAACCGGCTTACCGTTTCTCTTCCGGTCGCGCGCATTTTGCCACTTGATTTGTCCCGCTTCGGCCTTACGTTGCACGCTGCGAGGTGACCAGCCGGTCACCTTCATCAGATCCTCGCAACTGAGCCAGAGTTCCGCCATGGTGTCCTCTAGCTACTCCGTTCCGAATCCAGCAAATTGCGAAGGAGCTTCTCTCTCTCCCTACGGCCCTTCTCTCCGGTGAGCACGCTCTCGCCAAGTTCAATCAAGGCCAAAAGCCGAGGACTCAACAGGAATAGCTGTGCGGAATCGTCTCCGGTAATATCGCAGAAATCCCGAAGGTAAATTGCCGGAAAACGCGCGCCACTCTTCGTTGTGGCCATGTAATCATTGAGGATTGATAGCGACACGGTCTTTTCAGACCTAACGGAAAGCTCATCAGCGATTTGCTGGCGGTTTTTCGGGCATCTAGTCATGACATCCGAGAGCAGACGCCTGAATGCGACGTCTGATTGCGGGGGGAGACTACCTTTAAAGTTAGCCATTTTCGGATTCCCTTTTGATTGATTCATCTATCAGTATTGAAAGGTAGGCCTATATGAACAAAAAGTCAACGGATAAAGTCGCCCAGGTCGAAGATCTCAAGAAAAGGCTTATTGCCGTGCGCGGCAGTGCAACGCAACGGGCTTTTGCTAATGCGTTAGGGGTCAGCCAACCAACAATCGCCACATGGGAAAAAGGGGATGAGAGACCAGCCCGCGAGAGATTTCTTGATCTGGCAAAGCTCGCATCAACCAAAGAAGAGCGCCTTTGGTTCCTGAAGGAGGCGGGGGTCGATCTCGGCCTCGTGAAGTCGGACCTTCGTGAAGATGCTGCCGACCGGATGGAGGCTCTCGACGAAATCAGTCGAGAAGATCGAGATTCACTTGCGGCCGTTCCGGTTGTTCAAATTTCCGAACTCCTATCGCCCAAAAATCCAGCTTCCCCTGGGGAAGGAAGCCTCGACAAGCTCCATATCTCAGCGCGACACCTTGCAAATGCTGGCGACGCGGTGGCCTTCGGTATTCGGTCCAACGATACGTTGTTTCTCCCATTTTGGTTGGACGTTAACGATTTGATTTTGATCGACAGAGGAACAAGGCTACTTCGCGATTTCTTTATGGAAGATCACCATCGTGGGCTCCATCTGGCAGCGGTTTTAATTCCGCACGGGGATTTGTTTACCCACCACTCAGTTGGCAACTTCAATCTCATTGGACACGAAAAGTTAGATCGCCAGATGGAAGAGCGTAGAGCGGCTGTCGCCAAACAGCAGGCTATTCCCGTTTTGATGGTGGGCCGTTTCGAGGAGGAGATTGCGGGTGCCGAAGCGCCCCGGATTCCCAATGAAACTGACCTTTGCAGGCTTATATTCGTGCCCGGCAATGGCGCCCATGTCCCTCTGACCGAATGGGCGCAGGGGACGGTCCGAAGGGATATGGGACCAGGCATAAAACTCCTGCATGACGCGAGGATAGTTGGAGCTGTTTCAGGATGGATAAGTTCGCCTCGCGCGATTGGGCTCAAAGAGCGGACGGCAGAGAATGTTCGCCGGTACGGTAAGCCGCTGCCGCCTGGACAGAGCCTTCTGCGCCCAACGGGGCGATAACTGCGCCTCTGGGCGCATTCTGCCGACGCGGCGGGGGCTTCGATCGGCCTGGTGAAGAGAATGGCCATCGCGCATGAGGGCTATCCAAGCCTTACGGAAACCTCCGACTGGCAGACAAAAATCCCGATTGCGCATTTGCATACCTTCGGCGAGATGCTTGTTGAAGCCTATGAACCGGAAGGGGCGAAAGCGCCGGC
This sequence comes from Occallatibacter sp., assembly GCA_049590315.1. GTDB lineage: Bacteria > Acidobacteriota > Terriglobia > Terriglobales > Acidobacteriaceae > Telmatobacter. The sequence goes on along the minus strand of JBAWCO010000555.1, from coordinate 6,071 downwards.
GCGCTCCGCCGACGGCAATCTTTCCGTCGAGATTGAGGCTCTATGGGGCGCGGGCGCATCAGGGGGGATGTTCCGCAATCGAAGTCTAAAACACTACTTTGGCCCCCCGTCTTTGGAGCAGCGGGAACAGTATCGGACCGCCCGTATGGGCCAGCGCCGCATTGCGGGCAACACAAGGCGCGGCGCACCAGTGATCCTCTCTCCTATCCAGCCACTCGCGGCGCAGACGTTGATAGCCCTTTACGACGAACTCATCGTTGGAGTGGAAGGGTACTCCGTCAATGGCCTGCCACTGGGAGACCAGCGCGCTGAGATAGTGCGCACGATGGATGCCTTCCACAAATTCAGGGCCGCGGAGCCTCTCTTCGCTGGAGTTGCGGGGATGAAAGAACGGAGGACCGCGTAAATGGCCGGCCAGGTTGTCCAGATATTCATCAATGTGACCGATGGCAACGCCAGCGAAGCGGTACAGCAGGTTGTTGCGAAGCTCCGGGCTATTGGGCCTGCCGGCGAGGCAGCGGGCGCACAGGCGGGCGCTGGGCTTGATCACGTAGGCCAGCACGCGCTGACCTCGCTCGACAATGTGCGCCTGTTGCGCGACGATTTTGGCATCCATTTGCCGCGTTCGATGGAAAAGGCGATTGCTCAGAGTGCGCTTTTGAGCGGCGCGATCGGGGCGATCGGACCGGGGCTGCTTGCCATGGGTGCATTTGAAATCTTTGAGCATATAGGCACGTCGGTTTATAAAGCGTACGAGAACTTCGTTGAGCTGAAGGAGCAAATATCGGCGTCTGAAGCGGTAATCAAGAGCTTTGGCACTCTGGCAGAGTTGGCAATGAACTCAGCCAATGACGCGGCTGAACGCTTTATCCGCATCACCCAGGGCGGAAAATCCGCTGACATGTTTCACCTAAATCTCACAGAGAACATCCCCATAAAGTTGCCGGAGTATCAGAGTGACGACTTTAAGAAATTAACGGATGGGATAAAGGGCGATTTCGAGAACATCACAGGCGAATCGGTGATGCCCAAGGACTTGCCCGCGACAATCGAGAAGTTGAAGGAATACAACGTTGAGCAAGAAAAAGCACTCGATAAAATCCGTGCCGCGAAGTCAGGCGCGGTACTCGGCGGTCAATACAGCGTGTCCCAACAGCGAGACATGACCATGCTGGAACAGCGCATGGGCATAGGCTCTGGAATTTTGGGCGAACTTCAAAATGCAAAAACTGCTTATGATGCCCAGGTGCAAGCTCAGCAGGCGCAGATAGACCTGGATAAACCAGGTACGCCGGAACAGCAGCGGCAGCAGCAGCAGGCGGTCGAGGCTGAGAAGTCAAAGCAGGCTGCTATCAGTGCGCTCGATAAGCAAGCCATGGAAGCGCAGTTGTCGGGTATCGCGCTCATTGATGCACAACAGACAGTGGCCGAAAAGGACTTCGTTGCGGCGCATGGGGCATCTGCGCAAGCCATGGCGGATATCGATTATATCTACGATAAAAAACGGCTGGACCTCTGGGATAAGGACGCGAAAGAGGCCGAGCAAAAGAACGCCAAAATAGCGGATGCGCAAAACACCTTCAACAAAGAAATGGCCGAGGTGGGCACGCATGTCGATGATGCTCAAGCCACCGGTTATGCGCGGATCGCCGATGAAGCTGAAAAATCCGCGAAGAGAATTGATCAGGCATGGCGGCAGTTGAAAGATACGCCGGGCATTTCGCCGCAGGCCGTCCAGGATGCGCAGATGCTAGGGATAGCACAGATTGGCGATGTTTATAAAGATTCGTTGAATCAGATGGAGCAGCTGCACGAAAAGACCATGCAGCAGATCACGAAGGAAGAGCAGCAGGCGGCGCGCCTCGGCTTGCCGGAGTGGCAACAGGCGAATCTCGCGATCGAGGAGACCTGGCAGGATCGGATTAAGGCCATCACGGAAGCGGAAGATCAGCAGCTCGCTCATGTCAAAGGGAACGCCGCAGCCACAGTGATGATTCAGAAAGATGCCGCCGCTCAGATCGCCGCAGCGAATGCGGAGATGAACGCGCAGATGCAAAAGCAGGAAGAGGAGACGCGCGACAAGATCGCCAACGGCCTGCAGAGCCTGTTCAGCAATCCGGAACAGTTCTTTGAGAAACGCGCGATGGACACCGCTTTTCAACTGATGGCTAACGAAATGCTCTCGGTCTTCAAGAGCGACAGCCCGGCCGGTGGAATCATGCAATATCTATTCGGCATGGGACCGGAGATGAGCACGGATCCAAATTTTGGGCATGCAATGAAATCCGCGCTGGGCATGGGCGGTGGCAGCAGCGCATCGGGCACGGTGACCCCCGCGACCATGCAGTTTAGCCAGGGAGCATCAACGCTACAATTGGGCAGCCAGACACTCATGCAGGCCGCTACGTCGTTGCAATCGGCAGCGGGCACCATGAGCTTCAGCGGCGGCGGCGTGGGCATTGGCGGCGGTAACACGCTCGGATTCCCCGGCGGTAGCGGTGGTGGTGGAGGATTGCTCGGCGGTGGTGGTGGCGGCATGGACATCACCACTCCGGACCTTAGCGGGACGTTTGATGCAAATGGCAACTTCACCAGTGCGGCCAGCACCACAGCGGGCGCAGGCGGCATGCCAGGCGCGATGGGTGTTGCCGGCGGCATCGCCGGCGGCGCGCTGATGGCTGGATCCAGCATCCTTTCCGCATATAACAATTCAAATCCTGTCTCTGGCGCAATGGGCGGCGCGATGGGCGGCATGGAGCTGGGCGCGACGCTGGGCTCCGTGATTCCTGGATTGGGTACCGTGGTGGGCGGCGCGATCGGGGCGATCGCAGGCGGACTCACCGGGATGTTTGCCGGCATCTTTGGCGATCAGGGAAAAGGCCAGGCGGAGAGCCTGGACGTGAACACCATTCAACCGCAGCTCTCAAAGGATATGCAGGATTACGAGGCTGGGCGCAGTGGCTATGGCGCCATCGCGTCGGACCTGAACAACATGCTGGTTTCCGCTAAATCTTCAACTACGCAGATGGGCAGCGGCGCGCGCAATTATTTCAGCAGCCATATTCAAGCGGAGATCAATGCGGCGATGGCGAGTCTTCAAAAGCAAGAGCGCGGGGGGCGTAGCGCGGTGACTATGAGCGCTGCGCAGTACCACACTGGCGGCATGATCGATGACTTTGGGGATCTTTCGACGAGCAGCACGGAAGGCTTTATTCACGCGTTGCGCGGGGAAATCATGATGAACCCGGTGGCCTCCGCCACGCATGCGCCGATTTTGCAGGCGATGAACAACGGGACCACCTTCGGTGCGGTGCAGCCACGCATGCCAGCCGGCTCCGGAGGCGGAGGGACCGTAAACGTCACTGTGCAGGCAATCGATTCAAAGAGCGTAGCGACTTGGGCGAAGGGCGGCGGCGGCCGCATGCTGGTGGCAGCGATGAACCAGGCGCAGGGCCAGTACAGCGGCATCGGGAGAGGATGATCAATGGCGCAGCAACCTCAGTTGAACAATCAATGGGTGGATCTACTTCCAGCTGGCGCTCATGCCGGCGAGACTTACACGCCAGCCGATTTGGATGCGATGGTCAGCGAATATCAGCAGCGGCCCGAGGGCAAGAAAGCGCCCATCGGTCTGGGCATTTCATCGCAGAATAAACCGGATGCCTTTGGAACAATTGCCGCTCTTCGTCGAGCAGGGACATCGCTTCAAGGGCAGTTCACAAACATCGATCCACGCGTAGAGCATCTCTACGGGCGTGGAGTTCTTCCAAAGAAATCTATTCAAGTGAAGCGTTCGCCCGAAGGTATTTCGCTTCAACGCGTTGGGTTGGTTCATCCGGTTCACCGCGACTACTGGCGCGACAATGAGACCCCAGACCTAGAGGACTTGATGAAACAGACTATCGCTGCAAAGGACCATGTGTTTGCGGATTTAAGTAAGGGCTATATCGAGGTTGAGCAGCTCCATCCCAGAGGGATGGAGCTGCGAGCCAATGAAGTGATAGCTGATCTGAAAGCTCGAGGGATGTGGACTCCGAGGTTCGATGACCAAGGGATTCCACTCATATTCAGCGGACTAGAAGGCACACCTTTGCTTTGCAATTTTGTCGAATATCTGGAAGTGCTCATGGAGAAAGGCGATCCTACTTCGACTCTCCTGTCTGAACGTGCTCAATATTTCGCGCGTTCCCGCGGTGTGAGCTTCGATGAGGCTCTGACGAAAATTATGGAGAAAAGGCCCACAACGGGCGATCCGCTGACTGATGCAGCGAGGGCACTGCAAAAGGAGATGAACGTGTCCTTCAGTGAGGCGCTTGACCTAGTCGTTAGCGAAAATCCAGCGCTGCTTCGTTCGTAGGTTTGAGTTAGTAAAAAAGGTGTGACTTCCATGGCTGCGAATGTGTCGGGAAAAGGCGCTGTGAATGAGCGATACATTTCGCCTACTAGAGCTTCGCAGATCTTGAGTAACGCGCTTGGACACGTTTATTCTCGCCAGTCGGTGATGAGGCTTTTGGAAGCTGGTGTCTTGGTGGGTCACCAGATGAAAGCCCGTGGTCACTGGTGGATTCTGAGCAGTTCACTGAGTGCTTACACTCAGTCGATTTTCAGGCAGAACGATATCGAATGCGGCGGCTTGAGCGGTGTTGCTCAATTAGTAACTGATGCCTCTCGATTACAGCGGTCAATGTAGCCGCTAAAGCGCTCTGTCGCTTACTGATAGCGATGGCTTGGAGCATCCTTCCACGTCGTCGCATTTGTGTGTCTAGACAATTGAGCCTAATTCGTGGACATCGAAATCGCGTATTCATGGACATCGAATTTCCGCAGCCACACAAAACGCAAACGCGGCAGGCCCACAAGGTTAAGTCATCAAGGAATTCCAACCGCGCACACCAACATTTCGCGCAAGTTCGCACCCTTTCAGGCGACCGTTTACCGGTATCCCTCCACCCCTGGAGACCACCCAATCCCAGCTACCAAATCCCCTGGGAACTTTCTCCCCAGCACCCGCGTACAAGTGGAAGAGGCGTCCATGATCCTCAAGCGAATCCTTGCCGTATCCCTGCTAGGCGCCGCTTTTGCGGCTGCCTCCCTGCCCGCCCATGCCGACTCCGACGACGTCCACTTCTTCTCCGACATTCGCGTCGCTCCCGGCGTCGATGCCCACGACACCGTCTGCTTCTTCTGCAGCGTCGAAGTCGAAGGCGAAGTGCATGGCGACATCGTCGTCTTCTTCGGCGACGTGCACATCGCCACCAAGGCCGACCACGACGTAGTCAATTTCTTCGGTTCAGTCTCGGCGGACAACAACGCCCAGATCGGCAATGATCTCGTCAGCTTCTTCGGCCTCACTCAGCTCGGCCAAAACGCCTCCGTAGGCCGAGACATGGTTTCCATGTTCGGGGTCGTCGACGCACCCGAGTCCGCTACCGTCGGCCACGATCGTGTCGCATTTCCGTTCTGGGTACTCCTCCTTCCGCTCCTTCTTATCGGAGGAGTAATATCTCTGATCGTGCACGAAGTCCGCGCCCGCCGCTGGCGATACTACATGGCGCAATACCCGTTCCCCCCTCCTCCACCCATGCAATAAACCCTGGTGGCTCTTCTAAATCTGAACAGCCGTCAGCCCTCTCCAATCCCGTCCTGACGAACCCAACCATCGAGTTCCCTCCTCGTCCGAATTATTTTTTGAACACGTTCATTTTCCACTTGACCTAGATTCGGATCTGGCTTATCTTCATTTTTGAACACGTTCAAATAAATTCAAAGGAGGCCAATTCCATGTATGTTACAGCCTGTTACCTCAGCTACCTCGTCATCAGCATCGCGCTCACCGTCTGGGTGGCGCGTACCCTCCATCGCAGCGGCCGCATCTTCCTGCTCGACGCCTTTCGTGGCAATGCGCCCCTCGCCGATTCCGTAAATCAGCTCCTGGTCGTCGGCTTCTACCTCGTCAATGCCGGCTACATCGCGCTGGCATTGAAGACCACCGACCCCCTGACAAACTTTCGCCAGGTCATCGAGCTTGAGAGCGCAAAGATCGGCGTAGTATTGCTGATTCTGGGCGGCAT
>JBAWCO010000554.1:0-1670 GCA_049590315.1 Occallatibacter sp. | reverse complement strand
GACTGAGAGGATGGCATGTTTTTCCTGAGAATCAACAGAACGGCATCGCACAAAATGAATTAGGCATATAATTACTTGAAACTCGCATTGCACTTCTAAGGACTGCGCCTTTCCCCAAGAATCGGGCGTGTGTTGTTGCACGGAAGATGCAGGCGTGCTTTATTTGCTTTCCCAACTCGCCAGCCATTCGCACGGTGTAATGAAGGACGGTTAAAGGGAAGCTCACTCCATGACGTGTCGGGGGTCGGGGTGGCTTCAAATCGGCTTTTGGTAGTAGACGACGAACCTGCGAGTTCGGCGACGATCGGGCGCATTGCGCGCGGATGCGGCTTCGACACCATTATCACCACAGATACTGAAGACTTCCGCTCCAGAATCGTCTCCTGGAATCCCACCGTCATTGTTACCGATCTTGCCATGCCGGAGATGGATGGGTACCAGCTCATGGAATGGCTGGCGAAAGCAGGTTGCAAGGCGCAGATCCTGGTTGTCAGCGGCCAGGAGATGGCGGTGTTGCAGGAAGCGAAGGAGGCCGGACTCGCGCTCGGGTTGAATATTGCTGGGATTATGCAGAAACCGCTGCGGCTGGAGGCGCTGAGGTCCGTTTTTCAGGGGATCTACGACGCAGCAGGCGTTCTCTCGGTGCAGGAAGTCGCGAAGGCGCTCACGAATCATGAGATCCGGCTCGCGTATCAGCCGCAGGTCGATTTGCAAACCGGGGCTGTGGTTGCATTCGAGGCGTTGGCGCGCTGGAATCATCCCAAGCGAGGTCTGATTCCCCCCGATACATTCATTCCCTTGCTGGAAGCCAGCGACTTGATGAGCGAGTTTACTCGCCAAATACTGTCCATGGCGTTGGGCGACATGTGCTATCTGAACGGAACGACCAATGCGCGCGTTGCTATCAATGTATCCTCCGCCGACTTCGGGTCCGCTGGGATGGACAAGATGGTGTGGGAACAGTGCATCGCCAAGCGATTCAGCATAGGCCGCATCACAATTGAGGTAACGGAGACAGCGGCGATGTCTGCGAAAGGCAAGATAGCCGAATGCCTGGCACGTCTTCACGAGTTTGGCGCGCAACTATCGATCGATGATTTTGGCACCGGGTATTCATCGCTTGTGAAGCTGCATCAGCTTCCATTTTCAGAATTGAAGATCGACAAATCGTTTGCGATGGACTGCGCTTCGAACCGCGAAAGCGGCATTCTGGTGCGAACCATGATCGACCTCGCGCACAATCTGCATATGAAAGTGGTGGCTGAAGGAGTGGAAAGTAAAGAGGTGATGGATCAGCTTCGCGAATGGGGCTGCGATATTGTCCAGGGGTTTTTCATCAGCAGGCCGATGGCCAGGGAAGATGTGAAGCCCTGGCTTCACTGGTACAACTCGCAAGCTGACCAGACGTAAGAATTACCTGCGGATTGATGCTCGGTCGTGCGTAGCTCAAAGGAATTGAATATTGAATATGCCAAGCCTTGAAACGATCGGGAAGTTTTTTACCGTCGTCCCGGATGCGATGGTTCTTGTGGATTCGCAGGGTGTCATCATTCTCGCGAACGCGAATACTTACAGTCTCTTTGGATTCGAGCCGGATGAGCTTACCGGGAAAGCAGTGGAATGCCTTTTGCCGGAGCGGTATCGTGCGTCTCACGGGAAACACCTAAAGG
>JBAWCO010000553.1:0-2432 GCA_049590315.1 Occallatibacter sp. | reverse complement strand
TGCCAGGGCAGGGTATACAGAGATTCACATCGCAACCGGCACGCACGGCACTCCAGGCGGCGCCGCTGGCGGTCCGGAAACCGAGATCCAGTTCCTGAGACAGGATGCGCGATCGATCTACGAGACGATGCAGCGCCATCCGGGACTAAAGGTCATCCCCTACAATATGGGCGATCCTGCTCAGGTTGCCAGGTTCGACGCATTGCAGGCGCTCGCCGCAGATGGACAACTGCCTGGTGGCGCGACAATGGCGGCGTTCTGCTTCAGCAGGACGCGTGTCTTCGATCCCAATGAGGGCAATGAGGGCCCAGCCGCTCCCTATGGGACCGTCGAACTATTGGATGGCAGGCCCTCTGTCGGCGTAAGCTTCACGCAAGGGGGATTCACGGCCCTGTTTGGAGCCATGAGCATCTATAGCGGGATGAATGACCCCAACCGTGTGGTGGGCGATCTCAAAATAGCCGCGGGAGGTGCCCAGGTCGTTGGTGGTGCGTCCTATGCAATTGGCAACGCGTTGGACTCTGTCGCCGCCGTCCGTTGGGGATCGAGGCTCGGTGAGGTAGGCGGATACGCCACGTCGGCATTCGTGCTCTACGACTTTTACCGCGATATGGGCCGCAAGTTTGAACCCGGCGGTTCCACTCCAGTCAGCGGCGAAGAAGCCTTGGCTGACAGCATGGAGTCAACCATGAAATTGGCAGGTGTTTTCTTTCCAGAGGCCGCAGTTGGAGCGGTTGCTCTTGAATATGGTGTGAAGCCACTTGCCGGAAAAGCGGCGGAATATATCACTCCGACGTTCCTGGGCGCGATCGATCAGATTTATAGACCTGCTTCGTGGCAACATTTTTGATGTTTGGTGGAGCAGGCACGCTGCTGGCGATCCCCTGACTTCACCGTCCGAAGAGTCCCTTCAATACGCCGGCGGGATTGGTCTTCTGCTGGCCGGAGGATTTTCCGAGGAGACCGCTGCTTTGCTGTTTCAGCATGGAGCCGATGTTGGCGTGGATGGATGGATTGGATGCGGTGCCGCCGATGGTGAGCGGAATGCCGTTGTTCGACGCCGCATTGGAGCCACCGCCCAGCAAGGTGCCAACCATCTTCATTCCACCGTTGACAACTGCGCCCACTGGGCTGGCATTGTTGAGCTTGGCGACGAGCTGGAAGTCCAATGCCCCTGAAGGGGCGACGCTGCCGTTGCCGGATGCGGTACCGATCTGAGGAACAGAGGCATAGATATTGTTGAACTGCGTGGACTGTGGAGAGGCGCGCAACTCTGTGCTCAGCTTTTCGATCCCCGTTCCGCCGCCCGTTCCTTTGAGCGGATTGATACCCTGAATCTTCGATCCGAGATCGAAGCCGGTGAGCTGTGTATTGTCGATCTCGACAGGCCCGGCGATGACAGTCGCGCTCAACGGGCCGCTGATGGCGAGGTTGGCGGTCAGGGTGCCTCCTTTGAGCTGGGAGCCGCTGGGCAGGTGGACTCCGGCGGCGGGCAACAACTGCTCAAGCTGGTCGATGGGGAGATTGGGCGCAGAAAGATGCAGATCGAGCACCATGGCCGGCGGAGTGGAGCGGTAACTGCCATTCACATGGACGGCGACGGAACCGGTATGGACAGAAATATCCTTGACCATTCCAGTGCGTGTGGTCAGATTGTTCGAAACCGCGTAGTCGACATCGACCGGCTGGGGGGCGGGAGAGCCGGTGCGCGCCACCTGAAGCTTGGAAGCTACGATCTTTCCCGAGCTGGTGAGGCTGCTTCCGTCGGAGTCGAGCTGTGCATTGAAGTCTGCAACCATCGAGATGCCCTGGCCAGATTCAATAACACCGGCCGCTACGGGGTCAAAATGCTTGAGCTGCAATGTGGCATTGAAGGGAGTTTGGGCGGCATCCGTTGGTGAAACCGGCCCGGCCGTGCCGTTGAGGTGGAACGATCCATCGCCTGGCAGCTTGAGCGATAGTTCGAAGGGAAATGACTTCGTAAACGAGAACTGCTTGAGAGCGAGATCGATTTCCGTGCATTCGAATGGCTTAGCGGCGGCGGGGTTGGAATAAATGGTGGCTTTTCCGTTCTTGATCTTCACTTCGCCGACGGTCAGGTCCGGGAAGACGCTCTGCTGTTGGGGCGCAGGGCTAGCGGCGGCGCCTCCGATGCTGGAAAAGTTCCATGCGCCCTTCTCGGAGTGAATCAGTTGGATCTCAGGAGAGTCGACCGTGAGGGCTGTAACTCGAATGAGCCGATGGAACAGGAATGGCCCGACCTCAATGCCGATCTTCAACTGCTTTGCTTGAAGAAAGGGCGTGGTGGCAAAGGCAGGATCGTCGGCCACCGAGATGTTCTCAGCGTTTAGGCTGCCGGTAATTAGGGAAAGACTCAGGTGGCCTAGCGTCACCTTGCGTCCCAGTGAACTGGACAGCGCATCCTCCACCCT
>JBAWCO010000552.1:0-9613 GCA_049590315.1 Occallatibacter sp. | reverse complement strand
CACCGAGAACGATTTTCGCGTACTCGTTCTGCTGCTCAACCATCTTGAAACCATCTGGCAGCAACCCGACGAGGGCATATGGGAAACGCGGAGCGGCCCACAACAGTTCACTTATTCAAAGATGATGGCCTGGGTTGCATTCGATCGCGCCGTGCTGCTCGCCGAGCAGCACCACTACGAAGCGCCGGTCGAAAAATGGAAGGCCCTCCGCGACACAATCCACAGCGAAATCTGCGCATGCGCCTTCAACGAAAGCAAAAACAGCTTTGTGCAAGCCTATGGTTCTGACCTTCTCGATGCCTCATTGCTGTTGATGCCCATTGTCGGATTTCTACCCGGCAGCGATGCGCGCGTCAAAGGAACAGTCGAGGCAATTGAGCGCGAGCTCATGCCCTCGGGCTTAGTCCTGCGTTACGACACAGCAAAAGTCGACGACGGTCTCCCGCCCGGCGAAGGCATCTTCCTCGCCTGCAGTTTCTGGATGGTCTCCAGTCTCAAAGCCATCGGCCGCACCCGCGACGCAAAGGCTCTCTTCAAGCGACTCCTCAAACTGCCCAACGACGTTGGCCTGCTCTCGGAAGAGTACGACCTCGCGCACAAGCGCATGGTCGGCAACTTCCCTCAAGCCTTCTCGCACATTGCCCTGGTCAACGCCGCATTCGATCTGGAAAGCCAGGTCGACGCTCCTCGACGCGCCCGCCGCTACTCGCATCACTAACCTTGCGTTCGTTCGGGTGCCCGGCTCTCGTTTCTGAGACCTGTGAACCGGCTACTCTTTTTGCCTTCGCGACCAGGTGGAAAGCAGTCAAGCCCGTGCGAGCCTCCCGCGAGCGACTGCCGCACGGCAGGTGCCGAGCGTCTGCCGCAGCGCAGGTGCCTTGACGCCCGTCCATGCCTCTGTTCTACTTCTCTAGAACCCCATGCATACTTCCGGTCCCAATTCATACCCCTGTCCGGTCCTGTGCATCGCTCCGTCCATTCCCGCCATTCGAATTACCAGCCCCAACCGACGCGCGGGTAGACGAGCCTGAATAACAAGTTTTAGCTACACAGCATCACCCAGGCCACCTCCCGCAAACGCGGCTGGTGGCTTTTTAATTCTTGAATCATTTCAAGCCCTCTTCGATAGGCAAGAAGGAGAACTTTAAGTGGAATCCGTAAGTCTCATCAAGATTCAGGCGGCCCGAGCACGCATCGGCGAAGCCATTCATGTCTCGCCCTGCCAGCTCTCCCATCACCTCTCGGAGCTCACCGGCCTGCCCCTGCACCTCAAGCTTGAGAACCTCCAGCGCACCGGGTCCTTCAAAGAACGCGGCGCGCTCAACAAGCTGCTCACACTCAGCAAAGGCGAGCGCGATAAGGGTGTCATCGCCGCCAGCGCCGGCAACCACGCCCAGGGCGTCGCCTTCCACGCCTCCGCCCGCGGCATTCGCGCGCAGATCGTCATGCCTCTCGCTACCCCGCAAATCAAAGTCGCCGCCACGCGTGCCTACGGGGCCGAGGTCATCCTCCATGGCGCGAGCTACGACGAAGCGTGCGAAGAAGCCCTCCGCCGCCGCATTGAAGAAGGCCGCACCTTCATCCATCCCTTCGACGATGCGGAAGTTATCGCCGGCCAGGGCACCATCGGCCTCGAACTCCTCGAACAGGTACCCGATATCGAAGCCGTCGTCGTTCCCATCGGCGGTGGCGGCCTCATCGGCGGCATCGCCTGCGCGCTCAAGGAAACCAATCCCAAAATCCGCGTCATCGGCGTCGAACCAGAAAAGCTCCCCTCCATGCTGCGCGCGCGTGAAGCCGGCCATCCCGTCACTATCTCCGCCGAAGCTACCATCGCCGACGGCATAGCGGTCCGTCGAGCCGGCGACCTCACCCTCCCTCTCGTCAATCGTTACGTCGATGAAATCGTCACCGTCGACGACGAAGAAATTGCCAGCGCCATCCTTATGCTTCTCGAACAGGAGAAGACGTTAGCCGAAGGCGCAGGCGCAGCCGCTCTTGCCGCGGTCATTCAATCCAAGACCAACCTTCGCCACCGCCGGACCGTGGTCCTCGTCTGCGGCGGCAACATCGACGTAACTCTGCTCGCCAAGATCATCGAACGCGGTCTCGTGAAGGATGGCCGCCTTCTCCGCGTACGCGTTTACTTGCAAGACCGCCCCGGCGCGCTGCTCCATCTCACAGAAATCCTCGCCCGCGAGCGCGCCAATATCGTTGAAACCATTCACAACCGCGCCTATTACGGCGTCAGCCTTGGCGAAACCGTCATCGACGTGACGCTGGAAACTCGCGGAGCCACGCACATCACCGCTATCAGCCACGCCCTGCGCGAAGCCGGCTTCCGCTTCGAGCGCATTCAATAGCTCGTTCACGGGGGCTTCTGCCAACTGACCGCTGTTTTTACCGGGAGCCTCGAAATGTACTCGCCTAAATTCAATCAGGTCGCCGACCGCGCTGTCCTCATCGAAGCCATGCAATCCAATTCCTTCGCCATTCTCTTCGGCCCGCAATCCACCCCTGAAAGGCCAGCGCCGCTCGCAGCCACCCACCTGCCGTTAGTAGTGAAAGATGAAGGCGAGCACGGCCTCATCGAAGGCCACTTCGCCAAAGCGAATCCACACTGGAAGTCCCTCACCGGGCGCGAAACACTCGTCGTCTTCCCCGGCCCGCACAGCTATGTCTCACCCACCAATTACGTTGAAGAGCTCTCCGTACCCACATGGAATTACATCGCCGTTCACGCCTACGGAACCCTTCAGCTCGTCGAAGACAATCCCAGCAAGGAGGCTCTTCTCGCCGGCCTCATTCAAGCCAGCGAACCAGCGTACTTCGAAAAGTGGCAAGCCTTGCCCGATGGTTTCCGCCGCACCATGCTCGCCGGCATCGTCGGCTTCCGCATTCCCATCGCCCGCATCGAGGGCAAATTCAAATTCAGTCAGAATCGTGCGCCGCAGGAACGGCTCAACGTCCAAACCGCCCAAGCCGCCGGAACACCCGACGAGAAGGCCCTTGCCGCCTGGATGGCTCGCCTGATCGTCTGAGGCTGTCAATCGATTTTCTGCCTCAGTCTCCGGCGTTCTGATCGTGGGGAGCGTTCTCGACTTACTCAGCGTCAAGTAAGATAGGATCTCTCATGCGCAAGCTTCTGCTCGTCCTCAGCTTCTTGTCTGTTTACCCCTCCATCCTCGTCGCCCAGACCACGAGCCTTCCCACCTGGAGAGAAAAGGTCTCGGAAGCCATGCCTCTGCTCGGCCATCGCAATTGGATTCTCATTGTCGACTCGGCCTATCCTTTGCAGGCTGCGCCGGGCATCGAGACTATCGAAACAGATGCCGGACAGTTGGAAGTCTTGCATCACGTTTTGGGTGTCATCGACCGCTCAGTACATGTGCGCCCTGTCATTCTGATGGATGCCGAATTGCCTTTCGTCCCAGATCAGGACGCGCCCGGCGTCTCGGCCTTCCGCGCTGAGATGAGCGATCTGCTCCGCGCCTATCCCGTCGACTCGCTGCCCCATGACCACATCATCGCCAACATCGAAGAGGCGTCGAAGCACTTCAGTATCCTGGTCCTCAAAACCAATTTGACTATTCCTTACACATCCGTACTTATCCGTCTCGACTGCAAATACTGGAGCGCCGACGCCGAAAATCGCATGCGTGCAAAAATGACCGCCGCGCTTCCCAGTCAACAGAAACAACCCGTCCACTGAGTTGCGCAACTCGAACTGACAAGAAGCCTCAGGCGTTCATTTCCATCTCAAGAGAAGCCTGCCGCGGATAAAACGCTCGCCGTCGTCCTTCAATCGTTCCGCAGCGCAGTCATCGGGTCGATGCGCCCTGCACGGCGCGCTGGAAGATAGTTCGCCAAAACTCCGATGCCGACAAGGGTCACTCCCGCGCACGCAAAAACCGCGGCGTCCACTGAGTTGACATTGAACAGCAACGCAGCAATCAATCGCCCGGAGAGCACCGCGGCCACCACTCCAATCGCCAGCCCTCCAAACACAGGAGCCATCCCCTCCCGCAATATCATGCCCACCAATTGGTCGCGGCTCGCGCCCAGTGCGGAGCGGATCCCGATCTCCTTCTCGCGCCGCACAATTGCATACGAGGCAACGCCGTACACTCCCACGCTTGTCAGCAGAATCGCCACCAGGGCGAAGGCCCCCAGCAACCAAGCCGCAAATCGGCGATCGCCCACACCGTTGCTGATCAACTCGCTCATCTCCGTCATATCGGAGACCGGCAAGTTTGCGTCCACCGTCTGTATCTCGCGCAGCACGGCCCGTGTCAACGTAGCCTTGTCTCCCGTTGCGCGAACCAGAACCGCGAACTCCCTGCCCGAAAATTGGTACATGCTCAGGTAGACATGCGGTACCGCTTTCTCGTCCATGCTACCGAGCTTCGCATTGCCCACCACACCAACAACTGTCATCCACGGTGCTTGCACCGCATTTCCGTTAACAGTGCGATCCTGTGAAAAGCGAACTCGACGCCCAACAGGGTTTTGATCGCCCCAAAAATGGCGCGCCGCCGCTTCGTCCACCAGCAGGACACGCGGCGACGTTCTGTCATCAGTGTCCTGGATCATGCGTCCGCGAAGAAGTGGGGTGCCCATGGTTGGAAAGAACTCCGGGGTTACAGAGACAGCGGCCGCACTGGGAGCATCTCCCTTCTCCGACATGCCTTCCACGCGGAATCCAGTGGGAATCAGTTTCCTCTTCAAAGGAACGATGCTCGATGCAGCGGCGTTCTCCACGCCGGTGACACCGCGCAGCCGGCGAATCGTCTCACGCACCATCACCGCCCGCTGTTCCGGCTTTCCGTAGACATCGGCCTTTGGGTCGTTGGGAACCGGCAGCCAGAAGCTCCCCGCCAGCAAATGATGTGAATCGAATCCCGGATTCACTTCGAGCAGGTTCCAGAAGGTGCGCAACAGCAGCCCGGCACCAACCAACAGCATCAACGACAACGCAACCTCTGCGCCAATCAGAGTTTTTCCCACCACGGTGGAGTTCCGCGAAGCTGACCCGCTTCTCTCGCGCAACTCCGCAGTTCCGGGTTGCGTTTTCGAAGCCTGCAGAGCCGGAATCAGTCCGAAGACAATGGTCGTTACCAACGCAACGGACAAGGAGAATGCCAGCACGCGTGCATCCAGTGCAATCGGGTTCAGTCGCGGCAGTTGCGACGGCAGCACGGCAATCAGCACTCGCACGCCCATGGCCGCTGCTCCCACACCAACGGCAGCCGATATCAAGCTCACCATCGCCGACTCCGTCAGCAGTTGCCGGACGATCCGGCCCCGCGTCGCTCCCAACGCCAGCCGCAGAGCGATCTCCCTTTGCCGTGACGAAGCATTCACCAGCAGAAGATTCGCCACATTCACACACGCGATCAGCAGAATCAGCCCCACCGCCAGCAACAGTGAAATCAGCAGTGTTCTTGCCCCGCCGGCCACCACCTCTTTCAAGGGCGTCAATGATAGTGTCCAGCCCGCCGTCGCCGGATAATCGGCGCCATAGTCGTGGCGCAGCGAATCGCTCAAGATCGCCAGTTGTGCCTGTGCCTGCTCCAGAGTGATTCCGGGCTTCAACCGGGCAATGATCCCTGGAAGGAAACGTATGCTTCTCTGCGGCGCTGGAAATGGATCTGCGCGATAACCTGCCGTGAGCCACATATCCACGGGCGGCAGCCCAGCAGCAGATGGGTGACGAAACTGCGGAGGCAGCACACCAACAATGGTGTAGAGATCGTTGTCCAGCCGCACCCGTCGCCCGATCACTCCTGGGTCCCCGCCAAACTCCTTGTGCCAGAGCGCGTCGCTGATCACCACCGCTTCCGCAAATCCCTGTGCGGTGTCGCGCGTATCAATCAACCGTCCCAGCTCCGCTTGCGCGCCAAGAATGTTGAAGTACTCCGGGCTGATGGCGAGAAACTCAAGCCGCTCCGGGTGATCGCCGCCGGTCATATTCACCGGGCACTGCCAAACAACCGATACCGCCGAGAAGATACCAGCGCGGTTCTTGAGATCTTCAAGTTCAGGCACTGAGAAGCCGACGTTATGCGCGCCCAGTCCGCGCAGGTCCGCATTCAACTCCACCAGTTCACCGGGATTTTGATAAGGGAGAGGCTTCAGCAGGGTTGCGTTCACAATGCTGAAAATCGCCGTGTTCGCGCCGATTCCAAGTGCCAGGGTCGCCAGAACAGTCAGCATAATGCGCGGCGACTTGCGCATCGATCTGAGCGAGAATTGAATATCCTGCAACAGGTTCATCCGCCCCTCCGCCGTATGACCAGCAGTTCGGCTACGCCCGCCGGACACACCACTCCCTAACTTCTGTGCTTCAGGTAATGCAATCCGCGTTCCATTTTCCTTTCTCTTCATTAGCCTTTCGTTGCCAGCATTTATAAAACGGCCGCGCCGCTGTAATTGGAGTCATATTGTCCGAATCCAGAGATGGATGTCCGAAACCGAACGATGCACCTCGGCTCATTCACGCTGTCAGCATTCTCCCTGCACCCTCAATCGGGGTCTTCTATGGATTCCACGCTCATCACCCCATCGGGTCATCGGAACAGGTGTCGGAACGAGCGATGGTGCACGGAAAGAACCTCACAGGATTCGAAAGCCAGGTGGTGTCCTAATTTGAATGTTTTACACAAAGCGATCCACTGCCTACTTTACTGAGTTCTGAAAGTGGGGAACGGGAATCGACTGGATTTGAATCGCTGCGGCTACCGTCTGCCTAATCCACTCCGAGACGGTTTGGTTGCTGGCCTTAGCAATATCCTCAACCCGCTTGCGATCCTCTGGGTTGAACCGTACTGGAATGATGCTTCCCTTGGCGTCCTTCTTTGCTAGCCTTGGGCGTCCGGGTTTCTTAGGCTTCGGCTTCGATGTCGGCATTTGCTCTCAACTCCTTCAACTCTTGCATGATGGCTACTCGGACAGCGGTTATTGGCGATACTGCTGGGGGAACGTGTAAGACGGTTACGTGCCGTTTAGGACTAACTGGATCGTCTGTAGTATGGGTCCATCCGTTGAAATCTGGACTCGATTCCTCATCCGGCTGGCCACATCGTCAAGGAATGCGTTTGCCGTCTCAGCGTCACGCTTCCCAACCCGGAAGGCAGGGACTAGCTTTGTTTCCGCGTCAATCGCGCAAAACGTCCAAACGCTGCCCACTTCGGAGCCGTCTTCGGGCTTGACGTGCTTCTCTTTCTTGCCGACAAATCCCCAAATCTCGTCCATCTCCAGACGGGTGCAGGGGAGATTAACCAGCTTGAAGTCCATCAGAGCCTTGCATCCCTGCCCGACTTTACACCCAAGCGCATGATGGTATCGCGGTGAACTCCAGTCATGCGCTCAATGGCCCGGATGCTTGAGCCTTCCGTGAGCGCCGCGATGATTGCGATTTGCTTATCCATGTTGAGATTGTTCGCCATAAAGCCTCACTGAATTAAATGTAATACAAAAACAAGAGAGTGTCAAGTGTTTTTGTATTACGATATTCTTTTCTTTCTTTCTGGAGGCGCAGGCAAAAAAATCCACTCCCCCTCGATGGCGGAGGTTTCCCACTTAGCTTCGTTTTCGTAGGAGTACACGACCCTCAACGTCTTCTTTGGGGGAATATTTTCTGCGGGGTCTATGTGAAGCGCACTGAACCCAACCTCGAATGCTAATGCTTCTGTTGGCATTGATTTAATAGTGTCGATTACGGGTTTCTCATTTTCTGGGCTATTCCCGTAAAAGGCGGAATGGATCACTAGCTTTGAGGGTGGAGATGGAATTGGGAATTGAGGTTTGGCATTAGGAGTCACGACTACAGACTTATGGAGAATCGCTATAAAGATCGCAAATAGAGTCACCGCACAGAAAACCAGCACTCCGAGTAGCACGTAGAAGTGTGTCGGAAGAGCCGATAACCCTAGCGATACTTGAGCTTGACGAGTGATCCACGCAGCCGCAAAGGACACGGCTGCGTCGATCCCAAATACAGCGAACACGAATGACAGGGTAAGGTGAGTCATACCGTGTTTGAACCAATCTTTAATGGCCTTCATGTCGGCAATCGTCTCATTTGAGACCATCGCTAGTACAGGTATTTGTGATACATTTTCGCCATGCTGAAACATCTGGCGATACTCGCTGTGCTGTCCTTCGGTCTGGTTGGCGGGGCATGGTCCCAAGTCCCAGGGAACGGGAGCAGCCAGCACGACAATGCCCAAGACAAACAGAAAACCGCCAATCCTCCCAAACCAGTTGTCGTAGTCGATAGCCAGCATAGCGCAAACAATCAGGAACAAGCCTCCGAAAAACCTGCCAAGTATCCATGGGGTGAACTGTTGGCCCCGGCAAACGTCCCAAACTGGTTTCTTGTGGTTGTTGGGGGGATAACCGGCTGGTTCGTATACAAAACCTTGAGAGCGATCAAAAAACAAGCCGACATCATGGAAACGCAAGCCAAAGACGCCAGAGAGTCCGGCGTGGAGGCTACCAAAATCGCTCTGGCGACCGCTCAAGCCGCCCAAAAAAGCGCGGATGCCGCTCTTTTGAACGCGCAAGCCCGCATCACGGCTGAAAGGCCGTGGCTTGTGGCCTATTTCACCAAAAGCCAAGCGGATACGATCCCGGAGAACGGGCATTTGCGATTCAATTGGGAGGTTAAGAACGTTGGAAGGACGCCAGCCATATTGACGTTTGCTGCGGCTAGGGTTGTGTTCAATCTCGACGCTGAACCACTGCCCGAGGTGCCGGATTATGGAGAACCTGATTACTATTTCACGCAAAGAGTTCTGGTCCCCGGCGCTGCTATCAGGTTCCTTGCCCACTGGTACGAGCGGAAAGATGGCAGGTATCGGCAACTGTACCAGACGGAGGACGTGGAAGCTATTGACCTGATCGTAGGCTTCGGCTGTGTCAAATATCAGGACACGTTTAACAGCGGGAAAGAGTACATCTCCTGTTTCAGCGATTCTTCCATGATCGGCAGAAGGAGCATTCTCGGACCATTCTCTCTGTGGATGGAAGCTCCCGGCGAGTACACTCGTTGTACATAGCAGCACTCCAAGGGCCAAAATCAGCCCACCAATCCGCTTAATCCAAATTAGGACACTACCGAAAGCCAATTCCCATTCCGTCTTCTTCTCAGCCTTTGCTATACTTGTAAAGTTCACCTCAGTGCGGAGGTGGTGAAATTGGCAGACACACCAGCTTGAGGTGCTGACGCCGCGAGGCATAGGGGTTCAAGTCCCCTCCTCCGCACCAAAAGATTCTTCTGTCCGCAGACTCGGACCGATTCGGAAAGCAGCTTAGAAATGCAAATCCTTCTCTACTTCGTTGTCGCCTTGCACATAATTGTGTCCCTTTTTTTGATTGGCGTAGTCCTCTTGCAACAGGGCCGCTCGGCTGACCTGGCAGGCGCCTTTGGCGGCCAGGGTTCGCAGACCGCCTTCGGACCCCGCGCAGCAGCCAACGTCCTTACCCGCCTCACCACCTGGTCGGCAGTCATCTTCATGCTCACCTCCATCAGCCTGACCGTCCTCTATGTGCGCTCCAGCGGCCCTCACTCTGTCCTTGAAGGCACTAAGCCGGCTCCAGCCTCCGCACC
>JBAWCO010000551.1:0-3127 GCA_049590315.1 Occallatibacter sp. | reverse complement strand
AGCACAGTGAGCGCCGCACGGCCACAACCAAGACGGTACGCGAAACGGAAGCTGAGGCCGTGGCCTTTGTAGTTGCGCAGGGCATCGGACTCAAGTCTGAGCAGAGCAGCAGCTACATCCAGCTTTATCACGGAAACGCGGCATTGCTGATGGAGAGTCTTGAAGCCGTGCAGCAGACCTCAGCCGTCATCCTTGCCGCAATCACGGCGGAGGAATCCGTTTCGCAGGAAACGCCCTTGGAGTTCTCGCAGGAAGGAGCGGAGCCAGCGCCCGAACACAAACGGGTGCGGCGCTCCCGTACTCATTCAGTCACCACGGAAGCGGCCTAACCGCCGCTTCCATCACCACCGCCAATGTGCGCGGACGGGTGACGTGTGCCTGTCCGCACGGCCTCCACGCACCAGCAAACCGAAATGGAGAAATGTCATGTCAAAAACCGTTGCAGTTACCAGTGAATATCGCAATGTGCCGCTTGCGCAGTTGCAGGAATCTCCGACCAACCCGCGCCGTCGCTTTGACGAGCGCGGTCTGAACGAACTGGCCGCGAGTTTTAAGAGCCAGGGCATATTGCAGCCCTTGCTTGTGCGGTCGATAGACGACGAGCAGTATGAAGTGGTAGCCGGGGCGCGCAGATTCCGCGCGGCCAAGATTGCCGAACTGGTAGAGGTTCCTGTGCGCGTTGTCGTGCTGTCCGATGCCGCCGTGCGGGAGAGCCAATTAACTGAAAACTTGCTCAGGGAAGATGTGCATCCCTACGAAGAAGCCATTGCCCTCAAGGGAATTTTGCAGCTTGAGGGCGCACAGTACGACATTGCCAGCCTGTCCGCGCGGTTGGGCAAATCGCAGTCGTATATCACACAGCGGATGCGCTTGACTGAGCTTCACCCATCGATTGCCGAGGCGTTTGTGGCCGACCGCATCGGCGTCGGCCATGCGCTCGAAATCGCCAAGCTGCCGCAGGAGCAGCAGGAAAAAGCCGTCGATGCCGCGTTTCGTTCAGTATGGAATGGCGGTAAAGAAACTCACGTGCTGCTGCCCGTGCGGGAAGTCACAGCATGGATCGAGCAGAACATCTTGCTTTCGCTCGATAATGTGCCGTTCGATAAGAGCGATGCGGCTCTTGTGCCGGAAGCCGGAAGCTGCGCAGAATGCCCCAAGCGGACGGGATTCAACACGCTTTTGTTCGGTACGGCAGTCCATGACGCTTGCACGGATGGGGCCTGCTACAATAACAAACTCGCAAAACACGTGGAGCGGCAGATCGCTGAGAAACCGAAACTGGTACAGATCACCACGGGATACGGAACGCGCGGCGACAGCCCGGTATTGGGACGCAATCGCTACGTCACTCTCAACCTTGCCAAGCCCGCAAAGGCCAAGCAGCCGCTCTCTGCAAACCAGAAGCCATGCAAGCACATTGCCGAAGCAGAAGCAGCTAGTAAAGAAGGCCGCAGTAAAAGCACAAGCAGCTGCGTAACCTCCTTACCATTCTTTTAACAGGCGCTCTGCATCCCACAGGGCGCCTCTCTTATGCCTTAAGGAATGCTAACAGCAGACTGTGTGTGACTTTACGCGACTTCCTCAAGACCTTTTTTGTCCACGAGTGTAAGGAGCTTGAGGGATGCGCCGCGCGGGTGTTTTTCTCCCCGCTCCCACTTGCTCACCAGGCTCGGCGTCACATTCAGATAGGCGGCAAAGACTGTCTGGCTGGCCTTTTCCCGCAGCCGCACGGAACGAATCTTGCGCGGCGTCATCTCCTTGATCGGAGTCAGGCACAGCTTGTCGAACTTGCGCATCGTCGTCTGGTCCATCCCCCCGACGGAGTAGAGATCAGCCGCCGTTTCGTGAATGGCGGCCATGACCTTCGTGCGGTAATTCTTAGCCATTGCTCGATTCCTCCTCTGGCTCCCTCACTTCAATAAAAGCCCCATCTTTGACTCGCTGCGCGAGTTCGCTTTCTGTATAGCCCAGGACCACTTTTGCCAGTTCCCGGAATGCCTCCAACTCGTCCTGCCTGATGTTGGCGCGTTCCTTTTTCTCGAAACCGTACACAAAGACCGCCCGGCTGCCGGCCCGGAAAAGAATGATCGACCGCGATCCTCCGGACTTGCCTTCTCCAGCTCGCGCGATTCGCTGCTTGATGACCCCGCCACCAAGATCGGCATCCATTGTGCCCTGATTTGCAAGCTGAGCAGACGCCCAAAGGTCCGCATCACCGATCCTGGCCTTGCGAGCGAATCGGGCAAAAGCCTTGCTTTTCAAGACCGACAGCTTCACTTTGGCTGATTGACCCACGCCTCAAAGTATAGCACTAAGTACTATGCAATCGCGCAGCATTTCCAGCCCGTCGATTCCCACCCTCTGCTGTGCGCCTGCTCAGCAGGCGGACTCTGATGATGGTGAGTAGGCCGAGGGAATTTCACCCTCAGCCCCTCGCAGAACCGGACGTGAACCTCTCGATTCATCCGGCTCCCATCATCCAACCGAATATCTGGTAACGCTCCAGTAGAAAAACATCTGAGGAAAGCAGTTCTTCATCTTGATGAGCCATTGCACACTGGCCTGCTCTCGCCGTTCCAGTGTCTGGTATTTGCGTCTGGCCCATTGCATCAGCTTGCCATCGAAATACATAGCGAAGCTGTGCATCGCCGATGGGTAGAACTCCCCGAAGTAATTCCACCAGCCACGTAGTACCGGATTGTATTGCTTCGCCAGTTCAGCAAGTGTCGTCGCTGTCCGACGATGGATGCGCCAGCCCCGCACCTCCTTCCGCATTCGCTTCAGAGCCTCAACACTCACGCCCGGAGAAAAGCTTGTGAATCTCCGGCCTTGACTGTTGACGGCACGCCTTGGACGAAATGTAAATCCAAGGAATGTGAACTGAACATGCGGATAAGAAGCGTTGCGGCCACTGCTCTTGCAGTACACAATCCGCGATTTCTCTGGGTGCATTGTCAACCCGCATTCCGTCAGTCGCAATGCGATGGACCGCATTACTTGTTCTGCCTGTTTCCGACTTCGGCAGTGAACCACCGCGTCATCGGCATAACGGGCAAACGGACAAGTTGGATTGGTGCGCTTCATCCAGACATCGAACGCATAGTGCATGAACAGATTCATCAGGATC
>JBAWCO010000550.1:0-14510 GCA_049590315.1 Occallatibacter sp. | reverse complement strand
TCTTGAAGCCATCCCTCGTCACAACCAGGGAGAAGTGATCGGCAGGAAGGGCGTTGAAGTTGAAGATACCTTCATTGTTGCTTGTTCGAACTACCGTTTCGTTGGTTGACTTGTTTGTGAGCGTGAGAGTTGCTCCCGGAACCAAAGCGCCCGTGGGGTCCGCCACGGTTCCTTGGATGGATGTCCGGTATTGTGCTTGCGCCGGCACAACAACGAAGACCAGCGCCAGCATCAACGCTGCCACCGGCCACCATGCGATTTGCGCTAGAAGAGTTTTTGCTGTCTTCCCAGGTTGGCTAACACTCTTTTCAAATCCGTTACCTTGCATTCTGGTCTCCAGGGGGAATTCGGTTACTGTGTTTTTGTAGATGCTTTCGCTTTTCGGAAAGCTCAATTTTCAGATAAACGCTCGTTGGGACAATTGTTCGCGACGCGGAATTGTTACCCCGCTTCTGCCTCACGGCGGGGCATTCGCTGATGAGCGTATGCGGGAATTCCTCGGTGCACGCGGTAGGACGTCCGCTCAATGCACGATCGCAGCCTGCTGCGGATAACCGGCGAAGGCACGGCTCCGCTTGGATCGGTTACTGTGCCGTGCGACGAAGCTCGGAATTGCGCATGGGCAGAGGTCGCGATCAACAGAGCAGCAAAGAAGGCTGTCGCAAACAACAGACACACTACGAGCTGTGCAACGCGGGATGCGTTGGATCCGTGGGGAAACGGCATGTCGGCCTCTCCTACTCGAGTTACTTGCTTGCTAATACTCCGCTTGCCAGCAAATCCGGAGACCCGCTTTTTCGTGACTGCAGGTAATGACCCGGAACTGATCAGTACCACCGCGGATGATCGCTTTGACGGTGTTTTGCCTCGGCGCTTACTCCTCTCCCCAAGGAGGAATTGATTCCAATAATCGAAAAAAGGTTGGCTATTTGACGTTAACTCACACGAAAAGGTCATTGACGGCTAGTTACCTGTTGGTTGAGTATCCTGTGTAGCTGCGAGAGGTGTGTGTCCCCTGAGAATAGGCGCACCCCACGCGATGCAATTGCGGTATTTCCCTGAATTGTCTGGGATAGTGCGCGAGGTCAGAAGCACGAGTGCCTCAATTTGCGTCTAGTGGGCTGCGTAAAGGTCAACCTTTGGTTGCAGCGCGAGTTTGCGTGGGGTTATGTTCCAATCTGCGGTGCTCCTCGAATGACCTGATCGACTTCATCTTCCCGCGACAACTTGAGCCCCGACAATCCGTTTTTGACTAATGGCCTGAAATCGATAAGGCTGGCTTTCCTGGCGCAAATCTTCAACGTTGGTATGACAGGAACCTCGGAGACTCATGTTCGGTTCAGTCAATTCGAAGGCCGTCATTCTGGTCGCAGATGACGACGAAATTAGCCGTGAGCTTCTTTCGGCAATTCTCACAGCGGAAGGCTATACCACCGTCTTAGCTGCGAACGGCGACGAAGCCTTGGACAGGATTCATCGTGAACCGATTGACTTGGCCATACTCGACGTCATCATGCCAGGGAAGACTGGCTTTGATGTCTGCCGCGCGGTCAAATCAGATCGAGAGACGCAGTTCATCCCTGTCGTTCTTGTCACCGGTCTGACGCGTGTCGACGAGCGCATCGCAGGCATCACCTCCGGTGCGGACGACTTTCTGAGCAAGCCCGTAAACCCGCAGGAGCTGCTGGCCCGCACTCGATCCCTGCTGCGATTGAAAGCGTTTACCGATGAGCTGGAGAATGCAGAGGCGGTCTTATTCAGTCTGGCGCTGAGCATCGAGGCAAAAGATCCCTATACGCGCGGTCACTGCGACCGCCTGTCTGACTATTCAGTTGCAATGGCAACCCGGCTTGGACTGCCGCAAGACCAGCGTGTTGCTCTGCGAAGAGCCGGAGTTGTTCACGACATCGGCAAGATCGCCGTGCCGGAACATGTGCTGGTCAAGAAGGGTCCGCTGACAGAAGACGAGTGGGAAATCATAAGGAAGCATCCCGCTGTCGGAGAGCGCATTTGCTCGCCGCTTAGATCCTTTCGGCTCGTGCTCCCGATCATCCGCCACCATCACGAGAAGCTAGATGGCTCGGGATACCCCGACGGACTCAAAGGTGACCAGATTCCGCTCACCGCACGAATTCTTCAGATCGTTGATGTTTACGATGCATTGACAACTGATAGACCCTACCGGGCCGCTCTCCCGCAAGACGTCGCGCTCGAAATCATCCGGGAAGAAGTGAAACGCGGTTGGTGGGACGGTTCGCTGGTCGACGAATTCGAGACGCTTGTCACCGAGTCTTTGAAACCGTTGACGGCGACAAAGGCTCCTGATTGACCGTCGAATGGCGAGGTGAGCCGTGCGCCCATTCTGTCAGCCAGGCGCGAACTCGCGGCAACCGTAAATTCTCGCCAATCCGGAGCCTGCAAATTCTGCCATATTGCCGCGTTCTCCAATTCACTCAACCAGTCTTCAAGCGCTAACTGCGCTTCCAATGGCCCGTAGAGTGTGGTCACAGAGCGATGGAAAGCCGCGAACTCGCGCTCGGCTGAAATCAAGAGATCGGCGCCGCGACCGTCAAGCGTATGAACCTCCTGATCGTTCGGGATCAAGCTATCTGCGATCATTTCTGCCTCCTGTTGACTGGGTTGAAAGTTTGGAAAACGTTGGCAATAAACCGTTGTGTTTCTTGCGACGTGAGTCGAGAATAGGTCTCTGGCGTTTTCCCAGCTACCCTATAACTAACGGAATTCCACCTGCATTATTCTTCAGGTCGTTAAGGCCCACAGGCCGCCTGGCCGAAATGAATCCTCGAACCATGCCCGGCGGCCCAGTAGCTCCCCGAATGTAACCCCGGTCAGAAACACACTGCATTGGAGCTGTTGTATCCTGTTTGGAATAAATGCACTTCCCTGGCGTTCCGACCGCTGCCAGATGGAGAAAGTCCCATGGTCCCAACGAAGCCGATACGCATACTGGGCGTGGAAGATCATCCCATTTTTCGTGAAGGCCTGAGCACAATCATCGGATCGCAGCAGGATATGCTCCTGGTCGCTCAGGCCGGCGATGCGACGGAAGCAATCGCCCAATTTCGAATACATCGCCCCGACATCACCCTGATGGATCTTCGGCTCCCAGGGTCCGACGGTACAGACGCTCTGATTGCAATTCGCGGCGAGTTTCGAGACGCCCGCATCATCATTCTCACGACCTCAGACAGCGATGGGGATATCCAGCGGGCATTGCGGGCGGGCGCTTCTGGTTACATCCTCAAAAGCACACCTAAGGCCGAAATGCTCGATGTGATTCGCTCCGTTCATGCGGGCAAAAAACATATACCAACCGAAATCGCGACTCGCCTCGCCGAGCACATGGGTGAAGAAGATCTCACGCTCAGGGAGTTGGACGTCCTGAAGCTGATCCGAGACGGTTATCGTAACAAGCAGATTGCCGATCATCTTTCGATCGCAGAGACGACCGTCAACTTCCATATCAAGAATCTGGTGGACAAGTTGGGAGCCAATGACCGGACCCACGCGGTAACCATCGCCATCAGGCGGGGTTTTCTGCAGGTTTGACCCAACCTGTAGAAAACCACAGGATTCACGCTGCAGATCTCGATGGTTGCAAAAGCGGCAATGCTCGGTAGCCTCAGTTGCAGCAGGTTTGGAATGTGCGATTTCGTGACGAGCCGTGGGATACCGCGCATTCTTGACGATTATGAATTCCCCGTTTTGAAGTAGGACGTCTCTTTCTGGTCGGACTGAGATGCCGATTGCTGTGCTTGGGGGAAAGGTGACAACATTCGGTATTCCGCGCTCGCGTTGGCTTTTGCTCTTGCTATGTGCGAACGGGCTTATTCCGCTCTTGGCCATTAGCCCGGGGAAATCTGTCTCTCAACTTGCCCACGCTTCCTGGAAGACAAGCGATGGTGTCTATGTTGGATCGCCAACCGCAATTGCGCAGACCGCAGACGGCTACCTATGGATTGGCACCGCCATCGGGCTAGTCAGATTTGACGGCGTTCGCTTTATCCAATGGAAGCCGCCTGCAGGACAGGAGACATTCGATCCCAGAGTATTCTCGCTGCTCGGCGCTCGCGATGGAAGCTTGTGGATCGGAACCGGCTACGGCCTCTCCCAGTGGAAAGATGGACAGCTCACCAACTATCCAAACCTGAGTGGACGCATTGAAGCGCTCCTTGAAGACGAAGTCGGATCCATCTGGCTGGCACGTACGCAGATAACCGACGGCATGGGTCCTGTATGCCGAGTCAGAAATGCGCAATTGACTTGCTACGGAAGTCAGGATCATGTTCCATTTCCAGACGTCCTCGGACTTGCCAAGAGCGACGACGGGAACATATGGCTCGGAGGTTATTCGGAACTCTGCCTCTGGAAGCCGGGAGAGTCCACGATCTGTTTTCCGAACCGCACCGGCCGCCCCGAAAGCTTTGCGCTGTTCAGGGCACTTGCATCGGGACCGGACGGTTCTACATGGGCCGCTATCAATGGCTCCGATCCGGTTGTTCGATTGCAGCACTTTGCTCATGGCCAATGGACAACCGAGAAATTCCCCGATATACCTGCAACGAATGCTCAAATTACATCGCTTTTTGTCGACCGCGACAATGGCCTCTGGATTGGGACCAACGATCAGGGGATGTTTCGGATTCGGGACCGTCGGGTCGAACGGTTTGGCGCGGAAGATGGCCTTTCAAGTAAATCTGTCCACGGCTTCTATCAGGATATTGAGGGAAATGTCTGGGTCGTCACCTCTCTGGGCATTGACACATTTCGCGATCTTCGAGTGTCAAGCTATTCCACGCACGAAGGCCTGACCGCTGACGGTGCCATGTCTGTGCTTGCTTCGCACTCCGGAGGGGTTTGGGTACTCAACAGTTATCAAGCCATCCAAAAGCTGAAAGACGGAAAGTTCTCAACCCTTCTACCGCGCCCCGACCTGCCCGGACGAAATGTGTCCACCATGTTTGAGGATCACGCCGGCAGGCTCTGGTTCGGACTCGAAGATGGACTGTACGCTTACGTGGACGGAAAATTCCGCGCCATCTGCCACTCGGACGGAACTCCACTAGGCATCGTCTTTTCCATCACAGAGGACACGCGCCACTCCATATGGGTTCGTGCCGGACAGAATCTCGATGAGATCGTGGACTATGCGGTGCG
This sequence comes from Occallatibacter sp., assembly GCA_049590315.1. GTDB lineage: Bacteria > Acidobacteriota > Terriglobia > Terriglobales > Acidobacteriaceae > Telmatobacter. The sequence continues at coordinate 9,332 of JBAWCO010000550.1, read as the reverse complement.
AGCGGAGCAGACTTCTGCGCAAATCAAAACCGCCTACGTCCTCACAGCCACTCCAGACGGCGGAATCGCCCTTGGACTTGTCGATGGGGAGTTGATGAGATTCAAAGACGGAAAAACACAATCGACAGGCACAAATGAAACTGGCAATCGGCGTCAGATCCGGGATCTTCTCGTCGACCCCGACGGCACAGTTTGGGGAACAACGCTGAATGAGCTGTTCTGCCTGAGAGGATCGAAGCGAGAGAACCTGACCATTCACAATGGTCTGCCGTGCGACGACATCTTCGCCCTAGTTGAGGACGACGAGGATGCCATCTGGTTGTATTCTCGGTGCGGGCTCATCAAAATCGCGCGGTCCGAACTGAACAACTGGTGGCAGCACCCTGGCGATTCAGTCCATACCCAGGTCTTTGACGAGGCAGATGGGGTGCAGGCTGGACTGACTTCGCTCAAGCCGCAGGCAACCAGAACAGCCGACGGCCGCCTCTGGTTTGTCAACGGACGAATCCTGCAATCGATCGACGCAAGCCATCTCAAAATCAACACAACGCCACCGCCCATTCATGTGGAAGCAGTCGTAGCGGATCACCAGAAGTTTCCCCCGCAAGACTCTCTTCGTCTGCCAGCTCTCACACGCGACCTCGAAGTTGACTACACAGCGATCAGCTTCGTCGCTCCGCAGAAAGTGCGATTTCGCTACAAGCTCGATGGCCAGGATGCAAACTGGCAGGAGCCCGGAACGCGGCGTCAGGCGTTCTACAACGATCTCACCCCAGGGAAGTACACGTTCCACGTCATTGCATGCAACAGCGACGGCATTTGGAACAATGCAGGCGCCAGTCTTGAGTTTAGTATCGAGCCTGCCTGGTTCCAGAGAGCCTGGTTCCGGTCGCTCTGCGGTGTCTTAGCGGCTCTCATCGTGTTCACTCTTTACCAACTGCGCGTGCGGCAGATCGCAAATGCCATCAAAATCCAATTCGACGAACGGCTCGCAGAGCGAACCCGCCTCGCGCGAGAACTCCACGACACATTTATTCAAACAGTTCAGGGCAGCAAGATGGTGGCTGACGATGCTCTGGACGAGGGCGCTGATGCGGCGCGAATGCGTCAAGCTCTGGAAAAGCTCTCCAAATGGTTAAGTCAGGCCGTGGATGAAGGCCGTGCGGCTCTCCATTCTCTGCGGGTCACGACTACAGAGAGGAACCACCTCTCTGAGGCCTTGCGACGCGCAACCGAAGACAGCCAGATCCCGTCCTCCATGGCCGTCGCATTTTCCGTGGTTGGAGATGCCGTCAACATGCACCCTCTCGTTCGCGACGAGGTGTATCGAATCGCGTATGAAGCAATTCGCAACGCCGCTTTCCATTCAAAGGCGAGCCGGCTTGAAATCGACCTTCGATATACAAGCGACTTGTCCATTCGCATCAAGGACAACGGCCTTGGCATCGACCCTTCTATCACCGACCACGGGAAAGCCGGACACTTCGGATTGCAGGGCATGCGCGAGCGCGCCACCCGTATTCACAGTAAGTTGACTATCGTGAGCTCTTCGAACAACGGGACAGAAGTGACGCTCATCGTACCGGGGAAGGTTGTCTATCGCAATGCTCGGGCAACTCCGCTGGAGAGATTCAAGACCGCGATTCGGCGACTGTTGAACGGATCGCGTTTCTACGATAGCTAAGAAGCCCAAGTCTCCGGCAACGTCCACAGCTCTGCAAAATCATCGTTGCAATTCGCACTCCATGGGTCTCAAGCGGGGGGAAATTCCCCCGACTCTCATCCACTTGGAAAGCGCTCGATCCAGTTCTGCCTGCAGAATAATACAGGAAGAAAACCGTCCAAAGCTGGGTAGCGGCAAATGAGGCCATTGCAGATACTGTCGGAGAGGTTAGGCCGGACTTCCAATTTGGATTGCTCTCGAATCGGCGCCGCAGCCGAAATGTCCCCCGGAGAACTGACGTAATCACGATCCTCTGATGGCTGCATTCGCAGCAATGGAAGAGAGCACCCAGGAGTTTTCACAATTTCCTCAACACCCAGGAGTTCATTATGAATCTCAATAGCATGAATGTTCTTCCTTCTTCATCGACCGATCGGCCTCTTCAATTGGACTCTCGCCCCCCTGCATCCAGCGGAGAGAAGTCATGTTTGGAGCTCATGGTAGCTGAGTTGCTCCTTAAGAACCAGATTCTCCGCTTCGACTTGCTTGATGCGCGAGATCGACTTGAGCGCATACGGAGGGTTGCAAGCAGCCACTGCGCGCATGCATCAATTCCTCCGGACCTCCGCAACTTGATGAGGATGCCGAGTCCTCTGTCGCCTTCGATGAATGAATACTGATTAGATCTCGGGCCCGGTGCACCTTTTCCGCACCGGCTGGCCCTTGCCTCAGTGCATAGGGAAGGACAACTAGGCTGCTGAAATCTTGAGGGCAGATTCTCTTCTTTCTAGGGTCGCCCCAGGCCGGGACTTGATTAGACGCCTTGCTAGTGGGAGTTCTCCTGCCACGCCGACCTCGACAGCGATTGAGCTGTATGCAATGAACGGCGCGCAAAATCGGCAGGCATCGTGGTTCATCTCGTGATGTTTCCTGAACCTGGACCATCAGCCCGCAACGCGATCAATGTTCCTGGTTAATGCACTTTAGCCGAAGCGCCATCGAAGTGCCGACGTTCAACTTGAATTCATCCTTCGGAGTACTGCTCGAGAGAATCACAGAAGTTGGATCGAAGTCCATACTTTCAGTTAGATTCAGGGAATTCGCGTCATTCGGAATGGCGACAAAACCGCTAATTCTGTCTATATCGTCCACAGAAAATATCCGGATTCGATACATCGACCACGCCGACTTCCTTATATCAATGTCTGTTGAGAAAGCATCTTCGGCGGACCCCAGTTGTGACTTGAGTGCGAACTGAAGTGGGTGGGGACATAGACACTTCGTCTCAGCATCACCCGACAATCCTTTGCACATCTTGCTGGAGGGGATGACCTTTGTAGCTGCCAGAACAGAGGGCTCGGTCACTGCCGGAGGTTCTGCCGTCACATTGTGTTGCGTTTCTTGCGTGACTACCTTATGTTTGCAAGCTGAGGTCAGGCAGATCACGGCGGACAATCCCAAGTAGAGCAAGACCGGAACCGCCGCACAGATCAGTTCTTTTACTGTGAGAGTTCTAGTTGAAAGGAGATACCTCGTCTCGTCATTGGATCGCGTACTTTTCACAAACTTTCCTCTTGCCATGTCACCGCTTGTTCGTGTTTCGTGCTCGCGATACAGATTCAGTATTCCGGCTTCCAATCTCTCAAAGGCCGACCAATTCTCATTCTCACTCAGCCGAACACTCTGAATCTGCCCCCGTTGTAGCCTTGAACCACAACATCAAAAATCGCCTTCGCAGAAGGAGATGCCAACACTTGCGAGGCTTCCCCCTGAACATCGCGGGCCTCCACTGACATTCCAGCAAGAATCGTCCGGTAACCCGGAGCAATCACACCTGCAGCGACGTTGAGAATCTCATAGATTGCGTCTTGCAATAGTTCGTCCAGGGACGAACTCCTTAGGCGACGAATTACTTCGTCACTCGGCAATCCGACCAATGCTCCCGCGAGCGATCCAAGCAGATCTCGATCCGCTTTTACGACCAGGGACTTCGTGTCCGTCGGATCATCGGCAGAGACCATTTCGTAACTCCCGTAGATCCAACTCGCGCCCTTATCCGGCGCAAGCCCTGCCTTTTGGAACTTGACGTCACGGCCAACCAGGTGCGTGAAATGTTTTGAGAGATTGTGTGCTTCCGGCATCAGCATTTTCGTGACTCTCAGTCTAGGATTCGCGTTAGCGCTTCCTGGATATCTTCGGGACTAAAAGGCTTGGAGAGCAAGAACGTTGCCCCCGAACTCATCGCGAGCGCCCGCATTTCGGATGAGCATTCGGTGGTGACAAACCCGAATGGAAGTTTTGCCTCAGTTTCCCTGACCTGCCTCAGGAACTCGAGCCCAGACATTTCCGGCATATTCCAGTCTGAGAGGATGAGTTTAGGCTTCCCTTCGCGAAGTTTTTCGAGAGCCTGCACGCCGTTCTCGGCCTCGCAGACATTAAGCCCGCGATATCCGGCTTGCCGAATCGCACGCTGAAGAATGATTCGCATGATCTTGCTATCGTCTACAACTAAGATGTCCATATCCCAACCCCTTCAAAAGTCTTTCCACAAAAAATCCAACGAGTATCTGCTCGACAGATCGAGACTGCGCTCAATTCGTTCGCGACGTGCGCTCGTCAAGAACTGTCACCCAGAAAGTACCACCGAAGAATTGAAATGCACTCACGTCGCGCGATTGGCTGCCGCAAATCCTCAATTCGTAATCATGGCCGTCAATAACAGAAGGCATCGAAAGGCGAGTCTCTTGGGCTAGAATCGACTTGATGTTCCCGCCAATCATATTCACGAGTTCGCCAAGCGCGTCCTTAACATCGTCATCGACTGCCGCGGGCGGATCTGTTGCAAGAAATCTTCCCGCAAACTGACATGCCTGCGAACGATTACATTCAAGAGAGACCGCTCCGTTCCAGTCGCCTTCAAGATAGACCGTAGAGGTCATCCGTTCCCCACCGGTACTGTGTGGCGAGTTGGAAGGGGACACGTCGATTTCCAGCATCGTTGAAAAAATTGATTCAACAATCTCTACCACTGTGTCTTGACTAACTGCAGTTTCCATACTTCTCCTATCAACGCGCGACGTAAATCGTCGTGCTTCCAATTCTCTGTTCCTCGAAATACTCATTGAGACCCGGAGGCGTTTCCGCACTGCCGACGAGGAACCATCCGCCTCGAAACAGTGTGCTGTGGATTTCCTTGATCATCTTTCGCTTGGTGTCGTTGTCGAAATAGATCATCACGTTTCTGCAGAACGCCATATCGAATGGCCCCATTGTCCGCATGCTGCTGCGGAGATCGAATGTATCAAAGCTTGCCATCCGCATCGCATTTTCATTGAGCTGCCAGTTCACCCCAGCCCGGTGGAAATATTTCAAAAGCAGGCTGGTTGGGAGACCGCGGTTTACTTCAATCTGGTGATAGAGCCCGGACCTTGCGCGCTCAACCACTTTGGACGAAAAGTCTGTACCCTGGATTTGAATTCTCGAGCTATCCAACCCTTGCTCAAGCATCAACATCGCGAGACTGTAGGCTTCCTGTCCCGTTGATGCCGCAGCGGACCAGAATCTCAATTTGCGCGCCTGCCCTACATCAGCCTTCAGCCTTGGCAGCAACAGATTCTTGATCGCATCGTAGTGCTGAGGCTCGCGAAAGAAATAGGTCTCATTCGTCGTCATGGCCTCAGCGATCATTCGAGTCGTCTCTGCATTGGCGCTCTGCCGGAGCGAACGGCAAAGATCGTTCACTGAACCAAGTCCCAGCTTGGCCGCTAGTGGCAGCAAACGCCCCTCGAGCAGATAATGTTTGTTGTCTTCCAGTACGATTCCCACTTCGGAGTAGACACTCTGCTGCAAATATTTATAGTTCTCCGGATGAATCTCGATGTTGGTCGCGACCGTCGCCATACCGCTCCTTTAGTTCCTTCCCGCCATGCGGACGATCTCCGGAATAACAGCCTCAAGCGGCAGAACCTGGTCAGCGAGCCCCGCCCTGACCACCGCACCTGGCATTCCCCAAATAACGCTTGTTGCCTCGTCCTGGGCCAGAATCCTTGCTCCACGCGCCTTGAGAACTTCTACGCCTCTCAGCCCGTCCTGTCCCATTCCAGTCAGGACGACGGCCAAGGTGGCGCCCCCGTACACTTCACCAACAGACCGAAACAGTACATCCACGGCAGGTCGGCAAAAATTCTGTTGAGACGACTGGTCAAGCACCACCGAGACCTTCCCTTGATTGGAATTAACTTTCATATGAAAATCCCCTGGCGCGAGCAGGATCTTACCCGGCTCCACTACATCGCCGTCGACCGCTTCCCGGACATCGAGCGCACAGCGGCTGTTCAGACGCTCTGCGAGAAGACGCGTAAACAACGGCGGCATGTGTTGCACAATCAGAATCGGCAACGGGAAACTAGCCGGCAAAGCTGGAAGAATCGAACCAAGTGCAGTGGGGCCACCAGTTGAAATTCCTACAGCTACAACCCTTGGACGTTCTGTCGAAGTCGCGACATACGAGACGGGTGGTCCGATCCGAGTGGGATGGGCAGGCTCGCTTTTCGCTTCCTCAGACTGGCGGGGAAAGCGAAAGAACTGTCGAATCTTTGGAATCATCTCGTCTTTCAAACGAGAAAACGAATCTTCGCGAGATGCCTCATTGGAAGATTTTGTAACGTAGTCTTCCGCTCCGAGTGTTAGTGCCTCCAGAGTGATTGCCGCGCCGCGCTCGGTTAGTGTGCTGAACATGATAACGCGCAGAGCTGGATACTCCTGCCGTACGCGCCTCAACATTTCAAGCCCGTCCATATCCGGCATCTCGATATCCAGCGTCAGCACGTCGGGATTCAATTGCGGGATTCGCTGCAGACCGTGCAATCCATTCGACGCCGAACCAACAACCTCGATCGCCGGATCCTGTTCCAGCACGCGCGTAACAATGCGCCGTATGACGACCGAATCGTCAACGACCATTACTCGGATTCTCTCGCCGGGTTGGAGTTGTCTGGTTATCATGGCCTTGTCTAGCAACTTGCGTACGAAAGAGCTCCGGCAAGTTGAAGTTTTTCTTTCAGAATCTCTTTTGTGAACGGCTTCATAACATACTCGTCAGCACCGGCCTGCAGAGCAGCCGCCATATGCCCAGACTCAGCCTCGGTCGTGACCATGATTACTTTGATCGCTGAGAATTCGGGCCTGCGGCGAAGCTCGACGAGAAACTCAATGCCATTCATTTCTGGCATGTTCCAGTCAACCAGGGCCAATGTCACGCCGTCGCCCTCGACTTGAAGCGTATCGAGCGCGTCCTTGCCATTCCCCGCCTCACAGACATCGAAGCCAACCTCTGTCAGGGCCCTCTTTAAGATCATTCGGATTGTCTTGGAATCGTCTACAACAAGAGCTTTCGACATGTTCCTTCGCCTTCGGTCAGTGGAAACAGACGGCGGACGTTTCAATCGGCCGCCGGCCTGCTTCACATTCCAACGTTGAGTTAGTAGGTAAACTTCGAAACCGATGCCTGCAGCCGAGCTGCCATCTGGCTCAGTTCCAGGGATGCAGCCTTCGTGTCGTTCGCTCCCTGCGTAGTGTTTCTCGCGGATGTTGCGACCCCGTTGATATTCTTCGCAATCTCCGTCACACCTTGTGCGGCTTCTGAAACACTGCGTCCAATATCGTTCGTGGTGACTGTTTGCTCCTCTACTGCCGAAGCAATGCTGTTTGAAATGTCGTTGATCTGATTGATGATTGAGCCGATCTCCTCAATGGCCTTGACTGCGCCCTTCGTTCCGGCCTGAATCGCCTCAATCTTCTGTCCGATCTCTTCCGTTGCTTTGGCGGTTTGCTTGGCAAGCTCCTTGACTTCGTTTGCCACCACGGCAAAGCCTTTACCCGCCTCTCCGGCCCGTGCGGCTTCAATCGTCGCGTTCAGCGCCAGAAGGTTTGTCTGCTGCGCAATCGAGGTGATCACCTTGATGACGTTGCCAATCTCCTGGCTCGACGTGCCGAGCTTGCCCATGGTTTCGTTTGTCGACTGTGCCACAGTCACGGCATTCTTGGCCACTCGTGCCGAGTCGTTCGCATTTTTTGAAATCTCTCGGATCGAGGCCTGCATCTGTTCCGACGCAGCCGCGACTGAGGCTACATTTCTTGACACCTGGTCCCTTGCCGCGGAGACGATGTTCGCCTGCTTTGCCGTGTCATCGGCGCTGTCTGCCATGGATTGACTGACTGCAGTCAGCTCCTCTGAAGCGGATGCAAGTGTGCTTGCGTTTTCCGAGGTAGCTTTGAGTGGCTCGACAATTGCTTCAAGCATGTGGTTTACACCTTCAATGACCTTGCGATAGTCGCCGTGATGTTTGCTGAGGTCTCCACGTTTACCAACCTGGCCGTTTGTAGCCGCCCTCGCAAGCATTTCCGCATCCGATATCAGACTTCTTAGAGAATCAGTGATGCTCAGCAGACTCTTTGCGACCACGTCGCTCTCGCAACGAACGTTGATTTGAGCGGACAAGTCTCCAGCGGCGATCTTTTGCGCGTCGGATGCCTGTTGGTTGATGGCGTTGACCATCTCAACCATACTGTCGTTAATCTGGGCGAACTGGGCTCTCACCTCGGTTGTGTACTTGTCGGCGTCCGCCAATTTCAGATTCACATCCAGATCGCCCTTCGCAATCTGAGCTAGGTTAGAAGCCAACCGCACAACTTCGGTGGTCGTGAATTCCTTTGCGCGCACGATGGAGGTCAGGTCCTGAACGACTTCGACATAGCCAACATGCTCGCCCTTCAGGTTCGTTAGCTTCGAGGACTCCTGTTTGCAGTTCTGCCCGTTCCAATCAAAATAAGTCTCCCCCACACCCTTGGCGAGCTGGACAAGACCGCAGCTTTCGGTCTTGCAGATATTTGCTCTGGCTGAGGAACAAGGCATACCGGGCGCTTCGTCGCGGTTGCGAATGATTTTGTTCTCCACCATCAGCTTTTCAAATGCCTTGTTCAGGAATACCCACTTCATATCCTTGTCAATGACATGAATCGGGAACTGAACGGCATCGATGATCGCCTGATACCAATTCAGCTTGTCTACTACGACGTCGAGGGTTTCATTCACCCCCTGGACAATCTTTCGGTAGTCACCCAGATGTTTGCTTGCCTCTGCCCTTTCAGAGAATCTTCCGGCAATCGCGGCGTCTGACAACGTACCCGCATCCGTGACCATGCTGCTGACAGCCCGCACGCACGTGCCGAATGCTTCAGCAAGCCCCTCAAAGGTTGTGCGCACCTGTGCTGTATCCGCATCCCCAGAAGCTGGCTCGACCTTGACGCTAGTGTCCCCCTGTGCGAGCTTCCTAAGCCCCTCTCCCAGTTTCTCCGTTTCAGATGCCTGGTAGTCGGCTAATTTTCCAGCTAGCCGGGCAGCCGTTTTCACCTGGGTTTGATCAGTTACAACCTCAAGTGCGCCAATGACCCGACCATTGGTGTCCCGGACCGGAACAGCGCTGTAGGCAATATCGATCTCGAGCCCTGCAACCGGCCGCGCAACGGTTTCAGACGAACTCTTCTTGTCCTGGAGCATCGCCTGCCCGCAGGCGCACCGATCGGTCTTGCAGTCTCCGGTCTTGAAGTGGTCGTAACACTTGGTCCCGATCACGTCTGAGGGCGCCTTCCCGCCGACTTTGGCGCCGAT
>JBAWCO010000549.1:0-10747 GCA_049590315.1 Occallatibacter sp. | reverse complement strand
GATCTACACCTACGGAAAGGCGTTGGACGAGTTGAGCCAGGCTCAATCACTTGACAGCGGATCCATTACTTCGGGATCCGACTTCTATGTGAACAACGCTCTACATGCTCAGCGCGGGCGCGCCGACTTTGACATCCGACAGCAGTTTACGGCGGATGGTACCTGGGATGTTCCCAATAGTTATTCCAGCCTGATGCTCAGGAGCATACTCGGCGGATGGCAATTCGGCGGCAAGTGGGTCGGGGAGACCGGGTTGCCCTTCACGGTCGTAAACGGTTCGGGCTTCGCGCCGATTTGCAGCGGTGGCGCGGCGCTTGTAAACAGCCAATGCCCAGCGGGCACCACGATCGTCGGCAATAGCGGCGGCGACTACAACGCCGACGGTTACAACACCAAGCTACCCAACGTGCCTTCCTTTGGCCCTCACCTGGGCGGACAATCGAAGAGCAAATTCCTCAACGGAATCTTCACAGCCTCGCAATTCCCCGCGCCGGGCTTGGGGCTGGAGGGCAACCTCGGACGCAACACTTACGACAGGCCGGGATACAAGGACTTCGACTTCACCTTCGAGAAATACTTCAGCCTTCCGTGGTTCTTCTCAGAAAAGGTGAAGATCGAGGCCAAAGGAGAAGTCTTCGATCTGTTTAACCGCACCAACTTAAACGGCGTCGACTCGGGCATGACCGACAGTTCGTTCGGCAAGTCCACCAACCAGTTGCCGCCGCGTAGCTTGCAGCTCCACCTTAGGGCGAGCTTCTAAGCTGCTCGTTGGTTCTGCCGGCGAAACAGCGCAGGTCTGAACTCGTGGCTGTACCGGGAGTCGATTCGTCGACACTGGTGCAGCCATGATTTTTGGCTACAACAGATCCGGCGAGCATGACGCCCGCATTCTATTCCCAACTCCTGCCACTGTCGACGGGTGCCGTAGCCGCCTCGGAACTGTCGGCGTTAAGATCGTGACATGCCGGAGGATACTATTTGCGCTTTCATGGATTGATTTGCAGTGTTGTCGTCAACTGGCTCGTCGTAATTGGCAGTTGCCGAGCACAGCAACCAGCGCAACCTCCCGCAAGAAATGGCATGGGCGGAATTGCCTCGGGCGTGGCAGCCAAACCTATCTACGACGAACTGAAGCGGCCGATCACGGCGGGCGGATTTGTCGACAAGGGCCCCGTGGTGTTTGAGGACATTACCGCGAAGGCTGGGCTCTCGAACTGGATTCATAAGATGGGGACGCCGGAGAAGAAGTTCATAGTCGAGACGAACGGGTCGGGCGTATGCCTCGTTGACTACGACAACGACGGCTGGCTGGACATTTACCTTGTGAACGGCTCAACCTTCGCCGCGCTTGATGGCAAGGAAGAATCGCCGCACGCGGCTCTATTTCACAACAATCATGACGGAACGTTTACGGATGTTTCCGCGAAGGCGGGCGTGATGAACGACCGCTGGGGCTACGGGTGCTCAGTTGCCGACTATGACAACGACGGTTGGCCGGACATCTACGTGGGAAACTTCGGAAAGAACCGCCTCTACCACAACAACCACGACGGCACTTTTACGGATGTGGCCGAGAAGGCGGGCGTTGCGGTCGACAACTGGACGCCAGGTTCGGCCTGGGGCGATTACGACGGCGATGGCTTACTAGACCTGTACGTGTCGGGTTACGTTCATTACGACCGCGCTTTGGCGGAGGCACTTGCTAACGATATGGCGAACTCATCGTGCCAATATAAAGGCGCGACCGTGAATTGCGGACCGCGCGGATTGCCGGGCGAGGCGGACCATTTATTCCACAACAACGGCGATGGGACCTTTACCGATATGACGACGAAAGCCGGCGTAGAAGACAAGAACAAGTATTTCGGTTTCACGGCAATCTTCATCGACATCAACGGGGACGGAAAGCCAGACCTTGTAGTGGGCAACGACTCAGAACCGAACTTCCTGTACATCAATAAGGGTGATGGAACCTTTGACGATCAAAGTTATGTTTCAGGTTTCGGACTGAACAAGGATGGTCGCGAAATCGCGTCGATGGGCATTGCCGCCGGCGATTACGAGAACAGTGGCGAGATCGATTTCTTCGTGACTGACTTCGGGGACGACTACAAAGTACTTTTTCACAACGACGGCGGAGCGAGCTTTACCGACGTGAGCTACGACGCTGGAATAGCGCAAACCACGATTCCGTTTGTGGGCTGGGGAGACGGTTTCATCGACTACGACAATGACGGTTGGTTGGATCTCTTTATGGTCAATGGCCACGTTTACCCCCAGGTGGACAAACATGCGTGGGGCACGACGTGGGCCGAGCGTCCGCTACTTTTTCACAATGTGCCCGGCGTAGCGAAGACGCGCAGATTTGAGTATGTGCCGCCAGTAAAAGGAACGGGACTGGCAGATGTGATTCCGGCGCGCGGCGCTGCGTTTGGCGACTTATTCAACGACGGAAAGATCGACGTAATTATCAATCCAATAGATGGCCCACCGGTCTTACTGCGGAATGTTAACCCTGATCATCACCACTGGGTGGAGATGAGTCTGGCAGGCGGTCCGAAGGGTCCACGGGATGCGACCTGCGCCACAGTGTACCTGAAGGTAAATGGCATGCGGATGCGACAGGATGTTCTGGCTAGTGGCAGCTATATTTCGGAAAACGACCGGCGACCTCACTTTGGGCTGGGCGATGCGACTGATGCGGGCACAGCCGAGATTCATTGGCCCGATGGCACAAAGGAGACTCTGAAACTTCCGGCGGTGGATCGCATTTACACCATCATCGAGGGCAAAGGGATCACAGGCGAATCGTGTAACGACAAGCGGTGCTTGGACGATAAAGCCGCCGGCCCCATTGTGGCCACCTCATCCGCTCGATAGTCACTTCGGTGGCGGATTGCCGCCAACTTCTGCACACGGCTTTTCAAGGAAGGTCACTGTTGTTAGCACTGTATCAGCATGCTCACCATGGATTCGCCGGCCGTCAGCGCCCTATCGGGCTTGCCACGACCTTGACACTTTGTGTGATTGTCTTCTCTCAATGCGGGGCCATGCAAGGGCAGGAACCAGTGAAGCCCGCCAAGGCGGGTATGGGCGGTATTGCTTCTGCAGGTGCATTCGCTCCGGTATACGATTCGGAGAAGCGGCCCATTACCGCCGGAGGATTTGTCGACAAGGGAGCTGTGGTTTTCGAAGATGTCACCAAGGCTGCAGGCCTGGCTTCGTGGAACCACGTCATGGGCACCCCTGAAAAGAAATTCATCCTGGAAACGGACGGATCAGGTGTCGGACTGATTGACTACGACAACGATGGCTGGCTCGATATCTACCTGGTGAACGGTTCCACCTATAACGCTCTTGAAGGCAAGGAAGACCCGCCGCACGCAGCCCTGTTTCATAACAATCATGACGGAACCTTTACCAACGTCACAGAAAAAGCCGGAGTAGCGAACGATCGATGGGGATTCGGTGTTGCGATCGGCGACTATGACAATGACGGCTGGCCGGATATATTTGTGGCCAATTTTGGTAAGAATCGTCTCTACCACAACAATCATGACGGGACCTTTACCGATGTCGCCGAAGAGACTGGAGTAACACTGGGCAACTGGTCTGACGGTGCAACCTGGGGCGATTACGACGGCGATGGCCGGCTCGACCTATTTGTCTCCGGGTATGTCCATGATGACATCAATAACCAACCAAGCTCTGAGGCTGGCGCGGCGCTTCCAGCCTTCTGCCAGATGCGCGGGGTACCGGTGGAATGTGGTCCCCGCGGGCTGCCCGGCGAGCCTGACCACCTGTTCCACAACGATGGAAATGGGAAGTTCACCGATGTCAGCAAACAGGCCGGAGTCTCCGACCCTGAAGCGTTTTACGGCTTCACATCAATATTTGTGGACGTGAACAACGACGGCAAAGTGGACTTACTGGTGGCGAACGATTCCGAACGCAATTTTCTCTATATCAATAAGGGAGACGGCACATTCGATGATCAGAGCCTTATCTCCGGATTTGCCTTCAACAGTGACGGCCGTGAGATTGCCTCAATGGGCTTGGCAGTGGGCGACTATCTGAACAACGGCCGTGTCGACGTTTTAGTGACTGATTTTTCAGACGACTACAAAGCTCTTTATCGAAACGATGGCGACGCCAGCTTTACCGAAGCGGCTCGAGACGCCGGAATCGCTCAGATTGCTGTGCCATTTGTGGGTTGGGGAGACGGCTTTATCGACTACGATAACGACGGCTGGAAGGATGCGATGATGGTGAATGGCCACGTGTATCCACAGGTTGACGAGCATGATTGGGGTACTAGCTATGCCCAGCGCCCACTCCTCTTCCACAACAACCACAAAGGCAAATTTGAATACGTGCCGCCTGTAAAAGGGTCCGGTCTCGCGGTAGTCATAAGGGGGCGCGGTGCGGCATTTGGCGATCTCTTCAATAACGGCAAGATCGATTTGGTCATCAATCCTGTGGATGGTCCTCCTGTATTGCTGAAGAACGTCAATCCGGATCATCATCATTGGGTTGAATTGAAGCTAGTCGGCGGAGCAAGGAGTCCACGAGATGCTGTCGGCGCAACTGTGTATCTGACTGCAGATGGCCTCCGTCAACGCGAGGATGTGATGAGCGGAGGAAGTTACATCTCATCCAATGACCAACGCCCGCACTTTGGTCTCGGTGACGCAACCGACGCCGGCACAGCTGAAATTCATTGGCCCTCGGGCGCTAAAGAGATTGTGAAATTGCCTGGAGTAGATCGCATCTTTACGATCAAGGAGGGGCAAGGAGTCACGGACACGCTCTGTACCTCGTCTCCATGCGTATCCAAAGCGAAGAGCGAACCGAGTAGCGAGCGAGGCGTTCTGAAATAGCAAATACCAGTTAGACGAGGCGGCACCGGCACGGCGTCGCCGTGAATAGCGGTAGAATTGATGAACTTACCGGGCAGGCGTAGGTACAACTTCGACGGGAAGTGTACCTTCCGGTCAGAGTGGCACCAGGAGGCGAGCAGACTGATGATGTGGAGTCAACGAGCTTCCGGCATTTTTGCCAAGACACAGTTTAAGGGGAGAAGTTACATTGGCGTTCTCGGCCTGTGTATCGGCGTCTCCTGCTTCATGCATGGAGGCCTTGTTGCAATCGCGCAGGTGACTGATTCACCCGTTGCATCGATTGAATCTCTAATTCGTTCGGAGCAATACGATCAAGCCCTGCAGTTGACCAAGTCCCAGCTTCAATCAAAACCGAACGACGTTCGACTGTGGACGCTGGAAGGGATTGTCTACTCGCTCAAGGGCTTGAAGACAGACGCGATTGGTTCATTCGACAAAGCGCTGCGCCTTTCGCCCACATACATGCCTGCGCTGAAGGGAGAAGTTCAACTTCTCTACGAGTCCGGCGACAAGCGCGCCATTCCGCAACTCAATCGGATTCTGAAGGCTGATCCGAACGATCCGACCGCTCAGGAAATGCTGGCAATGCTGCTGAAGAAACAGGGCGATTGCCAGTCCGCGAACGAGCATTTCGCAATCAGCTTCGGGCAGATGGGAACCCATCCTGAGACGCTTGAGGCCTATGGCTATTGTCTTGTACAGGTAAAAGAGTTTGAAAAGGCTGTGCCTGTCTTTCAAGAACTAGCGGATCTGCTTCCTGACCGCACCTATCCTAAATATGATCTCGCGGTCGTGTTGATCGCGACAAATCAGAATGACGCCGCTTTGAAGGCACTTACGCCCTTAATCACGGATGATCAACAG
This sequence comes from Occallatibacter sp., assembly GCA_049590315.1. Classification (GTDB taxonomy): domain Bacteria; phylum Acidobacteriota; class Terriglobia; order Terriglobales; family Acidobacteriaceae; genus Telmatobacter. Next base: position 4,982 of record JBAWCO010000549.1, on the reverse strand, counting down.
GACCCGGACATTCTAAGTCTGGCTTCGCAGGCCTATGAAGCAATGGGAAACACTCCGAAGGCTGTAGCACTGCTTCGCCAGGCGATTGTCTTGAGCCCAACGACAGCAAGCTACTATGTCATGTTTTCGGAGATCTGCCTGACTCATGATTCGTTCCAGGCTGGAATCGACATGATTAATGCGGGACTGCAGCGAATCCCGGACGAGTCGGCTCTCTATATTTCCCGCGGGGTTCTCTATGCTCAGTTGGCACAGTACGACAAGGCGGAAGACGATTTCAAGTGGGTGGAGAAGTTGGATTCAGCGCAGAGCATCAGTTCTTACGCCGGCGACCTCACGGAGGTAATGAAAAACAACCCCGATCAAGCGCTGGCTAAGTTGCGCACCCAGCTTCAGGCCCAACCGGAGAACCCGCTTTTGAATTATCTTCTGGCGCAGCTTCTTATGAACCAGGCTCCCGCAGTCGGAAGCGATGCGTTCAAAGAGGCGATGAAGGCGGCACTGCTGACCATCAAGCTGAAGCCGGATCATGTGGGCGCAAGAGATATTCTTGCAAGCATGTATATGAGGACCGGTCAGTACGATCTGGCGATTGAACAATGCAAGATCGCGCTGAAGTACTCACCGTCGGACGAGACCGCTATGTATCATCTGATCATTTCGATGCGCCATAGCGGACACACCGACGATCTGAAGCCCCTGGTGGATCGCCTGGCCGTCTTACATCAAGAGTCGGCCAGGCATGAAACGGAACGAAAGCAATACCGGCTCGTCGTGGAGCCTGCGCCAGCAAAATAGAGCTAGATCCACACTTTCGATTGGATTGAAGGCTTGGATGGAAGTGAAGGGCCGGCTTCGTCATCGCTGGGATAATCCCGCGGCGGTCCCACACGATTTGTTCGCGCGAAATTCGGTATCGCAAGCAGTGTCGTCCCATCCTGCCACTTGCCAGAGATCACTACTACGCCACCGAGCAGATCAGGGCGCCACTCGGCCTGAAGCGGTCCATCTCCTAACTTGCGGTCGATGGTTCCGTTGTCTGCCGTCTCTACGTTATAGATCAGCGGGCCGTATTTCAATGCCGCCTGGCCAAAGTCGGATTTGATGCGGCTGTCCGCAGTTACACGCTGCGGCTCCATTGGCAATTCCAGTTCGATGCGGTCCCCCGGCTTCCACTCACGCGTGACCACGGCATAGCCTTTATGAATGGCAGGCGTCTGTTCGTGTCCATTGACGGCGAACCGTTTGACTCCCCGGACCAGAGGCGACTCTTTATAGAGCTTGCTTGTGGTGCGATCCGGAATCCGCACGTAGACCGAAAAAGTCTTCGCTTGCTCTGGATTCACCGTAATTGAAATCGAACCGTTCCATGGGTACTCTGTCTTCTGAACCACCTTTACGTTTGTGCCTGCCACCTGGCCAACATGAATCCTGCTACCGACGAACATGTTGACGTAGAGCCCGTCATTGCTCTTCACATAAGCCCAGGTGGGGACCATCAGCAACGTGCGGGCGAAGTTGCCTACACAGCATGGGCACACATGCCACTTCGCGCGCTCAGTATTCACCAGCGGATTGGTGTAGCAGAAGCTCTGACCATCGAGCGCGACTCCTCCGAGCAATGCGTTGTACATAGTCTGCTCGTACAAGTCGGCGTACTTCGCGTCGTGATAGGCAAGGTTGAGCTTGTACTGGAAGAACACAAGTCCGCAGCTCGAGCAGGTTTCGCAATAGGCTTCGTTGCGCAGTGAATAATTTGGCCCGAAGCCCTCGGATGTCTCTCCGCTTCCGATACCGCCGGTCAGGTAGTACTTCTTGTTGACCATGTTGTCCCATAGCGAAATAACTGCGCCCTGGTAGTCGCGGTCCTGGGTTTCTGCCGCGATATCCGCCATGCCTGAATAGAAGTACATTGCGCGCACCGCGTGGCCGACGGCTTCGTACTGCTGGCCTGGAGGCGAGTGGCTCTGGTCGTATTCCGAACCGCCTCGGCGCGAATCGAGAAGGAACTTCGCTAGGGCGATATATGCATCTCCGCGGTGATTCCCCTCCTGGTCGTTGACGAAGCGGCCGAAGCGCACCAGCGCCTGCTCCATCTCCTGGTGCCCATCGAACCACTCCTTCTTGCCCGGACCGATGTTCGCAACCCAGCAGTCGGCCAGCTTTTTGGCCGCGTCATACAGGCGAAGATCTTTTCCGTCGGTGAGCGTGTAGTGATTGATTGCGGACTCGATGAAGTAGCCCGATACATAGCCTTCGTGATTGCCGCGGTGATCGGGCGACCAGCGCTCAGGCCAGATCTTGCGGTCAGCCAATATGTACGCGGTTTGCAGGTAGCCGTCCGGCATCTGAGCAACAAGGATGATCGGAATCCAGCGCTCCAGGGTCGTGCGCATCATTTCCTGAGCTTTGATGATCTCAGGATCACCCTGCGGATCGACCATGAGGGCGATACACATGGACTCAACTGTCTGGTGAACCCATGCGTTGGAAAAGACATATCCTTTATGCCCGGCATGAGGTTCGCCACGGTTCGCCTTTCCCGCTTCGATGAAGTTGTCGATCCCGCCGTCCCCGCGCATGACAGCAATGTCTGTGCGCTCGCACATTGCGACACAGTGAGGAATCCAGCTCACAATAAGGGCCTTCGTGCGGTCTTTCCACAGCTTGCTGTCGACCGAATACTTCCGCGTGTAAACCACGTTGAGGCGATCTGGAGGAGGTGCCGGTTCCACATGTACGCCAATCGCAGGCGCAGGGCCCTTGCTGCCGCTGGATTCTAGCGCCAACACGTAGTCGCCGGGATGGGAGAAAGTCGCAGTGGTGACAGGCGAAGCGGCATCGGCGAAGAGAACAGCGCCGGGTCCCATGGTCTTAACCCAGCGGGCCCTGTTCCTGCTCGAGTCTTCAAGCCAGGTCACCTTACCCGACAAATAGGTTTTGCCGTCGTTCACAAGCGAGCGGTCCACGCCGGCATCAACCACTGGCGGAAGGGATGGAATCGGACCGTAGTTGAAGACTCTCCACTCGAGGATTCCAGCCGGCCGGCCCTTTTGCGGTACGACTTCGATCTGGAGCTTACTGGTCTTCACGGGTTCGAAAGTCGTCGCGTTAAATGTGTCAAGTGCGATGCCAAGGCCCATGGGCTGCGAGACCGGGACAAAGTCGGTTCCATTCCAAGAGAGAACTCTGTAGCTTTCAGGCGCAGCAATCCTTCGCACGTAGCTACCCGGCAATTCACCCGCACGCGGGCGATCGACGGCCCAATAGATTTCGACTCTGTTGAGGCTGACAGGCTCGCTCCACTCGTATTGCACCCAGCTTGTGCGGCCGTCCACTGACGGGTCCGCCCAGAGTGCATAGAGAGCGTGGGTCCGGTCGAACGAGTTCTCCGGTGCAAAACCGTCGTTCAAGGACGAGATTCGGTTTTCGCTGGTCATTATCTGGCTCGTCGGAACCGCAACCCGGGCAATGTTGAGCGAACCCTGGGGAGCTTGCGCAAATGCCCGTGAGCGGGGAAGTACGCTCAACACGGCAGCCCCTCCCGCGCCCGCCAGGAACCTCCTACGGCTGGGCTCTATTCTCGGAAATGCAAAGTGACTTGCAGAAGTCCCGGATCTCTTCTTGCTTTTCATCTTCGTTATCCCTTTCCAACAAATGCTCAAGCGCGCTCTTCAGCACTGAACGAGAAAGCGTTTACCGACATCCGGAAGTCTACATCTCTCTCAAATGCCTGTAAAGCGAATCCTGTGGCGTAAACGGTTCTTTGTCTCCTGCATCTTGTGCCGACGTGATGTGCCGACAAGCGCGAGGAGTTGGGCCAGATCTTCGAAATTGTGCAGCACGACAGTCCAGAACCGGTCTGACCTGTGGCCCCGTCCTACTGAGGGCTCTGGAATAGCTAAAACCCAAGCGGACTTGAACGAAGCCGCTGCGGCGGCGGACGCATCGGCTATCTGGGCAATGACCTCAGAACCCCTTACAGAAGCGCATTAAGCGCTTTAAATGCTGATTCGAAGCGATCCAATGTATTAGCGCCCAGCTTCGTCTCCAATTGTCCGATGTTGGACGAAAAATATCGAGCCGGCCGCAAATTATCAAAGTGATCAACATGGAGCGGCCTCAGCTCAAACAATTTCTCTAACCGAACGAGCACACGGGGGTGTTGAAAAGCAAGATCAGCAGCGGCTATCGGAGCGGTAAGCCCTTCCTCGAATTCTTCGTTGACCAAGTCGAGGTAAAAGCCGACATCGAACATGTCTTCAAGATCTGCCTCCACTTGGGCTGTGAAATCGGCAAACGTCAGCACGTTCTTCTTTTGCAGCAGTTGTCGCCTATAAAGGTTATCTATCTGCTGGCGATCTTTTGCGTGAACATCAAGAAGCGTCGCAATCTTCAGGTTCTTTTTCGTACCCAGAAGAGCTACGAACATCGCTATTTTATCCGATCCACCCACGGGCGTTATCGTCCAACGCTCGCTTAGTCCCACCCGATTGTGCCTGCGCAGAACGCCTGAAATCTCCTGAAGATAGATGAGATCCGACACCCCATCGACGGCTAAACAATTCGAGCCCGTAAAGAGTTTCTGCGAAATCTCGTAGCCAAGTGCGCCTTGAAGCGGAAAAAGGCTGTTCGCCGAAACTTCCATTATGTTGGTGTATACCTTTGTGCCTGCCTCCCCAACAGGGAGCTCTTCCGTCGCATCCATGCTCTTGTCTTCGACAATCCGGACTCGATCGAATCGAGTAGGCTCAACCAGGAATGGAGAATGCGTCGTGTAGATCACCTGGTGTTGCGGCTTCAGCTCTTCATCGATGTAACGCAAAAGATCGCCTTGCGCTGTGCCATGCAGCTCTAAGCCCGGCTCATCCAGCAGCAGGATCACCTGCTCGCCGCGCTTCTGCAGCTGAGAAAACCATGCAATAAACGAGAAGAACCAGACAAATCCCTTCGACCGGGTGCCTAGCGGGGTGCTGACGAAA
>JBAWCO010000548.1:0-4188 GCA_049590315.1 Occallatibacter sp. | reverse complement strand
TGAATCGCTTTCGCAAGCTTCTGGTCAGCTTCGAGAAGACGGAAGCCAGTTTCGTCGCGCTGCTCACCTTAGCCGCAGCGTTGATCTGCTGGAGGCAGACAATTGTTATTTACGGATAAGTTCTTAGTCCCCCGCAACAGCTTCCCCAACCGGCGCAACAGCCCGCACCTTCACTCGAACCTCTACCCGCGACCCCAGCCGATTGATGATTGAAACCAGCCGATCCAGCGTGAATCGCCCCAGATCGGCATTGCGAATCCGCGAAAAATCCGCCGCGGCAATCCCTGTACGCGCATGCGCGTCCCGAACCGTGAGCCCCTCTCGGTCCAGCACCTTCAGAATCTCCGCCGCGAGCAGAGCCTTCAACTGCTCCACGTCAGCGCTCGCATGCCCCAGGTCGCGGAATACATTCCCGCTTCCGCGCACCACTGCAATCCCTCGGCTCGTCATCCTAGCAGCTCCTTCAGTCTCTTCAATCGGTCCTTAATCAATTCGATCTCGTGTGGAGGAGTCTTGATTCCCTGCTTCGATTTCTTCTGGAAAGCATGAAGAACCCAAATTTCCGCCCCCAGTTGGACCGCGTACACTACCCGAAACGCATCGCCACGCCATGGCAGCGCAATCTCAAATACGCCGGAGCCGAGCCCCTTGAGCGGCTTTGCAATGTCTGCCTTGGTTCCCTCCGCCGCAATCGTCAACGCCGTCAGGCAGATCGATTGCGCCTCCAAAGGAAACCTCTCGAAGTCCTTGTTCGCAGCCTTGATCCAAGAGATCGGCCGCGTCTGCCTTGTCATCAATTGCCTGCTTATTTCACAGAATCATAGTAGTCAAATATGACAACAAAGGTCAAGGCCATCCGAAATCTGCGAACTCGGAACCGGTGTCAGTGCGGCTTGCCCGGCAACACAAAATGTTCCGCGCAGCGCGGCTCATACGAGTCGCCCGGCATCTTGATCGGACTGTCATACGGGGCAGGCTGCCCCTCGATCAGCCTCTGCGAGTAAAAGGCCCGGTTCCCGCAGGCGCAGTAGGCAATGCACTCTGTGATGCTCCCACCGTAGGCAGTGACAAACCACGAGAGGTTCAGCATTTCCCCAAAGGGAATTGCGCGAAAGTCCAAATCCAACCCCGCCACCAGCACGTCATGGTTGGCATCCAGCAGCCAATGCGTGAAGGCGAAGAGCCCGTCCACAAACTGGCCCTCGTCGATCGCAATGCACTCTACGCGCTTCCCGATTTCTTTTTCCCTGGCCTTGATCGCCGGAAGAACCTCCCACGGGTCGCTCGAGCGGAACTCAAGTGCGTTCATCTTGACGTGTCCCCGCGGATTCCGGCTTTCCACCACTCCCGGTCCGCCCTTGATATCGTCGCTGGGCTTCAGCACCATCACGTACTGCCCCGCATATTGCCGCCGCATATCCGCACGACGCAGCAACTCCGCCGTCTTGTTACTCCTCATTGGGCCCAGCATCAACTCCAACTTCCCCGCCATATTCTCTTTCTCCAAACAATCAGTCTATCGTTCCAGACGGCGGTCAGTCCTAAGCTGTAAGCTGTCTCCCTATGAAACGCACGCTCGCAGCCCTCGCTCTAATCTTCGTTGCCTCCGCCTTTGCTGCTCCGCAGGCCGACTTCCTACTCCATTACAAGGGCACTCCCTATCACGACGCCCGCTACCAAGGCGGGCCTCAGAGCATTCCCGGCAAGGTCCTTCCCGCCTACTACGATCTGGGCGGCGAAGGCGTTGCCTATCACGACTCCGACGCCAAGAACAACGGCAGCGGTGCTCTGAACCCCGCCAATGGAACCTATCTCAATGAGTTCCGCATGAACGAGAGCATCGACACCTCGTATACCAAGTTCAATCTCGATCCAAAAATCGACGACAATCCTTATGACAAAGTGATCCCACCCGCCAATCTTCTCTATGTAGGCTGGACCGTGCCCGGCGAGTGGTTCAACATGACTGTCCAAGCGGCAGAAGCAGGCGACTATGTCGCGGATCTGCTCTACACATCCAACCGCGGTGGCACTATCTCGCTCGACGTCAATGGTCAGCCCGCCACCGGTCCGCTCACCATCGCATCAACCTACGATGCAGCCGATCCAGTCGCCTGGCGTCAGTGGCATCACTGGAACACGGCCCCTGCTCTCGCCAAGCTCCATCTGCCCGCAGGCAAGAACGTTCTCACCGTCCACATCCTCACTGAAGGCCAAATGAACCTGGCTGTCTTCGACTTCAAGAAGACTAACTGAACGTTTTGTGATGCTGATATTCAGAGTTCCGTATGCAATTCTCAAAGCCGTGTGAGACGGTTTTCAGCTCGCGTACCACAGGATGTTTAGGCATGCGGGCTCCAACGCGTCGTTACGGCCGGATCACTCCAGCCAGCAGTACGGCCAGCCCATTCCACGCAATCTGTACTCCGATGCATAACAGGATAAACGCAACGACCCGCAGAATCCCGTGCGCTGTCGATGGTGGAATCACCTTGGTGATCTTGGGTGCATAGGCGTAACAGAAATACACTAGAACGCTGAGGGCCACGATCGCCAAAAACACACCAAGATGCGCCAGAACATCTCTCGAAACGACTTTCGTCGAGACACGCGCGGTAAGCGTAAGCAAGGCCACCAGGGTTCCCGGCCCTGATGTGATCGGAAATGTGAAGGGATAGAAGCTCTGCTGCTGCAGCAGGACATCCTGCATATCGTCGCGTGCGTCTGTTTCCTCCTGCTTATGACTTGACTGGGCGGCCGCGTTCCGTTCATTCAGTACTGACCAGCCCATAGCCGCAATCACAATGCCGCCCGAAAGCTGCACAATCGGCAAAGAGATCCCGAAGAAGCCCAGGATTGCGGCTCCCAGCAGCTCGAACACCGTAAGAAAGATGATGTTGTTGATCGCGATTCTGCGCGCCAGGGAGTGAAACACCTTTGGGGGCGCATCTCCAACCAGCGGGAGAAAGACCAATGCGGACCCCAGCGGGTTGATCAGTGGCAACAGCACCGTGAAGGCGATAAAAAATGAGTTCCACAACGTCAAGCGCATTCCCCTTCGCTGAATCTTAACCCATCCCAGGGTTCGTGGCGCTCTCGCCCAGGCCTCTAAGTCAGTCTCAAGCTAACCAGCTCCAACGCCGCTTGAGTCCATCCCGGAATTCGGTGCGTCTTTCATCCTGAAGCCGGCGGGATGATAATTGCACGAGAGTTCGCTATCGAATCTTCCGCGCGCTCCTGAGGACACCTACTTCACATTATGACGAACAACGTTTCTACCAAACTCCGCTGGGGCGTTCTCAGCACCGCGAACATTGGTCTCAAAAAAGTGATTCCCGCCATGCAGCGGAGCCAACTGACCTCCGTCACGGCCATCGCGTCGCGCGATCTGAAGAAAGCTCAGAACGCGGCCAGCGCCCTCGACATACCCACAGTCTACGGCTCGTATGAAGAACTGCTCGCCGACCCAGATATCGACGCAGTCTATAACCCGCTGCCCAATCAATTGCACGTGCCCTGGACCATCAAAGCCGCCGAAGCTGGCAAGCATGTCCTCTGCGAGAAGCCGCTCAGCCTCACCGTTGCCGAAGCTGAAACTCTGCTTGCCGTCCGCGAGCGTACCGGAGTCAAAATCGGAGAAGCGTTTATGATTCGCAGCTTTCCGCAATGGTTGCGCCTTCGTGAATTGCTCAACGAGGGGCGCATCGGTGAACTTCGCTCCATCGTTGGCTTCTTCAGTTACTTCAATGTCGACCCGTCCAATATTCGCAATCGTGTGGACTACGGCGGCGGCGCTCTCATGGACATCGGCTGCTACCTGGTGCACGCATCGCGCTACGCCTTCGGTCAGCAGCCAATCCGCGTGGTGGCCGCTATCGATCGCGACCCGCAAATGCACACCGACCGGCTCACGTCGGCAATTCTCGAGTTTTCCGGCGGGCAATCCATCTTCACCTGCAGCACGCAATTGGTTCCCTATCAGCGCATCCACTTTCTCGGCACGCGCGGCAGAATCGAGCTTGAGATCCCCTTCAACGCTCCCCCTGACCGGCCCACTCGCCTTTTCATTGACTCCACCGGCAACCTTACAGGGAGCGGAATTGCAACCGAAACCTTCCCCGTCTGCGATCAATACACGCTGCAAGGCGACGACTTCGCCAGGGCCGTTCTGAACAACACTGAAATCCC
>JBAWCO010000547.1:0-1886 GCA_049590315.1 Occallatibacter sp. | reverse complement strand
CCAGAGAGCGTGTGCCAGAACCAGCAGTAGAAGCCACTCAGCAACAGAAGCAGGGAAACCATGGGGGAGACCCCGTTGGTCAAATGGACCGCGCGATAGGCGGTCGGAATTCCATTCGGGCTATCGTAATCGAAGATTTTCGTGCCCACCCAGTAGGCGGCTGCGATGAGGACAAGTGGAATGGCGATCCACACAATACCGCTGCCCATCTGTTTGTAGAGTGAGCCGTTGCGGCCTCCACAACGGAGTCGCCGCATCCATGCACGGAGCGCGCTTTTGCGCAGTGAGTTTGGTTTACCCAGCGATCGCAAGCCAATATCGAAAACTGTTCCAAGGCATGTCAGCCATGTGGCGGAGTAGAGCACCGTGTACCAAAGCGAGTTGCTGCTCTCAAGCAGCGATGTGATTCGTCCTGAGCATCGCGACATGAGAACGACGATTGAACCGATGATTGCCCAACCTATCCCGATCAGAAAGTATTGCCGCAATCCCGAGAGAGGCACAAATTGTATGAACATGCTCTGGTTTTCGCGATGCCGTCCATAAATGCTTGCATAGAAGTGGAAGCAGACCATCAACGCCGCAAGCCCGCAGCAGAGTTTCCACGCAGGAGACAGTGAGAATTTCCAAAGTGTCGGACTCGCCGCAGTGCCGTTGCTCGAATCGATTGGGCGCGCCATGATCGCCACAGTGGAAGTTGGCGCAACTGGCGGGACGAGCCTCGATAAAGGCAAGGTCAGTACGGCAACCGGCCAATACCCGTCGCGTCCAACCACTGACAGCCAGGTAGTAGGCGCAACCGTACCGGCTGATGAAGCCTCCCAAAAAGGAGACTTGAAGTCTGGGATCGGAACATCAGCTTTGGGTGGATGAATGTAGGGCGACGCCTCGTTCGGAGCCACATCGGGATCGGTGAGCACGAAGCGCGCTGCCAGGTAGGTTCCCTCCATCGTGTCGCTGCCGAAGACCCGGTGAGCATGCCGCGCGAAATTGAACGTGTTCCTCGTCCAATCCTGACCGCGCGGTAGCAGTGGAAAAGAAGTTAGAGCTTCCACGCCGCGAAATTCAGTGGAGTCTATTTCGCGTCCAAAGAGCAGGTCCGCGCCTACCGTCACGATGAATGCGTCGGGATAAGCTCGATGTAAAAAACGGGTAAGAAAAAGATTGTCGAGAGAACTGGTGCTGCGCAGAATGACAAAACGAATCCCATGCGTCTTGAGAGAATTAACGATGCCATACATCTGCGCTTCTTGGGCGAGCGCCGAGTTCGGACCGCTGAACGTGGGAATCGTGTCGGTATCTTGATGCGTGGACCTGGTGGACTGTGGTTGCAGCACAAGGTGGGCTGTGCTCGATTTATCGCCTGTGGGCTGCGAAAAGATGGACTGTTCCTGATAGGCCGACTTGAGCGACGAAATATCTCGTGGATAGTAGAGATGCAGCGGCGCTGTCCCCGGGGGATAGAAGGGCTCGCATGCCGTGCCTGATTTTATTCCGGCGGCGGTTGGTGCATCGGGCAGTCCGCCGTACGCGGTTTCGTCTTCAGACAAAATCGCGACTTCTGAAACCGAATGCCCGCGGTCACTCAGATATCTGAAGTACCTATCCTGCTCGATCGCGTCGTTCTCGTTGAAGTCGGACACGCGCACGGGGAGAGCATTCGGCTGACGCAACTCATTCTTTAGCCATTGGACAGACGAGCAGCCGTGCATGGTGCCCGTATAGAGCAGGACATTGGAGAAGCCTCGCGCCTGGCCCTCCGGGTCGGCAATTGCACGGGCCATTGATGGCGCCGAACCGGAGAAAGTGGGTCCGAGAATCCGCAATGCGCGGTCCGCTCCATTCTTGTCCGCATGCGAATTGATCCACTCAAGTGCATTGTCCCA
>JBAWCO010000546.1:0-21216 GCA_049590315.1 Occallatibacter sp. | reverse complement strand
GTTCATATGCATCGGATCCCGCACCCTCGCGCATCTCCACTCGCCAGCCCGGCGCATGCTCGATCAAAGTGGAGAGAGATGAACCTGCCTGGACCAGCACGTGGTCGACCCGGTACTTATCAAGTATTTTAAGCGGCTCTACGAGATGGACGACCCCGAGGTAATCCGCAAGCACTCCATGATGTACGAAGGTGTCGTAACGTGTGTCATAGAAAGTCGGCTTCACGTTGAAAGCCATCATCCCGCCTACCGCGTCCTGGTTAAAGGTGCGCCACGAAGGCTGAATGGCTGCGATAGATTGCAGTGGAAACTGCGCGGCAAGACTTTTTTGCAAACGCGCTTCAGTTGGGAAAAAATACGCAACGATGCACAGCACAACAGCCGCGAAGAGAGCATTCATTACTGGAATCGTTTTTTCGTCAGGCGGCGAGCAGAAGCTGCGAGCCACATCGACCGTGAGCATTGGGATGACGAGCAAGCATGCCAGGAACGTGAAACGTATGTGATTGAAAGCTTCGAACCACGCGAAAAAGACGAACGCCAACTCGTATACTTTCCATTTTCGGCCACGAACGCAGTTGGCGACAATCATCAGCGCAATACAAAGCCAGGAAGCAATTCCTGCTCCCGTGCTTACGTTCAAAGGCTGCCATTCCTGAGCTACGGACATCATTTGCTTCTGGTTCAGGAGCATGTCGATGGGGTTCCAGATGAGACGCCAGCCATAAGGGTTCAACATCAGCGCCGCCATGGAAGCCAGGAAGACCAGGATCAGTCGGGTACGATCTGGATTTGAAAAAGCTTTCTGCTCGAAGACACCTATCTCCAAGGTGAACGCTCCGCAGAGAATGTAGAGACCGAGCAGACCCAAGCCTATAATCCAACTTCCGTGCAGGTTGATCCAGACACAAAATAGCGGTGGCAACAGCCAGAGGAGGCCAGTCTTCCCACGTTCAGTCGCTTCTAGGATGGCCAATTCAACGGAGAGCGCGAGATACGCGATGAGGATGGTTCGCGGGCCTGCGCTGATGGTCATGAGCAGAAAGCCGAGGGCCGCTGTACCAAGCGCTGCGCCCGCATGCCGTGCCTTGAGACAACTGCGCCAATAGACAAGGAGGATATTGGCACAGAGTGCGAGGACAGTTACAAGATAGATACCGGTCAGTCCGAGCGTTCTGTAACCAAGCCAAAAGGGCATCTCAGAGAGCCATTCCGGGTTGATCCACGACTGTGCCGCGACCGAGAAGGAATAGGGCTCGACATGAATAAAGGTGTGGGTTGTAGTGAGAATCCGCGCGTCAGCAAGGTGCCACCAAAGGTCGGCGTCCCGCTGAGGCAATTCTGGCTGAAATAGAATCCCCGTGGCGTACAACGCCAGCAAGACCAGGAGGGCCGCATTCATCAGGTGACGGGTGAAGATGCGGTTGAATACACGCACAAAGAAGCCGGGACCTTCAGCTACTGGGGGATCGGGCAATGTTGCAACCGGATCAGACTGCGGGGAGTTCATGCCCCTACGATACATGCGGATTATGCACGGTGGAAAGTGGGATGCAGGAGGAAGACTCCGCGCGGTGACGAACCGTGCTTTGTCACGCAAGAAACATGCAGTCCCCGTAGCTGAAAAAGCGGTACTGTTCCCTGACAGCGTGACGATAGGCAGCGAGTACGGATTCGCGCCCTGCGAAGGCGCTGACCAGCATAAGCAGGCTTGACTGGGGTAGGTGGAAGTTGGTTAGAAGAGCGCCGACCAGCCGGAAATCGAAGCTCGGCGAGATGAAGATATCCGTAGTGCCCGAATGCGGTTTGAGTTCGCCACTGGCTGCCTGCAAGGCGCAATGCTCCAGCGTCCTCACCACCGTGGTTCCGACGGCAACAATGCGTCGGCCGTCGTGGAGGGCGCGATTGACCGCGTCCGCCGTAGATTCGGAAAGCGTGAACCGCTCGCGATGGAGATGCACCTCATCGAGGCTCTGAACGCGGAGCGGCGCAAATGTGCCGAGGCCGACATGGAGAGTGACACGAGCGATTTCGACATCTCGTGCGGTGATAGCTTCGAGGATTTCAGGCGTGAAGTGCAGACCCGCTGTGGGCGCGGCGACAGAACCGAGTTCGCGGGAGAAGACGGTCTGGTAGCGCTCGCGGTCGGCATCGGCATCGTCGCGGCGAATGTAAGGCGGAAGTGGCATGTGACCGATGCGGTCGAGCGTAGCTAAGAAATCGTCGACGGCTGCAAAGCGAAGCAGACGCTCGCCAAACTCTCCACGCTCCATTACATCGGCCTCGAGTTCAGGGGAACCGGACTGCGAGGGAAATGTGAGGCGGTCGCCCACGCTCACCTTTCTTCCAGGCTTAACCAGGGCAAGCCAGGAATTGTCGCCGGCGGGCTCGGTGAGGAGAACTTCGATTTGGCCGGTGGGTTCCTGCCGGCCGCGCACCTCGGTACGGCGTGCAAACAGACGCGCGGGAATGACACGACTATCGTTGAGGACCAGCAAATCGCCGGGGTTGAGTAGCGAAGGAAAATCGGCAAAGCTTGCATCGCGTAGAGCACCAGTGGCTCGATCCACGGTCAACATGCGGCTAAGTCCGCGTTCGGCCGGAGGCTGCTGCGCAATCAGTTCGGCAGGAAGGTCGAAATCGAAATCAGAAACTTGCAGTTCGCTCACGGTTGCTTCATCCCAAAATGATCCAGAGCGCGAATGCGGGCGCGTTCAATGGCCTCATTTAGTTCTACGCGCATGGGCTCAAATTGTTCGGGAGCAAGGTCTGCGGGAACTCGTGTGTATTCCACCCAACTGACCACGATTCGCGTAAAGGGCTTGGGTATCAGGAAACGGTCCCACGAATGCACCACCCATGCGTGTTCAGGTTGCAGGTGAAAGGCGCCGATGGGTGCGCCGGTGACTTGCGCCAGTTTGATGGGTCCCATTTTGGTTTGATAGATGGGACCGCGCGGGCCATCGGCGGTAAAGATGGCCGGGTCTCCATTTTCGATCACCTGCTTGAGGCCCAGCAGCCCCTCGCGCGCACCGCGTGAACTGGAGCCCCGCACGGCACGGAAACCGAAGATATTGAGGATGCGCGTAATCAGTTCGCCATCGAAGCTTTGGCTGATAAGTATGGTGGCGTGGGTGCGACGGAAGTAGATCGCGCAGGGCAAGACGCACTGATGCCAGAAGCAGTAGATTTCAGCGCCTACCCCTCGCCCAAACGGAAGCGGAATAGCGCCGGGCTCGGCAATCGTTTCAAAGCGCCAAGTGAGGCTGACGACGCGCAACAGAGCCCAGACAATGCGCGGGACGATCGCCAGCAGAATGCGCTGGCCGATGGTAAATCTGGGACTGTGTTCTGCGGTCACTCAAACAATTCTAGAGTAGGGAGCCAAATCGCAGAACCTCGACTGCTCGATGCTCCTCTCAGGAATAGCGCAGCCAACGCAGTAACTCGGGCAGCGTTGCGCGCTTGCCGTACATGAGGATGCCCACGCGATAGAGGCGCGAGGAGAACCAGAGGGTACCCCACACGCTCAGTATCATGAGCCCAATAGAAACGGCGAACTGCCAGGCTGGCGGCGTCTGTGAAGCCATGCGCAGGAACATGACAATGGGCGCGCAGGGCGGGAAGAATGAGACCGCGACCGACCAGAACGAGTTGGAATCGTTGATGATCAGCAGGATCATCGAGAAGCTAAGCCAGGTGGGAGCTGCAGCCAGCGGCATATACATCTGGAGCTCCTGTTCGGTTTCGCAGGTGGCCGCGAGGCCTGCGAACAGAGAACTGTAGAGCAGATAACCGAGCAGGAAGTAGACCGGGAAGAGCACACATTCCACCCACGTAAAGTGGATCGCAAATTGGCCGTTCAGCGCAGCTGCCGCAATTGGAGAGATAAGAATGGCGGCGCCAGCCACTAACCAAATGCCTATTTGTGTGAGGCCCACAGCACCCGCGCCAATCAGTTTCCCGGCCAGCATGTCACTCGGTTTGACGGTCGCAAGCATTACTTCAAAGATGCGCGAGGTCTTCTCTTGAACGATGGAGCGAGCCACGTTCAGGCCATAGATCATCGTCGTCATGGTAAGCAGAAGGGCCATTACATATCCCTTCCAAAAAGACACTTCGGCATTGCTCTTGATGAGCCGTCCGTCGCTCTTCACTTGAAAAGTGTCGATCGAGGTGCCCTTCAGCAAAGTATCGGCATCGCTTTGTTTCATTCCGGAGCCGGTCAAATGTTGACTTACCAGACCATCGTTCAAAACATCCTTGAGCCGGGCGGTGGTCATGAAGTTGCCTGAGGAACTTGAGATGTAGGATGCAGTCGGGTTCGCTCCGGCGGGCGTATCAACCGACAAAATCCCATCAATGGATTTTGTCTGGACTCTCTTGATCAAGGCGTCGCGTTCCTGCGGTGTAGCCGGAGCTACGACATCGATGACAGCCCTGGAGTTCTTGCCGCTCAGCAATCGCGTGCGGATATCGTTGGCCAGTGCCGGGTCACTGGCTGCAATTGCCATGTGTTCGTTGTTGCCCAAGCCAAGGGAGGAAAAGTAGCTGATGGCCATGACCGCCCCGAGCACCGCGGGCAATCCGATGGTCGACAACTTGAAGGCCCTGCTCCGAATCTGCTCCTTGTACTCTCGCAGAGCAATGAGAAGTGTGTTACGCATCGGACTTGCCTCCGACCGTTTGGATGAATATCTCTTCGAGCGACGGCTCAACCAACTCGAAGCGGTAGATGGTGGCTACAGCGGCCGCTTCTTGGAGCAACTTTTGGGCGTTCCCATGCGGCTTGAGCTTGATTTCAGCATGGCCGGAGAAGTTCTTTGCTTCGGCGATCTCATCGCTGCTAAGGAATGAAGCGCTCCCTTCAAACTCGACGATGACACGGTCGCGTTCATAGGTAGCTTTGATCTGGCGCACCTTACCGGCCAGCACTGCCTGACCATTGTTAATCAGGCAAATGGTGTCACACAGCTTTTCCACTTGGTCCATGCGATGGGTCGAAAATAGAATTGCTTTACCCTGGTCCTTGAGTTCGAGCAGAGTCTTCTCCACCAGCACCGCATTCACAGGATCGAGTCCACTGAAGGGCTCGTCCATGATGATGAGGCCGGGCTCATGCAACAGCGAGGCAATGAACTGGATCTTCTGCTGCATCCCTTTGGAGAGTTCCTCGGTCTTCTTAAGCAGGACGTCGGCAATTTCCATCCTCTTTGCCCAATCGGTGGCCCGTTTGCGCGACTCCTCCGCTGTGAGGCCGTGCAACTGGCCGAAGAAGACCAACTGCTCAAGTACCTTCATCTTCTTGTAGAGTCCGCGCTCTTCCGGCAGGTAGCCGACGCGTTCCAGGCTTTTGCGTTCGAAGGGTTTTCCGAAAAGGTTGATTCGCCCGGAGTCGGGAATCGTGATGCCCATCATCATGCGAATCGAGCTCGTTTTGCCGGCGCCGTTCGGTCCCAAAAGACCGAACATCTGGCCCGCTTCAATGGATAGACTCAGGTTGTTGACGGCGACCTTGTTCTCATAAGCCTTGGTCACTCCCGCGAGTTCGACAACTGGCATGAATTCTCCCGCCGCAATTGCAGTGCTCGGCTGACGCTCGATTCAGACTTCCGAGAGCGCAGAACCGGGGGCGACACTGTGAGCAGTGTAGCAAATGACAGACCAGCACATGACGGCCTTGAATTGGATACGCGGACATATGCCGCATGGTTCCCGGCAGTGGCAAATCCACACGCCAGTTTGCCACGTCGACTGTCGTTTCTTCTCCGGAACGCGACCTCGCCGATTCGCCAACCGATACTATAGTTATTGCTAGTTGAATCGAAAATCGGAACAGACTCAAAACGCAACCAAAATGGATGCTGAAGGCCATTTGCGAGCGACTTCGCCGGCACCAGGGAATATATTGGCAAGAGGAGTAGTGATGATTATATGAGCAACATGCAGCCGATGCTCCAATTCATCAAGACCGACCCTCTTTCCGGTCCGATGCAAAGGCCGCAGTCCTTTTCGGCTATGGACGTGCGCCAGGTAATCCTGGAGGATTTGGCATTAAAGATCCTATACCTCTCCGGGTCGCTTTCCATTCTGGAGCTATCGGATAAGACAAGGCTCAGCTTTGAGCTGGCAAATGAACTCTTTCTCAAAATGCGCACGGAGCACTTTTGTCAGGTAACGGGGATGGCGGGCAATATTCCTTTGATTGCCATCACGTCTCAAGGCAGAGCGCGAGCGATCGAGTTGCTTTCACACAGTCACTACGCGGGCGTTGCGCCGGTGGCTCTCGATAGCTATGTCAAACAGGCGCGCAGCCAGGCCGTGCAGAATGTCGCGGTGCGGCCATCCGCGGTGGAACGAGCGTTCTCACACCTGGTGATTGACGAGAAGACGCTGGCGCAGTTCGGAACAGCGCTCAATTCCGGCGCCGCAATTTTTCTCTACGGCCCACCAGGAACCGGGAAGAGTACCATGGCCGCATCGTTGTCGCGTGTGCTTGCCGAAGATGCAGTGTGGATACCGCACGCGGTGGAAGTTGACGGCCAGATTATTACAGTCTTCGATCCAGCGATTCATAAGCGCGTACCGGAACTGGAACCCCCGGAACACGACGACCGTTGGGTGCTCTGCAATCGCCCAACCGTGCTGGTCGGCGGCGAACTGACGGTGGAAATGCTGGATCTTCAATTCAATCCGATAACCAAGTTCTACGTCGGCCCTGTGCAGATGAAGGCAAACAATGGGGTGCTGATCATCGACGATTTTGGGCGTCAACGTCTTCGGCCGGAAGAACTGCTGAATCGCTGGGTGGTTCCTCTCGATCGTAAAATTGACTTCCTCACTCTCGCCGGAGGAAAGAAAATCGAGATCCCCTTTGAGATGCTGGTGGTGTTTGCATCGAACATTGATCCGGCCGAGTTGGTGGATCAAGCCTTTTTGAGAAGAATTCAAACCAAGATCAAGATCGGCGAGGTATCAAACGAGCAATTCTGCGAGATCTTCCGCAGAGTGGCCCGGGACAAGGGAGTGGAAGGCGAACCGACGATCTGCAACGAGCTGATCGATTTCATCCGTGAGACTCTAAAGCAGGAATTACGATCCTGCTATCCCAGGGACATCGTAAACCAGGTTTGCTGGGCTGCTCGCTACGACGGAACAAAGCCATATCTCAACACTGAGTCATTGATGCGTGCGGTCGAAGCTTATTTCCTGGTAAGGTCCTGAGGTGCCGCATCGCCCGATGCGTTTGTGGTCTCTTCGCCAATCCATTTAGCATCCAAGTGTGGCTGGGCTCGACACTCCGGTAATGTACGTTCGCGGCGTGGGGCCGAAAGTGGCGGAGATGCTTGCCGTCAAAGGCATTCAGACCGCCGAAGATCTGCTCTACCATCTCCCCTTCCGCTATGAAGACCGCCAAAACCCGCGCAGCCTGGACGAGCTGAAGCCCGGGGAAATGGCCAGCGTCATTGCCGAAGTGCGCGGTTCAATGCTGATGCGCACGCGCAAGGCGCCCATCTTCGAGTTGACCCTGGGTCAGGGCCGCCACGCACTGAAGTGCATCTGGTTCAACGGCAGCTATCTTGAGGGGAAATTCCACGCCGGGCAAACAGTAGCAGTCTTCGGAAAAGTCGAAGCCTCGCGGTCCACTAGCAACTTCAAGATGATTCAGCCTCAGTTTGAAGTGTTGCCTGATGCTTCAGACGACGCCGAGACGCGCCTGCTGGAAGTTGGTCGCATTACGCCGGTGTATGAGTCTCTCGGCGGGAGCCGGTTGGCCTCGCGATGGCAACGCAAGGTGATCTTCCACCTACTTGAGGGAGTGCGCGGCGCGGTGCCGGAGTGCCTCCCGCAAGAGATGCTTCTGCGGCTGGCGCTGCCCGATCGCGAAGCTGCATTGCGCGAAGTACATTTTCCGCCGGAGGGCACATCCTTTGTGCAGTTGCAGAGCTCGGCGACCGGAGCCCACAAGCGGCTGATTTTCGAAGAGCTGTTCTTTCTGGAACTGGGGCTCGAACTGAAACGCCGCCGCATGAGGGAGCGGGCGGGCCTCGCCTTTGCCACGACGGATAAGGTGCGGGAGGCGATCCGCGAAGTACTTCCCTTTCATCCCACTGCGGCGCAAAAGCGGGCACTGGGCGAAATTGTGGCTGACATGCGAACGCCGAGCCCGATGCGACGGCTTTTGCAGGGCGACGTGGGCTCCGGCAAAACCATTGTGGCCCTGCAGGCCATGCTGGTAGCGATGGAAAACGGCTACCAGGCAGCGCTGATGGCGCCCACAGAGATTCTGGCGACGCAGCACTTTCTGGCCGCCCGCAAACTGCTGGAAAAATCGTCGCGCCGCTACCGAATTGTGCTCCTGACGGGGTCGCTCGATGAGGAACGGAAAAGGCACGCACGGGGCCTGATCAATCGAGGCGAGGCGCAGCTTGTCATCGGGACGCATGCTCTGATTGAAGAGAAGGTGGAGTTCGATCGTCTGGGACTGGTGGTGGTGGACGAGCAGCACCGGTTCGGTGTGTTGCAGCGATTCAAGCTCATGAAGAAGCCGAATCAAGCTGAGCCAGACGTGCTGGTGATGACCGCAACGCCGATTCCGCGCACCTTGGCGCTCTCACTCTACGGCGACCTGGACGTAAGCGTGCTCGACGAGTTACCGCCCGGACGCACGCCGATCGTAACCCGGCGTGTTGAAAGCGAGCGAGCGCCCGAGGTGTGGGACTTTGTGCGGAAACAGGTTGCGCAGGGGCGCCAAGCCTACATTGTCTACCCTGTGATTGAAGGTCCAAAGGACGACCAGCCTGAGCTGGATTTCAGCCACGATGAAGCTCAGGGCAATATCGAAGCGCCAGCTCCTGTTCGCAAGTCCACCAAAAAGGGAAAGGCGGCGGAGTTATTTCCGAAGATCGCACAGGAGGCCAACGGCGGACCTAAATCCGGGCTGAAGTCGGCGGTTGAAATGCACGAGAGGCTGCGCACGGGACCACTAGTCGGGCTGCGTGTGGGGTTGTTGCATGGACGCCTCGACGCCGACGAAAAAGAAATCATCATGCGTCGGTTTCAGCGTGGCGACCTCGATGTACTGGTGGCTACCACGGTAGTCGAGGTCGGAGTGGATGTTCCCAACGCCACGGTCATGGTGGTGGAACACGCCGAGCGGTTCGGGCTGGCGCAGTTGCACCAGTTGCGCGGTCGCGTGGGACGAGGTGCGGTCAAGAGCTACTGCATTCTAATTACCGGCGGGAAGATCTCTCCTCACGGCGAGGAGCGGCTGAACGCGATGGTTCGCACACAGGACGGATTCGAGTTGGCGGAACTGGACCTTACCCTGCGCGGTCCCGGTGAGTTCTTCGGGACGCGCCAAGCAGGTCTACCGGACTTTCGCGTGGCTGACCTGATACGGGACCGGCAGTTGTTGGAATTGGCAAAATTGGAAGCCGCGCGCTTTGCCAATTCCCCCGGCATCAACCAGGCCAGCCCAGCAGAGGGAACAGAAGCAGAACGGACCCGTGTGTGGGCTCGGCTCAAAGATGCGTGGCAACGGAGGTATGGTTTGGTGGAGGCAGGATGAGGAATCCAGGGGTTCCCGACTATCTGATCCGCTGCAGGGCTTCTGCGTTAAGCCGCTTCCGGGGAGAACGAATTGCCCGTCATCTCCACTGGGAAGGTTTGAATCTCAAGGTCAATGCTGGCGACCTCCGTGCCGCAATCCGACTGGTGACTGCGCGTGCATTGGCAGAGTTCCGTAAAGCGAATGTGTCCGGACTGACTCAGTTCGAGCCCGGCCGCGACCAATACGCTGTAGATATCCAGACAGGCCTGACGTTCGAATTCGAAGAGCATGGTGACAGTTCCCGTATCATTGGCGCCGCGGCTCAAGACCCACCCGCCACAGCCGAGGATCGCACCCGTGAGGGTGCGGGCCAAGCGTGCGGGGTCTTCGCTGGAGACGGCCTTCATCTGCATCGCCCAGGGGACGCTCATCGCTTGCCCTTCGTAATGTACTTGCTTCTTCATCTTCACAATCTTCACAATTGTGTTATCGGAGAACGGGAGGAGCGCTTCAAGGCTGTTGCGGAGTTGAACGGCGCTTGACCGGGTTTGAAACATCCACGTCTCCAGGGAGTCGGGCTGTTCCCTTCGCTGGTAATTGGGAACGTGGTTACGACTGTCCCTCGCTATACGGATTGGCTGAAAAGAGATCGAATCGGAGGGCGACCGGGCGCATCAAAAGGGGGATCGTGTAGCTTGTGAAGCAGGATGATTATCGGTTCCGGTATTGATCTGGCAGAGATCGGGCGAATTCAGCAGTCCGTGGATCGCTATGGCAGCCGTTTTCTTGACCGAATTTACACCGCTGCGGAACAGGCCTACTGCCTTCAGAAACGCAACGCCGCAGAAAGTCTTGCGGCACGTTTTGCGGCCAAGGAAGCCGGCGCCAAGGCCCTCGGAACGGGGATCAGCCGAGGAGTTGGCTGGCAGGAAATCGAAGTAGTCCGCGAACCTGGAGGAAGGCCCAAGATCCGGTTTCACGGGCGTGCCGCGCAGATTGCGGAACACCTGGGGGTGGTGAATGCAGCGCTCTCGATCACGCACACCGCGACCCTCGCTCTGGCCAGCGTAGTGCTTGAGGACAAGCGCTAAACCCAGCAGTTTCTGCTATTCTCAAGGCGTTACCAAGCGTCTCATTTCAGCAAGGGGAGTCGTGTGCCTAGCCGCAAAGAGATTCAGTGGTCACAATTAAGAGTCGGAGCCTTGGTTCTGGTCGCACTGGCCGTGCTAATCGGGCTTATTTTTCTTATGTCCAACACCACGGGTGGGCTGTTTGCGCGCAAATTATTGCTTCGCGCCTACTTTGTGAATGCAGCGGGGCTTAAGGATGGTGCACCGGTCACGTTGGAAGGCGTCACCATCGGCAATGTGATTCATGTCCGCGTAAAGCCCGACCGCAACCCGACGCCTGTGGAGGTGACCATGCAGGTGGGATATCAATTTCGGCAGAATCTGCACGTCGATTCGACCGCGGCTATCAGCCAGGCGGGGGTTTTGGGTGACAGCTTCGTCGATATCACCTCCACCAAGGCCTCCGGACCAGCACCGGAGAATAATGCCGAACTAAGAGCTACGAATGTTCCCGGCATTCAGGATGTGATCAGCACCAGCCAGGGATCCATTCAGCAGATCACCGTGCTGACGAAAAAGATCGAGACCCTGGTAGATACGCTTAACAGTAAGAAAGGCACGGCGGGCGAGCTCATCAACGACCCCGACCTATACAGGAAGTTCGATAAAATTGCCGGTGATCTGCAGGCCATTACAGGAGCAATCTCCGGCGGCCAGGGCTCCATCGGCAAGTTGATCGCCGACGACACTCTTTACACGCGTCTCAACTCGTCGGTCGACCAGCTGAACAAGATCACTACCGATCTCAACGATGGCAAGGGCACCGCTGGCAAGCTCCTCAAAGACGACACGCTCTACAACAACTTGAACACCGCTGTCTCCAACACCAATCAGCTGTTAGCCGATATCAACGCCGGCAAAGGCTCTATCGGCAAGCTTGCCAAAGACCCCGCCTTCGCGCAAAAGCTCGACGACACGGTCACCCACTTGGATGGCATCCTCAAGAGTGTGGATGAAGGCAAGGGGACGCTGGGTCAACTGCTTCAGAATCGGTCAGTCTACGACCATGCTGATCAGATGCTCGACCAGTCGCAGCAGTTGGTGAAGGCCATACGAGAGGATCCGAAGAAATACTTCGTGATTCGCCTGAAGCTGTTCTAAAGGCAAGCACAGACTGAGGTCCAGCTATTCGTGATTCGCCACTGCAACGAACGCGATTTCGAGTCGATTTGGCCCATCATTAACGACGGAGCCCAAGCCTACAAGGGAATCATTCCGGCCGATCGCTGGACAGAACCATATATGTCCGCCGAGAAGTTGCGCCATGAAATTGAAGATGGGGTTGTGTTTTGGGGTTACGAAGAGTCCGGCACTCTTACGGGTGTAATGGGCATTCAACAGGTCCAGGACGTGACCCTTATCCGGCATGCCTATGTACGGACAAGCAGCCAAAGTCGAGGAATTGGAGGACGTTTGCTTTCGTTCTTGCGGGAGCAGGCGAAGACTCCGGTTTTAATCGGCACCTGGGCGGACGCGACCTGGGCGATTGGCTTCTATCAGAAACACGGATTCGAGCTGGTCGAACCCGAAGAGAAAGACCGGCTGCTCAGAAAGTACTGGATCATACCTGACCGCCAGATTGAAACCTCAGTGGTATTGGCTGATCTGAAATGGAGGAAAACATGGCAATAAAATTGCGTTGCCAACTCCCTAACCCACCGCCTTTCCTTCTCGATATACCCGCCAGAACCCCAGGAACCCTTTGAGCCGAACCACTTGGAAGTAGTCGCTCGCCACGAGAAAGAAGACAATAGACGCAGCCCACACCACGTGCAAGGCGTCGCCTCCTAATTGATCGCTGAAGGGCAGTGGCGCAGCGGAGAACACCATGGCCAGCACAATGAGCGCCAATTTCACAATACCCATGACCAGGTTGATCTCGACCAGTTTACCGGTGAAGGCCTTTCCCAGTTTCAAACTCTGACCGAATGACGAAAGTGCCGAGCGATTTTCCGCCAGCATCAGAATCGGCGCGACCGACAGCGGCCAGCTCACCAGTGCCCACGCAGTGAAGAATCCGAGCGACAGGAAAATCAGCCAGATGGAAAAACCGATCAGATCCGGCTCGCCGGCGGACGTAATATGCGTGGCTGCAGCCCAGCCAACAGAACAAAACCAGCCCCAGCAGGTCGCACCAGCCAAGGCCAGCCAGGCAGCCTGCAATACGATCATCGGCACCGGACGGAACGGCAGGCGTGTGGCAGGATCCAGGTCGAGATGCCTCAAAACGAGGCTACGGCCCAAGCCGGATGCGACCACCCATGCCAGCGCGGCCACGGGCGTTAACCAGCGAAACACTGCCTCAACGTGCGGCTGATAAAGCGCCCAGGTGTGCGCAAGCTGTGTAGCCGCCATCCATGGATTTTGCGGATCGATGTTCGAAAGCCCAGCGGATTCGGGAGTGAGGACGGCAAGAACCTTCTGGGCCTGCATCCCGCAAATCGCGAGAAACGGAATACCAAAGATCCAGCGCCAGGCAATCTCAAAAGCGGTCAGCGAAGGGCGCGAGAAAACCCAGCCCATCTGGTCGACCATCGATTGGGTTCCGCGCAGCGGCGCGGGCACCTAATTCTCTCCCAGAATCACTATTCAACCACCGGGGGTTCCGGCGACGGGCCTTTGTCGCTGGGGCGGACCACCAAATTTACCAGCTTGCCCGGCACCACAATCACCTTGACCACAGTCTGGCTGGCGACACGCGACTGCACCTTTGCATCGGACAAAGCAGCGGCCTCGATCTCCTTGGGGCCGGCGTCGACTGCCACACGAATCACCGTTACAAGCTTTCCATTGATCTGAACCGGGATCTCCAGCTCGTCTTCCTTGGCCAGCGCGGGATCGCTTACCGGCCAAGGCGCGCGAAGCAGGTTACCTGCTTCACCGAGCTCCTGCCACAACTCCGAGGCAAGATAAGGTGCGAACGGAGCGAGCAGCAGCGCCAGCGAGCGGAACAGCTCTCGCACTACCGGAGCGGGAACTTCGCCCGCGGAGATTTGTGAATCTGCCGCCTGGATTTCGTTGACCAGCTCCATGATTGCCGAGACGTCCGTGTTGAAATGCCAGCGGCCTTCAAAGTCCAGCGTGATTTTGGCGATGGTCTGATGAAGCTTGCGCAGCAATTTCAGCGAGGTACCTGCGGGCTCGGTCGCCTGCTGACCTGGGGCTGTGCTAGCCAACGGCGCATGCTTCATACCGAGTCGGTAGGCGCGGCTGAGGAAGCGGCTCACTCCGGCTACACCATCCTCCTGCCAGTCGAGATCGCGATCCGGCGGCGCGGCAAACAGCGAGTACATGCGAGTGGCGTCTGCTCCGTATCGAGCCACCATGTCATCAGGCGAAACCACGTTACCTCTGTTCTTCGACATCTTGTGGCCGTCTTTGATCACCATCCCCTGCGAGAACTGGTTCCTCACTGGCTCGTCGTCCTTCACCAACCCCAGATCCCGCATCACCCGTGTCCAGAACCGCGAATAAATCAAATGCAGAATCGCGTGCTCCACGCCTCCGATGTACTGGTCGATGGGGAACCAATACTTCACTATGGCCGGATCGAAGGGCGCGTTTGTATTCTTCGCGTCGGTGTAGCGATAGAAGTACCAGCTCGAATCGACAAACGTATCCATGGTGTCAGTCTCGCGCTTGGCCGGACCGCCGCATTTGGGACAAGTCACGTCGACAAACTCCGGCATGCGGGCCAAAGGTGAACCGCCCTGCTGCGTAATCTCGATCTGCTCGGGAAGCAGCACGGGCAATTGCGCGTCGGGTACCGGAACAATGCCATCGCGCTCACAGTGAATCATGGGAATGGGCGTGCCCCAGTAGCGCTGACGGCTCACGCCCCAATCCTTCAGGCGGAAGGTAACCTTGGGCTCGCCGATTTTCTTGGTGGCCGCAACCATTTGGAGGAGTCTCTGCGCTTCAGTGCAGGTCAGCCCATCATAATTGCGAGAATTGACCAGCACACCGTCTTCGGAGACGAAGGGCAGCACCACCGTCAGGTTCTCGTTCTTCGGTCGGATCACCTGCACGATGGGTAAGTCGTATTTCATCGCGAATTCGTAGTCACGCTCATCATGCCCCGGTACGCTCATGATGGCGCCGGTACCGTAGTCGGCGAGGATGTAGTTGGCTATCCAGATGGGAACGCGCTCACCGCTATAGGGGTTGATGGCAAAGTGTCCAGTGGCAACGCCGTGCTTCTCGATTGCGCCCAGGTCGCCCGCTTCACGCGCTTTCTTCTGCTGGTCGATCAATTCGTCGACCTGCGCCTTCAGCTCGGGATTAACCGCAGTGAAAGCCGCCACCAATTTATGCTGCGGCGCAAGCTGAACGCTGGTCGCGCCAAAGATGGTGTCGACGCGCGTAGTGAAGACACGAATCTTATTGCCGCTGTCGACGACCGAAAAATCTACCTCCGTGCCCTCGCTGCGGCCGATCCAGTTGCGCTGCATGGTGCGCACTTTTTCGGGCCATCCGTCGAGCTTGTCCAGACCATCCAACAATTCCTGGGCGTATGCGGTGATGCGGAAGAACCATTGCACCAGGTCACGCTGTTCCACAATTGTGTCTTCATGCCGCCAGCAGCGGCCGTCGATAACCTGCTCGTTGGCCAGCACGGTGCAGCATTCCGGGCACCAGTTCACTTTGCTCTTCTTGCGATACGCCAGGCCCTTTTCATACATGCGCAGGAAGAACCACTGGTTCCAGCGGTAGTAGTCGGGCAGGCAGGTGGTGACCTCGGTGGCCCAGTCGAATCCCATGCCCAGGCGCTCAAACTGTCGCTTCATGGCGGCTATGTTGCCGAGCGTCCACTCCCGCGGAGGGGTGTGGTTTTTGAGCGCGGCATTCTCGGCGGGCAGTCCGAAGGCATCCCAGCCCATCGGGTGCAGCACGTTGTAGCCGCGCATCCACATGTACCTGGCCAGCGCGTCGCCGATGGAGTAGTTACGCACATGGCCCATATGCAGAGCGCCGCTGGGATAAGGGAGCATCTCCAGCACGTAAAACTTGGGTTTGCCGCAATCTGCGGGTTCTGCCGCATAGAGGGTGGGATCGGCCGCCCACCGCTGCTGCCATTTGGGTTCAATTGTCGCCGGGTCGTACCGCAGTTCTTTCTCTTCCGCCATATCCTATTCAGTGTAAATGGAAGAGTGAATCAACTCTTCGGCAACAAGGAGTAAAGCCACTTTGGAGTGGGCTTTTCGAGCTTAATTGCCTGCCCGTCGAGTTTGGTCGCAACCAGACGAAATCCCATGTCAAGGTCGGTGTGATCGTAAACCAGGATATTTGGGAGTACGGCCAGCGCGCGTTTCAAGTTCTTCATGGTCCGGGGAAACCGCTCGACCAGCTTATTCGTTGGAACATCGTGGCCTCCGCTGGAGGCACGCATAGCTACGCGCTCGTCGGAGATTTGCGGTGTTGCGATGCCGATGAAGAGCAGGACAACCGTATATCCGGCTCGCTCAGCGCCTTTCAGAAACTCCAGCTTGTCCCCAACCGGATCGGAAAAAACCGTCTCGAAGATGAAGCTTTCGCGCCGCTCCACAAGTTGATGGCGCAGCGTATCCGCCAGGCCCGCCGCTGCATAGGGATCCATTTCGAGGGAGAGCGCCAGCACATCCGCATTGACGAAATGCAGTCCCGTCTTTGCCAGGTAAGCCTCGAAGAACGTGCTCTTCCCTGCCCCGTTCGGTCCCGCCAACGCAACCACAATCGGTCCCCTGTCGAGCAGCGGCGTCATGCCGACGCTTCGCGTTCCTTTGACCAGGCTCCGGGCTTTCCCTTAGACCGAGCTCGGATTGCCTTCGCTCGAAGTTGCTTCTCTTTTATTTGAAATGCGGATGACGGGATTGCAAGACCGCCGTCCCCAATCTCCACAACGGTGAACACCCGGTTCACGAAACGGCCCACTCTTTGCGTGCCATCCTCATCGATGCGAACCAGCAATCCTGGCCGCCCAGAATACTGCTTGTAGTGAGGGTACGGTCGCGCCGCCAGGATATCCCCGACTCGTTTGCGGCCTGCCAGAGTATCGACCGAGGCAAGCGCCTCAGAGAGAGGTTGAGCTGCTCCACTCCGACGGAGAGCGAGCACCTGCCGGCCATCCAACAGTAAATCTACCGACCGGCCCAGATTAGCCCAAAACTCCACCTGTCCGGCAATAGAGCGCTCCTGCGCCTCTCCGGCAATTCTGGCATCGAGCACCAGCGCATCCGACAATTTGACCGGCTGACTCATGCAACTACGGTAGCATAATGCTACCTGCGGCTCAACTGCCCAGGTTCACTTTTTCGGCCGCGACTCCGGCGGCACGAGCCCAGCCACGCGATAGTACACAACAAGCTGCCCGTAGTGCTCACCGGAATGCTCGATCAGGCCCCAGGCAAGGTCAGAGAAGCGGGTTTGCTGGTTGGCGAAGGGATCGACACAAAGGTCGCTCATCCCAGCATCGCCTTTGCTCTTGATCAGTTCAGCGCCTTCGGCAAAGGACTTCTTCACGTAATCGACTACCGCCGCTTTCGTGGCGTAATCGGAACGTTTTGGGTCGCCGCTTGGCATCTTCAAACCCTTGACTGGATTAATGAAATAGTAGTTTCCGCCGCCGGCATGCAAAAGCTGCTCGGCAAAACTGCGCTGCGTCGGATTCGGTTTGAAGTCGTATTTGTCTTCAGGAAAGTCCTCGGCCATGGCGGTCAGTTTGCGGCCAATGTCGTTCCAGCTATCCAGGAGCGCTCGTGAAGGACTGACTGGCGGTTTGGGGGCGGGTTTTGGAGCAGTCTGGCCCGGGGCAGCCTGCATGATGAATCCGAACGCCAGAACAAGCGTAAGCGCCTTTGCAAGGGGTTTCATTCGATGATCTCCTTCAGGTTCCGTGCGAGAAGTTTAGTCGAAAGAGCGCTGTCCGAACATGACCATTTCCACAAAATACTGAAGCAATGTGACCAAACGCCTGGATCTTCACTCCACCAGGCTCTTCAGCACCCGCACGTTGCGTTCCTCATCGCCGGGTTCGTCCACGGGCGTTTCCGCGATAAAGGCAGCGTGCGCAAAGCGGGCGTCGTTGAGCAGCCGACGGAACGACTCCACACCCATATTGCCTTGGCCGATGTGCTCATGGCGGTCGAGCTTGGACCCCTGCGCAGCCTTGGCGTCGTTGCAATGCCACACGCGGACTGCTTCAAATGTGACCGTCTTCGCGACCTGCTCCATCGTCTCCGCGTAGCCCTCCGGGCTGACCATGTCGTAGCCCGCCACATGGGTATGGCAGGTGTCCAGGCAGACGGCGACGGGCGCGCAGGCCTTGAGCCGCGTCACAAGCTCAGCCACCTGCTCAAAGCTGCCGCCTAATGAAAACTCGGCACCGGCCGTGTTTTCAATGAGGATGTGGAAGCCAGTCCCCTGCCACGGTAATCCGTCGATGGCGCGGGTGATGGAGTCGGCAGCCAGTTTGAGGCCTTCGTCGCGCGTGAGGCCCTTCCAGGAGCCCGGATGCAGCACCAGGTACTCGGCGCCAAAGGTGAGCGCACGCTCGATTTCGCCGCGAAAGGCTTCAATGCTCTTCTGGCGCACCTCGTCAGACTGGCTGCAGACGTTGACCAGGTAGCTGGTATGAATCACCAACGGACCCACATCGAGCTTTGCCCGCAACTCTTTCATGCGCGCAGCCTGCTTGGGATCGACTTTCGGGGCGCGCCACATCCGCGGGCTCGACGAAAAAAACTGAAAGGTGTTGGCGCCAATCTCTCGCGCGCGCTCGACTGCGTTGGATGCGCCCCCCGCCGTGCCCAGATGAATCCCGATACGCTTGGTCATGCGGATAGTCTATTCATCCGACCCCGAACTCTGAAACCGCAAAAGACCATCCCGTGTCGGATCCCCAATCTGGGAGTAACTTCCGGATCACCGACAATTCTTCCAGAACTCACGCTTTGATTGCCGGCTCGTCTGAATGATCGCCTCAGCCCAGAGCACTAATCCAGAATGGACTCGGATCGGATAACCCAGCGATCTCAGAACCATTCAACGCTGTAATCGGCTTTGAGCGGTGTCGAGAGTAGAATCCCATCCAAAGCTTCATCGTGGGAGGTAGTGTGATCCGAAATCTCCTTGCTCTATTTATATTTACTTCGGTTCTCTTTGCTTTTTGGGGGCAGGCACAGTCCCCAAAGCCGCTTTGGGAGGTCGATCTATCGAAGTACGGATATCAGGGAAGACCACCAGCCGGCTTGGAGCACGTGCAATCCTCTGCATCGTGGGCGTACCAGCAAGGCGTGGCGTTCACCTCACCCAACGTGGTGGTTGCATACTTCGTGGTCCGAGACATAGCGCCCGCCATACCTCAAAACCGCCACGAGGCCTCGATCTCAGATCCGTTTCGTCTGATCGCAGTCTTTCTGAATACAAAGAATGGAGAACTTATCAAGAGGATGGATTGGCCCCTACCGGCTGACCCCAGCGAGGTGCCGCCATCATTCTTCTTTCCGACGACCAACGGACGCTTTCTTGTCGGTATCGGAAATACCTTGAGCCTCTATTCGCCCGAATTCAAACTTCTTGCTCATATGGATGATCCTTCGGATTGGTCCCCGATCGTAAGTCCTTCCGGGGAATCGCTTTTGCTGGTCACGGGAAGTCAGGTGAACGGGAAATGGATCCCCGGATACGAACTGCTGGACACAGCAGACTTTTCCATACTCAAGTCCTGGAACGAGCCCCCAAGTGACCCGCCGTATCAGATCGACGCCGTTTGGAACGATGAGGCGGCATGGGTTCAATTGGAGAAGCCGATTTCTGGCAAGTCTTCGCTCTATCTCCGAACTCCGGACTCGGCCCCCAAGATACTGCTAGCTAGCAAAGGGGAGCTCTGCGGCGGTACGTGGAGATTCGTCAGCAAAGCGGAGCTAGCGGGCATGGTGTGTGGCGGGGGGGACAGGCTCCTCACCGTTTCAACCGAGGGAAAGATATGCCAGCAATTCGATCTGGGCTTGGAGCAACTGGACGGTCCAGTGGTTGCGTCGGCAAACGGGCAACGATTTGCGGTATCTACACATCGCTGGGGGCTGGGAAGAAATAATCAGCCGGACCAACTTGCTGCCAGGGTTTTCGACGTGAACTCAGCAACTCCACTCCTGAAACTGAGTGTCGAGCCCAGTAACAGGAACGGCAACGACTATTTTTACGGCTCCTACGGAGATACTCGTTTTGGCTGGGGAGGATTGGCGCTCTCGCCCGGTGGCGCACTTCTGGCTTTGAAATCGAGAGAGAAGGTCCAAATCTATCGATTGCCCGATACGGCGACCGCGATCCCTTGTACAGACAATAGCGGCCAGCGGGCAAAAGCCAATCCTCCTCCGCAGCGATTGAAATCGGCCGATTTGCTGAAAGCCCCCTCTCCGCCTTCGCCACAAATCGGGCAAATTCTTTCGTGGCTCCCCAAAGATACGGAGTCCGTCAATGCTGCAATCGGGCCTCTCTTGATGCCGAAAATGAGCAAGGATTCAAACGGGACGATGTCCATCGAAAAATCTGCCCATGAAGTCATGGACACATTCAAGCAGAACTCGCTTTCGCTTCTCTTGCCCTTGACCGAGGACTTCAAAGAAGAGCCGATTGTTGCATCGATCGAAGGCTCGCGAAACTTCCGGCCTCCCACTGGCTTGGGGATGATGAGATTTCAAGGCAGTGCTGTCGCTGTTTTTGCGGGAGATGTAACCGCTCGCGCGAATTCGTTTTGGAAGAATTCCGCAAAAAGAATCGTGCGCGTGGAGCAGATTGAAGGATGCAAAGTAGGCGTTTTTCAGGAAAAGAGTGAGGAAGATCTTTGGACTACTTATGTCGCATTCCCAAAACCAAACATCGCCGTCGTTGCGACTGATCGAGAGTATCTGAGAGAAATCCTCGCAAGAATCAATGGGAAGCATGGCGAAAGAGCATTGCCGGATACGCTTCCGGAATGGAAGCACGTGGATACCCACGCGGAGTTCTGGGCGGTTCGGCACTACCGCAAGGGTGCGTCGTCGTCGGACCCGACTACGCAATTTGCCCAGATACCAGGAACAGAGCATGACGATGGTGCGATTGGTGTGACCTTCAGCTTCGATCCCGACAGGTCGAGCATCGCAACCATCACCTACCTGTCAGGAAAAGAGAATAGCCTCGCCGCCATCCAGAAGAATATGTTCAGTGAACAGGAGTCTGGAGCAAGAGAGATGCGTGCGCGATATCGGGAGGTGGAACCGGGTGCGCTTGAAGGCACCTATAGCCTTGAGCAACTGGAATCGGCCCAATATTTTGTCTTTGTGGTGGATGCATTGCTCGGCCATGCGATCTACCCTTGACCGCAATCGGTGTGCAACCGAACAATCGATGGACCATCGATTCTATTTCGGGTGTGTCACCGGCAAACCGGAAGTACCGAACGGCTAACATCTTCCGCCCCCGCAGAGAATTACCCTCCGTCAATGCACAATGGCTGTATGCCAAATCTGTGTCCGATCCCTGTCCGCCACCGCGCACTAGGCCCCATCTTTGAAC
>JBAWCO010000545.1:0-2991 GCA_049590315.1 Occallatibacter sp. | reverse complement strand
ATAACCGTAGGTAACGGTGTCACCTGTATGCGGCGAGACGTCGGTAGCCAGTTCGTTTCCGTAAATAGCGTCAATGAACTTGTAACCCGCCTGACTAATCGCGGTAATCGCAGCCTGGGAGTACGGGGCATTTGGCTCCACGCTATAGGCTATTGTGACCAGTTGGGCATAGCGAATAGCGGCTTTCCAGTCTATGGCAGGCATCGTGCGCTCTCCTTCCGTGCGGATAACGTTGCAGGCGAAATTATGCTCTTCTGCCAGCGGAACGTCATCTGGAAACGATAAACGTGAAGTACAGGGCGTTTGCGTCAGAGAAAGTGCACAGGAAATGCTGCGACTGGATCTCGTGAGCGGGCAGCTATGTTGATTAACCAGTAATTTCCGAGTTGCAGGTAATACGTCCGCATGCATAGAACTTTTCAGATCGAGGGCGCATTGTCGTCCGATGCCGCAGCAATGGCGTCGCGCTTCATGCTGCGAAGGCCGCTGATTCCAAAGATTACCAGCGCAAAGCCAATTGGAATTGCAAGCCATTTCCCGGCTGGCCGAGCGTCCAAAGAGTCATGGAAGCCCGTATTCCTGCCGGAGAGGATGGTAATGTCGATGGCTTCGTTTTTCAGTGTTCTATTGGCGTCGTCGAGGTAGACAACGCGAAAGGTTTGTCCGTTGAAAATTGCGGGAACATCCCACTTTGGGAGACTGATTTCGGTTTCAAGGGTGATGGGACCGCCGCCCTCTGGCACGAATTGAAAACCGTAGGAAGTGTCCCTGCCGCGCTGCCGCACAAAATGGCCATAAGCCTTGCCAACCGCGGTAATATGCGGCGCGAACGACGGCACAGTAGAGTGGGACTCGCCATAAAACCAAATTACTGAGCCCGCGATAAGGAAAAGCCACCAGCCAAGAGGTGGAATCCACGCTCTGCGCTTGGCGCCGAGTGGGAGAAAGACGGCGGCCGCCGCGGCAGCTCCGAGGAGGCAAAACACCATGGAATGCGCGCGATCCATCCAACCGCCCCCACACGTAGTTTGGGTTTGGCCCATAATAGCGCATGGGGCTCCCGCCTCAAGAATTGGGAGGGCGCTCATACTCAGTTCTGGTTGTATGGTCCGCCGCTCGGAAATTACTCATCGTAAACAGCATTGAGGCGACTGTAGCCTCTGCGTTCCGCAGCCAACCGGCAGATAGTGTGGTCGAACGGATGCATTTGGCAGCATTCCTCTGTATCCAGCGGAAAACTCAGGCCCCGCACTGGATATAGAAATTCATCGACTGCTACTTGCTTTGGCTCGCTTTACGAGCGGCTTCAAACTCGTCGCCAGGGAGCCATTGAACTGGCTTGGGCTGATCGCTGGCAAGCCACCCCAGCACAAAGCCGAACCGCGCCATCTTGGCGTTGCCGTGGAAGTCCCAATCCGCCTGGTACTCGTCAGATGGCTGGTGATAGTGGTGAGCAACGTAATCCTCGGCTTGCTGGTGGCCCCATTCTGGAGTGTGGCCCTCAAACAGTTCCCCCTGGTCGACCGAAAAAGCGGGAATGCCCACCCTGGCCAGAGAGAAATGGTCGGAGCGGTAGTAGTGTCCGGCGGCTGGAGTTGGATCGGGCAATAGCGCGAGGTCAAAGAGATTGGCGACCGTCTGCACTGTCGGCCAGAAGTCGATGCGCTGTGCTCCATTCAGGCTTACCGAGCGAGGAATGCCGATGGGGAGCAGCATGTCGTAGTTCAAGTCGAGGGCAATCTGCGAAGCGGGCACGGGCGGGTGCATGCCGAGAAACTGAGAACCCAGCAGCCCTTGTTCTTCGGCTGTAACCGCGGAAAAATAGACGGCGTGCGGCGGCCGTACCGGCGACTGCGCGAAGGCGCGCGCCATTTCAAGCAGGATGCCGCAGCCGGTTCCGTTGTCGGCGGCGCCATTGTAGATGTTGTCGCCCTTCGCATCGGGGTCGATGCCGAGATGGTCGTAGTGCGCGGTATAAAGCACGGCCTGGTTTGCGCTGCTGGCTCCGGCTACGCGGCCCACCACGTTCGAACTGACGTAGCGGCGTACACGGCTTTCAACATGTCCACGGAGCCGCACCGAAAGCTCGACGGGGTGAAATGCGCCAGGTTTTCCGGCCTGAACTATCGCCTGATCCAGGTCACCCAGACCCGCCAGGGTAAACAAGTGCTGCGCAACGTCGTGCTGAATCCATGCAGCGGCACGCAGAGTGGCGTCGGGGTCGCCTTGGAGATAGCTCTTCTCGATGGCTTGCGAGTTGCGGACCACTTCCCAGCCGTAGCTCGCCAAATCTCTCCGATGGATGATGAGCACGCCCACGGCCCCGCGCCGCGCGGCCTCTTCGTATTTGTAGGTCCAGCGGCCGTAGTAGGTCAGCGCTTTGCCCTTGAAAAACTTCTCATCGTCCGAAGGCGGCTCGTTGACGATGACCAGAGCGACCTTGCCGTGAAGGTCGATTTCCTTGCCGTCTGGTCCAGCAAAGTCGTCCCAGTTGTACTCCGGCGCGTGGATTCCATAGCCCACAAATACAATCGGCGCGTCGAGATCCGCCGTCGCCTGTCCGGTCTGGTCTTTCGACACGATCTCGGTTCCATAAGCCAGATCGCCAGGCGCACCCGTTCCTGGCACAAAAGAGAACTTTGTTTTCTCCTCCATGGTGTGTACAGCAAACAGCGGCACGCGCTGGAAGTAAGT
This sequence comes from Occallatibacter sp., assembly GCA_049590315.1. Classification (GTDB taxonomy): domain Bacteria; phylum Acidobacteriota; class Terriglobia; order Terriglobales; family Acidobacteriaceae; genus Telmatobacter. The sequence continues at coordinate 297 of JBAWCO010000545.1, read as the reverse complement.
GCCGTTGTCGCCCGCCGGTTCCACACCGGCCAGCGCAAACTGCGTGGCGATGTACTCGGCAGCCAACTCAGCGCCGTGCGTACCGGGACCTCGCCCCTCCAGCAAATCGAGCGAGAGAAACCGCACGTGCGCGCGAATCTTCTCCGGATCAATAGAAGCCGCGGCTGTGCGGGCGGCCTGCGGTAAGCCAGGGATCTCCGGAATGGCCGCGGGCTGCTGAGCATGAACGATGCCGGCGAACAGGATGCCGCCGATCAGAATTGCGAAGCCTTGTTTGAGGAACACAGAGTCTCCAGG
>JBAWCO010000544.1:0-2330 GCA_049590315.1 Occallatibacter sp. | reverse complement strand
GCGTACCCAGCTCCGCCGTTGTTCGTCGGCAAATCTGCCCTCTTGATGTAAATGACATCCCTGGTTATGTTGTCCGCAGACATCTTCCCAAGCGCGAACGTCGCGTTCACGGGATCAAGGCACTGAGCGCGGGCCTGGCACAAAGCCAGGAAATCGGTGTACACGGGCTGGGTGTACCCCAGCGCGGTGCCGACGTAAAAGTGGGATTCGGACCATCCGGTTGTCCCATACACGAATTCCATCGTGCATTTGATGTTTGCAAGCACTCCCATTCGTTTCTCCATATTCCTGCAAGAGGTTTCCAGCAGGAAAGGTTTTGGCGGGGTTCAGGCCAATCGTCGGCCCTTGTTTCCGCCTCGATTCAATCATGGGCCTGGAGAACGACCCCAGACCCGCCAGGTCACGACTGCACGTCGATGTTGCTGTTCAACGAAACCACGCCCTCGTTCCACTGGACCAGCGCCATGAGGCCATCGCCAGGATTCTGGATGTTGATGGTCGGGGCGATCTTGACGCTGCCAAAGATCCCCGTACTGGCGTTACCGACGCTGGCAGTCCCGACACCGTCCGTGACGAACGCATTGGCGACCGCCGGGGTAGTCGATGCGCCGGTACACAAAAACAGATGGGACGGCGCGTAAGCCGACTGCGATCCGTCCAGTTCGTTCGTGAGCGACGTCCAGACAATGGCTGCCGACTCCAGGTAGCCAACGAAGGTAGCCTCTGTCAGCTGCGCGTACGTGGTGGCAGCTCCCGGGGTGATTATCGCGGTACCCAGACCGATTTTGCTTGCAGCGAGCGGGCCGCTCGCGAACGAACTGGAGCCGGTCATAGCCCCCAGCATCTTGTTCCACCAGTAGGTGGTTTTTACCAAAGCCAGATTCATTGCTTCTCCTTCTTACACGTTGATTGCCAATGGGCCAGATGAAAACCCCCTCTGCTGAAGAACACAGTTGAATCCATCCTTTAAGCAGTGATAGCAGAGAGGAACGGGTTTGCCCGGCGGGCCAATCGCTTGCGCCGGCGTTGCTAAGAGCCTGCGCTTGCAGCGCAGGCAGTAGAACTCGATCACAGGACACTGTCCCCCATCGGGCGTTTTCCGCTCTGACGCGGTCGGGGTATACATGAGGTCAGCGAAGGTATGAATCGACGGCAATCCGTCAGTCCACTCCCCCTCGAACTGCTCTGGTTCAGGGGGATACCACGCCGGGTCTATCTCACCAGTGGTCAGGGGGACACTGTCAGACAAGGATCACCTCCTTTCATGCAGGGCGAGCAGCGGGATTGACTGTCGGCTGGACAGTCGGCAGGGGCAGATTGATTTGTGCGGGCAAGACCCAGGCGACCTGGGGCTGCTGGAGCAACACCAGATAGAGCGGATAGGGGCCAGTGCCCACAGTCTGCTGAATCGTGCCAGCGATTGCGCCCACAATACACGGTTCGGCGGGCGTGCCGGCCGGGGCCTGGCTGAGCTGGGTCGCGTTGACCCAGCGGGCCTGGACGGACAGGAGTTGCACGAGATAGGTGGTCGTTTGGCCAACCGTCACCACCTGGAGCACCGTGCCGGGAAGACCCTGCACAACCACCGAATCGCCCACTTTGAACACAACGCACCTCCTCATGTAGAAATGCCCCCGGGAAACAATCCCGGGGGAGTCGTCGCGTGTTCCCCGACCCGCGACGACAAGCGCTTACTTCCCCGGATCAACCCGGGCTATGGATTTTGTGAAAAAGCTGAAGGCCACCTCGAGCTTCGACACCTGATCGCTAACCGCATGCCAGCGCGCCTTGCACTCGACCAGCTCGGCGCGGATGCCCTCAAGCTCTGTCGTGTTGCTCTTGTGCTGGCGATCGCGGAGGTATTGCCCTGCCATCTGATGCATCAGCACCAGTGCCAGACCCAGGACCGCCCATACGTTGCTGATCTCCGGCATACAGCTCCTGTTCTCCAAAGAGAATCCGGCAGATGTGATCCTCCCACTTCTGTCTCTCGGCTTCATTCATCAACAAATCCCTCCTGGCTGCTCGCAAGAAACCGAGAGGGCTTGCCACCGAACCGCCCTTCCCTCCACCCGTCCTGGTGGTAAGCCCCTGTTCCCGGCCGGGGCGTTCCTGGAACCTTTGCGCTAGCTAATGGGGGGCAGCGTCTTCAGTTGACTCGCGACCTGAGACTCGGCAGCTTGCGTGGTCGCGAACTCCGACTGTGCGGCAGTCACCCCCCAGGCCGAGGCCACCTGGACAGCGGCGGCGAGCTGAATTCCAACCGCAATAGCCGCCTTGGCGTAGGCGTTCGTCGCCACCGGTTGTGTCCGAACCAGGTACGCCTTGAC
>JBAWCO010000543.1:0-7604 GCA_049590315.1 Occallatibacter sp. | reverse complement strand
GTTCTCCAATTCGCGTCGAATCGCGAACTATATTCGAGGTGGCTTTTACTTAAGGCAAAAGCCACTTTGCTGCATCGATTCCCCTCTGCGGCGATTGGAGAACCGCTATATCTTGCCAAACGGGTACAAGGATTCGAGCCTTCCAAGGAAGGGGACCCGGGCTAAGCAGGCTGCGGACGGCCTCCCGAGTATTGGATCGAGATCGAGGAGGTTTTGCAGGGGTTGAAACCCGGCTCATTTTGCTGGCCTTTGGGGCCCGGCTGAAGCCGTGCCCTTGTTACAAAGCATGACTGAAGCGAGTTTTTCTGCAGCCTGTAAAGTCTGCAAAAGACTCGCGAACATTCAGGGGCCTGAAGTCCCCTACGCCCTCCGGAAATAAAAATCGCGATCAGTCAGAGAGTCCTTAGCTCATCCAGAGCGCGCTGGTGATGATGCGGGGATAGTAGCGGCTGGCCTTTCCTTCGCCGGAAACGATTTGGTCGCAGCAGGCCCAATAGGAACTGCCATCGACCTGCCATTTAACGTGTGCGGCATCTGCCTGGCGGAAGACATCGGCCACCTTGGGATCTGCATCGAGATGGAAGACCTTGCGGGTGACGTGCATGAAGATGGAGATCTTACTCATCCACGAATTGTTGCTGGTGGAGGAGAGCTTGATGCCGCCATCGGCGAAGAGATTGCGGCGCTCGGGGTCGAGCAGCAGATTGCGCGTGTGCTCTTTCAGGACTTCAAACATGCGTTTTTCAGACGGAGTTGCGTAGACCTGCTCCAGCGTGCAGCCCGCGAAGCCGGTGTTGACGAAGTAGAGGGGGTAGACGCATCCCTCGACTGCGGGCAGAATGCGTGAGGAATAGCCGGGGTTGGATTTTTCGAAGATGGCCGGAAGCACGCCGTCGACAGCCTGATCGCAAACTACCGAAGCAACTTTGGCGGCCAGCTCTTCGCAGCGGGCCTGGCTGGGGGCGTCATTGAGTTCGCGGAACATCAGCGCGAGAGACTTGTAGGTTCCCCAGCTCTTGACGGCAATGTAGATGTTGTTGCGGGTTTGCGCGAGGGAGTGATCGAGCGAGTCATAAGTTGTGATCTCCTGGCCGCCGGCACAGCGCGTCGAGTCGAATTGCGCGAATCCGACGTCGCCACCGCGGTTGATCATGCTGCTGAGGCAAGCATCGACCACGGATTTGTTGGTCTTGAGCCAGTTGATGTCGCGGGTCTTGGCGACGTAACAGCCTGCGGTCAGAACCCAGTTGCAGAGCTGCTCTACCGTCATGTAGCTGAAGCAGCCGGTCAGATTGGCCAACTCATAACTGCTGCGGCCTTTGGGCGAAAAATTGTTGTGCGCGCCCATGTCGTGACAGAAACTGATGCCGCCGGGTTTGGTGTCGTAAGGGCGGTTGAGCTGAGCCTCGTCGGGGGGCGGCGGAGTTTGCGAAGGATCTAACTGCATGGTCTCGGTCGCAGGGGCGAACTCCGACTTGTAGACCTTCACTTCGTCGTTGTAACTGTAGAGGCGAACAAAGTTATCGAGGAGGTTGCGGACCAGCCACGGATTGTGGTCGAGTTCCCAGAAGACATGGTCGACGGAGAGGTCGAGAGTATTCATCATGCAGTACTCGCCCTCATTGACGACCCAGAAAGGCTGGTTGTCAATTTCTAGCAACTGCGTGCTGCCGTAGTAGCTGTGGGAGGCGTGCGCGATGAGGAAGCGCTGGTCGGCGGATAGAGCGGCCTGGTCCAGCTTGCTGTCGAGAGCTTTTGTGGCGGCGATGATTTTGGAGGAGCTATCGAGGGCAGTTTTTAGTACGTCCGCGAGGCTGTCGAAGTAGCGCGTGTAGAGATAGCGGGCGTCGAGCCCGTTGGTCTGGAAGCCTTCGAGATAAGAACCAAGCGCGATGGTGATTCCGTATTTTTTTCCGGCAGGAACTTCGAAACCGAATCCGGGGCAGGAACCGAGCAGGTGAACTGGGTTGTAGCGTTCACGGACGCCATCACTGGCGGACCAGCGCATGAAGACGAAGGGCTGAGCTTCGATCTGGGCGCCATCTGCGGAGGTGGTGAAATCACGGAGCTCGGCTGCGCCGCCAGCCTCGCGGCGGAAGGCGAAGGCCAGGCGGCTGGTGCCCAGATCGTCAGTGATGATGCGGCTGCCGGGACGCGCGTGATTGAGCGCGAACATCGCGGTTTTGGTCGTGACGCCTGCGGTGTTGTCCAGTTCGAGGCGGGCGATGATGGCGGGCAATAGCCCCTCGCGCATTTGCTCCTTGGTCGCAACAGCGGGATCGGGGATCGGGCCGAAGGGGGAATAGACCGAAAAGGTCAGACCCTGTGCAGCCCATTCGTCGCTGGCCCAGCCGTAGGAGCGTGATAACTCGCTGTCCTTGAACGGCACGGCGTCGGGCTTGACGTTCTGTTCCGCGGGGCCGGCCTGCTCGACGAGGAACGCGTCGGAGGCGCGGTTGACCGCTGCGGTATAGAAAGGGAGGCACTTCAACGTTGCGTCGGAATAGCGATCACCATCTTTGAAGCCGATAAAGACCTCCTGATCACCGGGCTGCCCGATCTGGAGGCCGATGCCGCCGCGGGTGCCGAAGTTGCCGCAGGTGAAGCTCATAAATGCGCCCATTGGCGAATGCTGGGCATTGAACCCCAGGCTGCAGGAGAGCGGTGCACGTTTAGTCATGGTGATTCCTCGCTGCGAATTATACCCTCACGGAGTATGTTTTGTTGTCGCCAAATCCAGTAGTAAAGCGATATAGTTGTGTGACTCGAATCTCTGACTCGCAGCGGTTGCGTTGGAAGACAGCTCCGGCAGTTGGCGCGCTGGCGCAGATTCCTTTGTTGGGTATCGGAGATGAGTCGGCACCAACGGGCGGCGGGCTGTGGCGAGTCGAATGAGACAGGAAGTGTTTCTCGCCGGCAGAGACGGAAAGAGAGAAGGAACTAAATGAGCGGCGACAGCAAGGGTCTGGCATTTTCAGAAAAATTCGGCTACGGCCTGGGCGATATGGCTGCCAACTTCGTCTTCCAGGCGATGATAGCTCTGCAACTGAGCTTTTACATTGACACGTTTGGGTTGAAGCCGCGACAAGCGGGAGATATGTTTCTTTACGTCGGTCTGGGGATGGCCTTTCTCAATCCGGTGATGGGCGTCATCGCCGACCACACCAACACTCGTTGGGGGAGATTTCGTCCCTGGCTCTTGTGGACGGCCGTGCCATTTGGCGTCATCGGCATTCTCACCTTCACCACGCCCGATATGAGCGCCCCGGCAAAGCTCATCTATGCCTGGGTCACTTATCTGCTGCTTCGCCTCATCTACACGATGAACAACGTGCCCTACGCGTCGTTGACCGGCGTGATGACCGATGATCCGAACGAACGCAACAGCATTGCGACCTACCGCCAGCTCTTCGCCAACGGCGCGGGCTTTATCGTGCAGAGTCTGGCTGTTCCCATGGTCCTTTACTTGGGCCAGGGCAACAACGCCCGCGGCTATCAGTTGACGATGGGGATCTTCCTGGCTGCCAGCGTGGTGATGTTCCTTATCGCTTTTTCCGTTTCCAAAGAGCGTATTCAGCCTGATCCGAAACAGGAATCCTCAGTCTTGCGAGATCTGGGCAATCTGATAGAAAACGGTCCGTGGATCGCGCTCTTCCTGGCAACGACCTTCTACTTTATCGGCCTGATGATCCGCAACAGCGTCATGCTGGACTACTTTAAGTACTGCGCGGGCAATCCGATCATCTTCAGTTGGTTTAACGGCTTCGGATTGACTGCGCTGCTGATCGGAGTGGCCTGCTCGACGGCTCTTACCAAGCGCATTGGCAAGCGAATGCTCTTCTTCTGGAGCATGTTGCTGACGGGCATCCTCTGTATTGCGCTGCTGTTGTTCCCGGCGACTGCCACCGTGCCAATCATTACCCTCGAAGTTCTGCGCCAATTCGCCTTCGGCTGCTCAGGCCCGGTGCTCTGGTCCATGATGGGGGACGTGGCCGACTACGGCGAATGGAAGACGGGACGCCGGGCCACCGGTACAGTGACCGCAGCGGTGGTCTTTGCCCTGTGGATCGGATTGGCTCTGGGCGGAAAGATCAACGGAACGCTCCTGGAGTTCTATCACTATCAGTCAAAGACAATCGGCGGACCGGAGATCCTTCAACAGAGTGCAACAGCAATGCACGGCATCACCATGATTGCCGCGGTCTGGTCCGGTGCGGCATTTCTTGCCACCGCGGCCTGCCTGCTCTTCTACGGCATCAGCATGAAGCTGAACATGACGATTTCGCACGACCTCTCAGAGCGGCGGAAAGGGTATTCGTCTCAGGATTCGTAAGCGGATCTGATCGCTTCGGCCGCACGCAGTACTGGTTGCGGCCGCTTCTTTCATGGGGCCGCGAGACCCCCTTAGCAACGTTATGACAGGCAATTCTTCAGGAGCAGCAAGAAAATGTTGAACAGGCAGTTCGTGTTTCTTACCGCAATGCTGGCCGCAACGATGGCTGCGAATGCACAGACACCGACCACGTTGAAAGACGCGTATCGCGGTTCGTTCCATGTGGGTGTTGCCATCAATGAGGCGCAAATCGCCGGGACCGACGCGCGTGGAGCGGCAATCGTCGCAACGCAATTCGATTCCATCTCGCCGGAGAATGTGCTGAAGTGGGAACGCGTTCATCCCAAGCCGGACACCTATAACTTCGAATTCACCGACAAATATGTTGAGTTCGGCGAGAAGCACCATATGTTTATCGTCGGGCATAACCTGGTGTGGCATGCGCAGGTTCCGGATTGGGTTTTCCAGGATGAGCAGGGCAAACTGCTGACGCGCGAAGCGTTGTTGAAGAGGATGCACGACCATATTTTTGCCGTGGTGGGGCGCTACAAGGGGCGTATTCAGAGCTGGGACGTGGTGAACGAAGCGTTGAATGAAGATGGAACGCTGCGGCAATCGAAATGGATGAAGATTATTGGAGAAGACTACATTGAAAAGGCATTCGAGTATGCGCATGAGGCCGATCCGCAGGCGGAACTGAACTATAACGACTACAATCTGGAATATCCGGCGAAACGCGATGGCGCTGTTGCTCTGATCAAGAAGTTGCAGGCCAAGGGAATTTCGGTTGCCGTGGTGGGCGTTCAGGGACACGACCGTCTTGATTGGCCGTCGGCCGCGGTAGAAGAGGCGACAATCGATGCGTTTGCCAAGCTGGGCGTGAAGGTGGCGATTACTGAACTCGACATTGATGTACTGCCGTCGATTGCGCCAGGAAGCGCTGACGTCTCGCTGAAGGTGAAGGCCGATCCCAAACTCAATCCCTTCCCCAACGGTTTGCCGGATGACGTTCAGCAAGCACTGGGGCGACAGTATGCGAATCTATTCGGCGTCTACCTGAAGCATCGCGCTGTGATGAGCCGTGTGACGTTGTGGGGCGTGACGGATTCAGATTCGTGGCGCAACGACTGGCCGGTGATGGGACGTACGGATTACCCTTTGCTCTTCGATCGCAACGGCCATCCGAAGCCGGCGTTCGATGCGGTGATCCGGCAGGCGGCTGTTACGGAGAAGCGATAACGGCTGGGTTGAAGCTGACTTTCTGGCGTTGCGCTGGTCTTGCTGAAAACGAAAGACCGGGCCTAAAGGCCGCGTGAACTCCGCCTTCTGTCAGGGGGCTGAAGCTCCCTGCTCCCTCCGCAATCCCCTGCGCCTTCGGCATCTTCGATTTTCAGTTAAGGTGCTAAGCGCACTTGGCCTCGGCTTCAAGACGGGTGAGGGTGGCCCTCATTTCTTCGAATTCCGGGCGGCCATGCAGGGGCTTGAGGCGGGGATCGGCCAGCATCTGAAAGAACCAAGGACAGCGGGCGTCGGCCGACGTATGCAACTCAGAGATCGCTGTGTCGAACTCACCGAGTGCGACATAGACGGCCGGAGTGAACGAGCTAAGGACGAATCGTTCGCGACTAAGCCATTCCAGGCGTTCAAGGATGCCAAGAGCTTCCCCTTTCCGGCCTGCGCAGGCGAGGGTATACGCGTGAAGAGCTGAGACCAGATCGACGTGGGGGTGCGAGGCCGACAGACTCTGTGCGAGTTGCTCGCCTCGCGCTGAATCGCCATTGAAGGAAAGAATCATTGATCCGTAAAGAGCCATCCCCACGTGATCAGCAAAGAGGCTGAGTCCGTGGTGGACCTGCTTGACGCTCTCAGCAGCTTGTTCGTCCAGATGCAGAGCCCAGGCCAGGCGAGCGTGGAGCCAGGGAGCATAGGGGTCCAGTTGAAGGGCGGACTCCAGGAGCGAAATGGCTTCAGCAGTTCGATGGCGGCTCAGCGCGAACATCACCCTTAGACGCGTGATCCAGGGATCGTGAGGCAGATGTGCTGAGGAAGAGAAGGCCCAAAGCGCGGAAGGCAAATCGTGATCTACATTGAAGCTGATGGTGCCGAGAGAGGGCAGAATAGCTTGCGCGCGAACGGGAAGGTCAGGAATGGAATCGGCCGTGCGGCGCACCACATTGGCGGCCGCTGCGGGGGATATGAATCCCAAAGCCGCTTGCGAGATGCAGAGGCGCGCCAAGTCGACCTTAGCGGCGATCAAGGAAGGATCCAGTTCGGTGGCCTTGAGGAGGAGGTGTTGTCCGTCCTGCATATGATGCCGTTGCAGCGAACTCCACTCGTAGCGTGCGCGCTGGTAGGCTTCATAGGCTTCGCGGCGATGCGGATTGTCATCGTTTACATTGTCCGGTTCAGCGGAGGCTGAGATCGAGACGTCTTCGACGTTCAATCGAAATACCAACCGCTCAATGAGCTCCGACTCCAAGCCAGCAACACGGTTCTGCGGCACGAGCAGGTCTTCAACCCATAGCTGGGTGCCGTCTTCTACTCGAATCATTTCTGCCCGGAGACGGAAATGCGAAGGCAGGTTGCGGAGGGTTCCTGTCAGAACCAGGTCGGCCTTAAGCGTTTCTCCAACCTGCTGCGCCGTATGACCTTGGTCGGCAAGGTGGAAGACGGAGTCCCTGGCCAATATGGATGCGACACGTGGCTGCGCCGAGGTGAGCCGGGAGATGAGTTCTTCAGAGATTGTGGGGCCGAGATACGGGGGCACCGTGTAACCGGAGACGAAGGGCATGATGGCCAGCCGCGTTACTGTGCGGGCTTGAGGTGCATTGTCATGCCGGACTTCGGCAGTGAAACGATATCCGCGCTTATAGACGGTCTGGATGCACGCATCAGGCTCCAGCCGGGCGCGCAACGAGGACACGCACTTGGGAACACTATCGGACGTCACGTGCACGTCGCCCCACAACGCCTGGCGCAGTTGCTGAGGAGTGACAATCTGTTTGGGATGCGCAGCCAGCAGACGAAGTGCGGCCAGTTCTTTGGGAGGTAAGTGGACCACTGCGTTTCCGCGCAGGAGGGTACCGTCGGCCTCAAGCCGAAAGCTACCAAACGAGAAGGCCGACTGACTATCCCCGCGACCTGTTGCCGTTGCAGAGGAACCTATATTGACGACGCCCGCCAACCGCGATGTGTGTTCTTTCATTCGTTCCAACGCTCCCCTGGTCCAAGGCCTGGCCATCAACATTCTGCCAACCAAGCAAGACAAATC
>JBAWCO010000542.1:0-2157 GCA_049590315.1 Occallatibacter sp. | reverse complement strand
AACACCCGCTGATTGTAGGTGTCGGCGACGTACACATTACCGCTCCCATCCACAGCAACCGCGGAGGGGTAACTGAGGGTACTGGTTGGCACGGTGCTTTCGGAATAGCTGTTCGTCGAGTGTGTCTCCACCAATACCCGGTTGTTGCCGGTATCGGCGATGTACAGGTTGCCGCTTCCATCCACCGCGACTCCAGAAGGGTAAGCCAAGGCGCTGGTCGGCACAGTGCTCTCGGTGTAGGTGCCTCCCGCAAGCGTTTCCTTCAACACACGGTTGTTGCCGGTATCGGCGATGTAGACGTTGCCGCCTCCATCCACCACGGCTCCGGAAGGGTAACTGAGGACACTGGCCGGCACTGCGCTCTCGACGCCCGGCAGGAAGTTTACCTGCGGCCCCACGCCTGTACCCTGCAGGTGACTGGTCGCAATCACGTTTCCCGCGTCATCGACAAGCACCACAGAGCCAAAGCGGCTTCCTGCCACCGTTGGCGTGAAGGTCACATTCACCGTGCAACTGGCTCCAGTATCGTAGTTTGTAGCCGCTACACAGGTTCCCGCGCCCGCATTTGTGAAGTCAAGCCCGGTTGCGCCCTGCGTCAGCACAGACACACTGCCCAGCGTAGCCCCCGTGTTGAAAGTCAGAGAAATTGCCGCCGTGGAGCTAGTGCCTCCTATGTTCACTGCCCCGATGCTGGTGCTCGTCATTGGGTTGGCGGACTGAACCGCGAAGCTCTGGGTCACAGTAGGCGCCGACGCATACACCACACCGTCTCCCGGCTGGCTGGCCTGGATGGTGCAGGTTCCCGCAGCAAGCAGCGTCGCCGTCGAAGTCGAGACCGTGCAGATGCCTGGAGTAGTCGAACTGAAATTGACCGGCAACCCGGAGCTGGCCGTGGCAGACAACGAAACTCCAACTGAGGAATTGATGGCCTGGACAGGGATAGAACCGAAGGTAATCGTCTGGGCCGTCAGATTAACCGTGAAGTTCTGGGTGACCGTAGGCGCCGCCGCGTATACGGGACTTCCCGCCTGATTGGCTTGGATGGCACAGGTCCCCGCGGCAAGCAGCGAATCGGTCGAGCCCGAAACCGTACAGATGGAAGGCGTCGTTGATGTGAAGACGACCGGCAGACCGGAACTGGCCGTCGCCGCCAGCGAGAGAGTCGAATTGGCAGCCTGAGCCGGAATCGCTCCGAAGGTGATGGTCTGCTGGGTACTGCCGATACCTACTCCGCTCAGCTGAATGCTTTGTGTCGCGGTGGCGTTGAGCGCGTTATCGGTCACTGCCAACGAACCACTGAAGTAACCCGCCGATGTCGGCATAAAGCCTATGAGCAACAAGCAGGACTGGCCGGCAGCGAGCGTCCCCGCGGTCGAAGAACTGGCACTTACAACCGGGCAGAGGGGTAACCCGCCGCTGCTCAGAGTAAAGCTCGCTGCGATCTCCGGATTGTTCCCGCTGCTCGGAACCGGAAAATTCAGTACCGCATTGCCAACGTTCTCTAGAGTGACCGTCTGCGGACTGTCGCTGCTCGTCGAACCGGGGGCGGTCGCAGCAAAGCTCAGGCTCGGCAGGTCCGCGAAGTCCTCTTTCAGCACACGGTTGTTGCTGCTGTCAGCGATATAGATGTTGCCGTTACCGGCCACCGCGATCCCAGAGGGATAATTCAGCGTGCTGGTTGGTATCGTGGTCTCGATAGAACTGCCCTCCGAAAGCGTCTCCATCAACACCCGCTGATTGTAGGTGTCGGCGACAATGATGCTGCCGTTTCCACTCACCGAAACCCCAGAGGGATAATTCAGCGCGCTGGTCGGTATTGTGCTCTCGCTATAGCTGCCCGCCGAAAGCGTCTCCATCAACACGCGGTTATTGCCAGAATCGGCGACGTAGACATTGCCGCTCCCATCCAGTGCGACTCCAGAAGGACTTGCCAAGGCGCTGGTTGGCAACGCGCTCTCGGTATAGGTGCCTGCCGAAAGCGTCTCGATTAGCATTCGGTTGTTGTAGGTATCGGCAATATAGACATTGCCGCTCCCATCCACCGCGACCGCCCCGGGATAGCTCAAGGTGCTGGTTGGCACTATGCTTTCCGTGTAGCTTCCCGATGAGCGCGATTCTTTCAACACTCGATTGTTGCCCGTGTCGGCTATATAAAGG
>JBAWCO010000541.1:0-6931 GCA_049590315.1 Occallatibacter sp. | reverse complement strand
ATGCGGAACGGTCTGGCGATTCTCAGTTTCGCATCCGGTATTCTTCCGGACGGATTGATCTTCGATCTGCCCGATTGCGACTCAGTGCCTGATCCCGCTCATTTGAGTGATCTGTTCTCGTCCATCGACAGTGAAATCATTCTCTATCTGGCGATTCCGCCGCGACAGGATCAAGGGCTCGACTGCGACCAGGGCGGTGGTTCCAATGCTCGGTACAGCGCCGTGCAGCGTACGCTCAGAGACGATTCCGTTGGTCAGGGCGAGTCTACGATCTCCTTCGCGCGCAAGAACCTAGCACTTGTGAGCGAGGCGCGGCTAGCCGCCGATGCGATTTCCTTTCCCATAGCTCGTGTCTTCCGCGACGGCCAGGGAGGGTTTGCTTCTGACCCCAACTTTATTCCACCTTGCTTAAGGATCAGCGCGAGCGAGAGCCTGGTTCTGCTGCTTCACCGGCTTGCGCAGGCGATCGAAGAGAAGATCGTGTCTACCCGCAATCAGCGGCAGGGTTCCGGTGGCTTTGAACTTGGCACATCCGCTCTGGACGTGGCCAATTACTGGTTTCTCCACGCACTCGGTTCATCCTTGCCGGCCTTGCGCCATCATCTCCAGGATCGTCGCAGCCATCCCGAGGATGTCTACCGGGATCTTGCCCGCCTGGCAGGAGCGCTCAGCACCTTTGCTCTGGAATCGACGCAAGAGGAGATTCCTTCATACCGGCATCGTGATCTGACTTCGACCTTCAAAGAGATGGACGCGCTTATCCGGCGATACCTCGAGGTAGTGTCTCCATCGAACAGCGTCACTCTGCAGTTCCGCAAAGCCGATAGTTATATCTATGTAGCCGACGTTAAAGACGAGCGATGCTTCCGGCGTTCGCGATGGATCTTTGGCGTCCGCTCGTCGACCACCGATTCGGTAATCCTGCGCCAGACGCCAAAGCTCGTGAAAGTTTGCTCTGCCGAGGGAGTTACAAAACTCGTGCAGCGCGCGCTTCCCGGTCTTGAATTGATGCACGTTCCGGTACCACCTGCTGCGCTGCACGCGCAGGCGGACATGCATTACTTCTCAGTATCCCTTAGCGGTGCTTGCTGGCAGCATATTCTCCAGACCAAGCAAGTTGGCGTGTATATCCCCGGCGACCTGGGCGACGCAACCTTTGACCTGACCATCATCATGGAGGCTTCATAATGACCGCTTCGCCAGCTTCCGTTCCTCAAGAAACGAAGACCAGTAATCTGGCGCTGGCCTTTCAGGAAGTCTTCACAGTCATCCTGCGAACCCGCTTCTTCGTGCAGCGTGTCGAAAACGCCGAGACGTTTCGCGCCACATTGCGCAAGATGATTTCTGCCGCGGTTAAAGATGCATCGGCGATGGGTTACAGCGATGACGCCTCTAAGATGGCCATCTACGCGATCATTGGATTCCTTGATGAAAGCGTGCTGAATTCAAAGGATCCGACCTTTGCCGATTGGGCGCGGCGTCCGCTGCAGGAAGAGATGTTCGGCGGACACTTCGCAGGCGAACTGTTTTTTCGCAACGTTACCGAACTGCTGAATCGCCCTGAATCTTCTGAGGTTGCCGACGTGCTGGAGTTGCACGCGCTTTGCCTGCTGCTGGGCTATCGCGGACGCTACGCCTTTGGAGATGCCTCGGAGATTCATTCCGTTCTGCAGCGGATTCGCGACAAGATCACTCGAATACGCGGCACATATGCGCTCTTTCGTCCGGCAGAGGCGCCGGCCGCGCCACCTGCGCCGAAGCGCGATCCCTGGGTCGGCCGCTTGGCCATAGCTGCAATCATCCTCGCGGTGCTGACAATTCTTGCTTACGCCGGATTCGTGGTCATTCTCGGACAATCGATCCCGACCATTTCTCAAAACATTCAACGGGCTACGCCGAATCTCGCATTTTATCGTGCGACCAGCCTCGCGGAGTTATCCGTATGAAACGCATACTGATTGGGATACTAGTTTTCATTCTTTATATGGCCCTGGTGATTGTGGGTGCAATTGCCTTGCACTTCGAAACCACAAAGCTGGTGCTGTTCTGCGTCATCCTGGGATTGCTGGGAGCCTTGGCCATTGTTTTTGTGGTTTGGTATCTGCACAAAGCCAGCGGCGGTTCTTCGGGATCAGACGGGCCTGACACTCCTGACGCGATCAACCTGACGACGCTGCTTCGCGATGCGGATGCCAAGGTTCGCCAGGCCAATCGAGCAGGTGCAAAATCGCTGGCCGCGCTGCCCCTTATCTATGTCATCGGAGATGAGAACTCCGCCAAGACGCAGACGGTGCTTCAGTCCGGTCTCGACCCCGAGTTGATCGCAGGAAACGTCTATCGGGACGGGCTCGTGGCTCCCACTCAACTTGCCAACATATGGCTGGCCGGCAACTACGTCCTCGTTGAAGCCGGCGGCGCGCTGCTGCGGCAGGCCTCTCTCTGGTTGAGGCTGGTCAGAGCCACCATCCCCGCCCGCCTTGGTTCCGTCTTCGGCGACAGCCGGCTTCCAGCGCGGTCGGTGGTGGTTTGCGTAAGCATTGAGCGCATCCTGGCTCCGAATACTTCGGAGCAGATCCGCGCGCTGGCGCAAGGCCTCAACGAGCGTCTCCGCCAGCTCTCGCAGACGCTTGGCATCTCGCTGCCTATTTATGTGTTGTTCACAAAGCTCGATAACATCACGCCGTTTGCCGAGTACGTGAGCCGGCTCTCGGAAGAGGAAGTCAAGCTTCCCATCGGCTCTCTGCTGTCATCGCTCTCATCCGGCTCCGGGCTCTATACAGAGCAGGCTACGGCGGTGATCGGCGCTCGATTCGATCAGCTCCTGTACGCCCTGGCCGAGTTCCGTCTGGATATTCTTTCGCGCGGCGGCGAGCTCCAGGATCTGGCCCGCTCCTATGAATTTCCGCGCGACCTGCGCAAGGTGCGTGCGGGCATTGTTTCGTTCCTTGCCGAGATTGCGCGTCCGAGCCAGATCGGCGTCAACCCATTTCTACGCGGGTTCTTCTTCGCCGGCATGCGCGCCCACCTGGTGGAAGATGTTTTGGAAGTGGGTCCGGCACAACCGCAGGCTGCGGCGCCGGTCAACGCGGGCGCGACCCGCATCTTCTCTCTCGCATCCATGCAGCAGGAGCCACAGGCTCCGCAACCCCGGCGGGGCGGAACACGCAAAGTCGCGCAGTGGGTTTTTCTTCCGCACTTGTTTTCGAAGATATTGCTCGCAGACAAGTCAGCTCTGGAGACGAGCCGGGCAAGCACCCGCACTAGCTTCCTGAAGCGCGCGCTGCTCACAACCGCGAGCGTGCTGATTCTGATCTTGCTCGCGCTGATTACCATTTCGTTTTTCAAGAACCGTGCGCTCGAAGAGCGCGTGGCAAAAGCCGCCGCGGCGCCCGTTTCTCCGGTCTCTTCGGGAACGTTTGCTGCGGTTGGCGATCTTGAATCGCTCGACAAGCTCAGAGCCGTAGTGGCGGAACTTGAGGGCTATCGCAAGGATGGGCCGCCCATGATGGCCAGGTTGGGATTGTACAAAGGCGATGCTCTCTACCCTGTTGCCTGCCAGGCCTACGCGAACAAATTCCGCACGCTTCTGCTGGCTCCAACGCAGGAGAACATTCTTGGCAAGCTGCGCGCTGTGCCTGTGAGTCCAGCCCCTGATGCCGACTACGGTGCAACCTACAGGCCGCTGAAAGCTTACTTGATCACGGCCTCGAACCCTGACCCGGACACGGCGCAGGATACGGTGGATTTTCTACCTCCCGCGCTGCTGACGGAATGGGCCGGCAATGGCACGCCCGATGCCAACCTGTCTCAACTCGCGCAGGCGCAGTTCCAGTTTTATGCGAATTTTCTCCCTGGCTCATCATCGTGCATGGCCAATGCGGCAGGTGGAAAGAACGATGTTGTGATTGCCCATGCCCGCTTCTATCTCAACGGCTTTCAGGGATTTCAGCACGTTTATCAAAGCATGCTTGCGGCAGCCAACCACAAGGTTCCGGGCTTCAGCTTCAACGACAAATTTCCCGGCTCGTCACAGTACATCTTTGACAACTATCCAGTGCAAGGCGCATTCACCAAGGGTGGCTTTGCCTTCATGCAAGACGCGATCCTGCATCCCGATCCATACTTCCGCGGAGAAGAATGGGTCCTGGGTCCTTCGTCTGGACCACCGATCGATCGCGCAGCCCTCTCTGTTCAGTTGAAAGCGCAATATGTTGCGGATTACATCCAAACCTGGCGGAATTACCTGACCAAGGCGCAGTTCATTCCTTACAAGAATTTTGCGGACGCCGGCAACAAGCTCGGCGCGTTGGACTCGAACACTTCCGCAATGCTGGAGCTCTTCTCACTTATTTCCTCAAACACCGGGGTTGCCGCGCCGGAGATTTCGAGCGTTTTCCAGGCGCCGCAATCCGTTGTCCCGCCCGGGAATCCTGACAATCGCGTCATCGCGCAAACAAACCAGGCGTACATCCAGTCGCTGCAAGGTCTCGAAGGGTCGGTGAAGACGCTCTCCCTGAACCCCACCAGCGCAAACGATCCCACTGCGGCTATGCCCGTGGTGCAGGCTGCACTCATGGCTGAACAAGCGACAGAAACCCTCCGCAACGGCTTCGTCCCAGATCCCGCTGGCCTAGACAAGACCAGCTTCACTCTTCTTGAAGCGCCAATCGAGTCAGCAAAAAATCTTGCCGCACAGGCACCGGCCAACGCCGCCGGCGGAGGCGCCAAGGCATTCTGCGCGCAAATTGGACCCGTGCTTGCGAAGTTTCCTTTCAACCCGCAGTCAACCACTGAAGCTTCCACCGAAGAGGTCGCCCAAGTTTTCGCACCAGGGACAGGATCGTTTGCGCAGTTCGGTTCGTCTCTTAAAGCGCTGGTAGTTCAGCAGGGCACTCAGTACGTACCCGCACCCGGTTCGACGGTGCACATCGGCCCGGCGTTTCTTAGCTTCCTTTCGAATTCACAGCGAATCTCTTCCACACTCTTTCCCAGCGGTGGAAACCAGCCTTCGCTGGACTTCACGCTCAGCGAGGTAAAAACATCCGGCGTTTCTGAAGCGGTGTTGAACATCGATGGCAAGCAGATCAGCGCCGGTGGACAATCTGCGACATTCCATTGGGTTTCGCAACCATCCAGCAAGATTACGCTCGCCACGCAGAAAAACACTGCACCAGTGATGACCGGTCCGTGGTCAGTCTTTCACCTCGGATTCTCTGCCCCGCAAGTTTCTCCGAATCGTTTGAAGTTCTCTTTCAGCTTCAACAATCAAGCGCCTGAAATCGTGCTGTTCGACGCATCAGGCCCAGGCGCGCCTTTGCTCAATCCGGAGTTCATGAAAGGATTCCATTGCGTGTCCAACGTGGCCCGCTGACATGCACCGAATTCAATCGCGTTCAGCGGCGAGGAGAAACATCTGACTGAGGACAATTCACGAGAGACCGCATGGCTACTTTCGTACCGCAATTGTGACACCGCAATTACAACCGAATCATGAGACTATGGCCGGAAGACCCCCGATACCGGCAATTTGAAATGAGTAAGACAAATCACCCGGAGAGACGATTCTCCTCGAAATGGCTGAAGTGGAATTATGAACGAAGAACTCACCAACGAGCCTTCTAACTTGGGAGCAAGTACCTCGGCTGAGTCGACGCCGCAGGCGGACACCGAAGCGGCTGGCGCGCCGGGAGCGACTGCGCCTCTTCGAATCTCAGTCTCTGCTCTTAGCGATGTAGGCTGCGTGAGAACCAACAACGAAGACGCTTTCGGCTACAACGAGTCTCTCGGCATTTACGTGGTATGCGACGGCATGGGGGGAATGGCAAGCGGCGAAGTGGCAAGTTCACATGCTGTGGCGGCGATCGTGAATAGTTTCGCGGAAACTGCTTCTTCCGCCGTCCCCATCAGTACCAGGCTTCTGATCGCCATCAATGCTGCCAATCTGGATGTCTGGGAGAACGGACAAGTCCCAGAGAATAAAGGAATGGGAACCACAGCCGTGGTTGCCGCGCTCGACGGCGACAAGTTAATTCTCGGCAACGTAGGTGATAGCCGCGCCTATCTTGTTCAAGGCGGCCAGTGCGTGCAACTTACCGTAGATCATTCCTATATCAACGAACTCATTCGCAACGGCACACTCACAATAGAGAACGCACAAAACGCCGACCTCCGCGGTATGGAGTCCATCATCACTCGAGCGGTGGGTGTGGCTGCGGAGGTTCAGCCTGATTTCTTCTCAGTAGACTTAAAACCAAGAACCGCAGTCCTCTTAGCCACAGACGGTCTCACGCGCTATATTCTCGCCGACGAGATAGCCGCAGTTCTTAGCGCGTCTTCGTTCGATTCTTCATGTGCGAATCTGATCGATCTGGCCAAGCAGCGTGGCGGCCAGGACAACATCACCTGTATCCTCCTTCTGGCTCTATCTGCGTAATTTCAATTCGTAACTGCCAATCTATTACTAAAAAAACGGAAAAACTTCGAAACATTCGTTTCAATAGTGTGTTGATCTAGTAAGTCTCCCGTGTGTGCACTTCATATCTTTCACTTGACTTCCACAAGACCTTGATTTACCTTTTGGGGCGTCTAGCGATCATCCCAGAAATCATCTATTGGACGTGACATATGGCTCTAGTGAAGAGGCTTGGTGTTCTCGGATTTGTCGCAGTATCGGCGGTTTTCGCGATTGGCATAGAAGCGCAGGCGGGAGACGCCGGAGCGGCAATCCAGGCAAAGCTCACCTCGCAAATCAAGCTGACTAAACCAACCGCAGACCACACAGACATAGTTACAGCCGGCGATGTCGTACTGCTGCATAAAGATGGACTGATGATGTGCAGTTCGGCCTCTTCCTATGCGTTTTCGAATACATACAACAACGGAGCTCTCACCGCGAATTACAACAACCGCGCAAAGTCAGCTGCGAAATCCT
>JBAWCO010000540.1:0-5101 GCA_049590315.1 Occallatibacter sp. | reverse complement strand
TCTATAAGCAGGACATAGGGCTTGGAACTCTGCCGGCGATCGATGCGAACCCGGAGTTGCATAAGTGGGTCGCAGGCGGGACGTTGGGCGCTCCTATCAAGAAGGACAAGCTATTTCTCTTTGTTGGATTCCAGCAACTTTATACGACGGATCAGTTCGGCGCACTTTCGCAGTTTCAGGTTCCGTACGCTCTTACCAGCGATCGCAGCATTGCCGGTATCGCGGCGGCCTGCGCAAGTTACGAGCAATCTACCGTCGCTGGAACCACCAAGGCTCCGGCGGCCTGTCCTGCGAGCACAACCTGGAATCCATCCGCTGTTGCATTGCTGGCGCAAACGCTGCCCGGCGGTGGATATCTGATTCCATCCGCAAATGCGAATGGGCAGTCCGAGTTGGCGAACAAGCAACCGGACGTCACGTTGGTCGGCACATCGAAGTTTTCAGGCCAACAGGCAGTGGCAGCCTTGGATTATGTGCTTTCGCCCGGAGATCGGCTGTCGACAAAATACTATTACCAGCACATGCCGACGGTGAGCCCCTACGCGAACAGTAATATGAACGGCTTCCCGGAAAACGAGGATTCGGGAGCCCAGGTCTTCTCGCTGAATAACTCGATGAACATTGGCCATCGAATTAACTGGGAACAGCGAGTGGGCTTTTCACGGCAAAAGTCCTATAGCAACTTTGCGCCGCAGCTTACCGCATCGGATGACGGGATCAGCCTGCCTTTCGGCAACGCCTTCCCCGGCATTCAACTGCTGGATTTTGCACAGAATAATTCAAACTCCCTCACTTCGAAAATCGGCCCTGACTCGGCATTTGTCGACTCAGGATATTTTGAGAATCGTATTTCACCCTCATCGAATGCGATTTTCTCTCTCGGAAAACACACCATCAGCGTGGGTTTCAACTACAGCTACGATCAACTGAATATTCGCAACCTGGACGAGGGCCACGCGGAACTCGCCCTGCAGACGTTTCCCAAGTTCTTACAAGGAGCTTTACGTTCCGGCACGGTCCTTCAAGGGAACTCGAATCGCTACTATAGGTCGAGCGATGTAGGCGCGTATGCCATGGACAAGTGGCAAGTGCTTCCGAATGTCAGCATCACTGCGGGCGTTCGGTACGACTACGACGGACCGTTCAGCGAAAAGAACGGCGATCTCTTCAACTTCGATCCAGCACTCTTCGCGGCGACGGACAGCCAGGTTACTAATTCGGGCTTCGTGGTCGCCGGAAATAACAAGCTGTACGGTACTCCGGGAATCAGCAATTCGACGCTGAAGGGGCGCCAGTGGGGCATTGCGCCCCGTATCGGCATAGCCTGGGCGCCCAGGGCGAATAGCAATAGGATTGTGTGGCGCGCCGGGTTCGGCCTCTACTACGATCGCGGCGAGTATTTTCAGTATCTGTCGCCGCCGGCCGGGCAGGGCATCAGCGGCCCATTCGGCGTGACGGAAGAAGCTCCATTTGCGGCGTACACAAACGAGAATGGACCCAGCCTGAGTCAGCCGTTTACCTCCCTCAACACTCCAACCACCCCGGCGACCTTTGCCGCCACATTGCCGACAGTCAATTCCACTAAGAGCACCTGCTCGGCTTACAACGTGTACAACGACATAGGTCTCTCGGGCTTCAACTGCGGAGCGGTGCCGGCCGTGATTGGCAACTACAACGTCAATAACAAACTACCCTATGCGGAAAACTGGACTTTGGATTTTCAATGGCAGCCACGGGCCGATACTTCCATCGACATTGGCTACGTCGGAAACCGGGACCGCCACGGGGTGATTCCGCTGCCTTTTAACGAGCCAGTGCTTTGCACACCGGGCAACTCGACCGCTGCTTGCCACGGAGAGCAGTATTCCTACGGTGTTCAGGTTCTGAGTAATGCAAACAATCCCAACGACCCACCAACAAAGTCCGGCACGCCGTACGCCATGGCGAACGAGCCGTACAACACGTTCAGTGGCGGCAACATCGATCTGCGCGTGCCGTATGTGGGCTACGATCCGAACTCAACGTCCTTCACGGCATCGGGCGTCGCCGCCTACGATGCGCTGCAGGCACACCTGGAGAAACGCCTGACACACGGCATCCAGGCTGGAGCATCCTATACCTGGTCGCACACCCTCGACGAACAGAGCGATGTGGGCCTGTTCTTCACGGGAGACAATCCGAACAATTTGCGCAGCTCCTATGCCGACGCAGACTTCGACTCGACGAACAACGTGACCTTCAACTACATGTTCCAGTCTCCGAAGCTGGTGAAGAGCCACAACTGGCTCAGCTATGTAGCGAACGACTGGTCTCTATTGGGCATCACCGTGTTCGAGAGCGGGCAGCCGTACAGCATCTACGACTTCTCCGGCTCGGTAGGTGGCCAGTATTTCGGCACCAATGTCGAGTTGATTAATCCCGTGCTTCCACTTAAACCTGGAGTGTCGCCAAGTTCCGCGAAGACCGGGAAGTCTGGCGCTTACACGCATGGAACGCCAAACGGTAAAGGGGGCATTACCTCGAACTATCAGCCGGCACTCAACGCCAATGATTTCGAGATTCCACTGCTGAATCCAGGCGAGAACGGAGTGCCGCCCTGCGATACCACCACCGCCGGTGGTAATGCTGGGCCGGGAGGTGGTCCGCTTTGCGACGTGTATGAGACTGGCTTTGTTCCAGGCCAGCGCAATGTCTTCCGCCAGGCGTTTCAGAAGCGCGCCGACATCACTCTCCAGAAAGAGCTCAAGTTCAAAGAAAGGTACGGCGTCCGCTATCAGTTTGAGGTGTTCAATGTCACAAACACACCGAGCTTCGACGTTCCCACGAACAACATCACTTTGAATCCAAACTTCAGCGAACTCAACGGAAACGGAAACGGCACCCAGGTTCAGCCCGCGGCAAGCAACTCGGTAACCACGCCGAACGGCAACGCCAGCTGCCAAGGTAACGCGCAGGCTTGCGCCTATGAACTCTACACGGTGCCCGGAGCGGCAAGTAATAAGTTGGGTGTGGTTACCAATACCGTCGGCAGCGGCCGCATTGTAGAAATGTCGTTGCACCTGCTTTTCTAAGGTCGATTGAGTCACTCATAAGGAGGGCCGGCCACATGCTGGCCCTCTTTCTTGCCTGCAAAGTGAAGATTCTGGCTCGAATAGTCAAGGGCGCCGAACGCTGAAAACTTATGAAGAAAGCGTAGCAAGGTGACAAGAAAGGCGACAAAAAACTTAAAATCATTTCCATGGGATCAAAACAAATATTTAAAGTTTGAAGAATTTAGTTACTGAAGTGCGTTACCTCACAGCCATCTACTGATAGATTACTTTCAATCGCAATTGCGACAACTACTTGCCTTTGAGTGGCTGTACTTGCTTACCTGATTTGCTTGGTTCAAGAGGTGTGTCCCATGGCTTGCCCGAAGTGCCAATCTGGTTCCACGACAACTGTCCCTGCGGAGATCCGTCTTTATCGCGATCGCCCGCGCGTTCTTAGCCATCCGCCCATGACGCCTTCTCCGGATATCGTGATATGCCTGGATTGCGGTTGGTCGGAATTCTCCGTTCCTCATTCATGGCTTTCCGCCGGGTGGCTGCGTCCTTTGCGGCCGCAGGCAGTACCGAATAACGGCCCGACCATGATTCGCGCGGAAAAAACCGCAATGGCAGGATAGGTAGTCTTTCGGTTTGGCCTGTGGGCAATCGGATTTCCCAGGCCAGGCAAAACTTGATCGGCAGTCGAGCAGCGATAATCTGTATGGCAATATTTCGTGTGCAAAAAGCCCCCAGCCGAAGCTGGGGGCTTTTTGTATTACGCGGCGCGGATTTAAGTGCCGAACCGAGGGATTGTCATTACAGCGGGACCTTGTCGAGCGGTGCGATGAAGCCGATTCCCGGCACATTCAGTTTGTGCAACTGCATGTCGTTAGTGATGAACAAGTCCACGCCAAAATGGGCTGCACACGCGAGCTGAATTGCATCCGCATTCCGGATGTTGTGTGTGGAACGAAGTGAGGCGTAGCGCCACGCTACTTGAGCATCAAAGCTCACCACATCCGCTGTTGATCGAATTGCGCGATCATATTGCTCGATCAATGAGACCTGGCCAAGTTTAGTGGGCTTGACCAGCACTTCGCCGAGGGTCATGGCTGAGGTTACGATCCTGTCTCCACGCTCCAACGTTCGCTTGCGAATTTCTAGCATTCGGCTCTTGTTCGGTTCCAGGCCTTCGAACATGTAGATGAAAACATTCGTATCAAAGAAAATTCGCTTCATGCGGGCTCTTCTCGTAGCCGGTTGACGTATTCATCAGCGTGTTCATCGGCCCAAATGTGCTTGCCCGAGCCGATTAGCTGAATTAATGGATCGTGCTCCCAATCTACCGCGCTGTGTGCCCCCTGTTGCCGACACCATTCCTCATACCAGTCGAGAAGATGATGATAATTTGGTGGAACTTCTTCTCGTTTTGGCATGTATTTAGAGCCTCGTCCCGAACGTCTTTGCGGATCGATCAAGTCGCCAGGGCGGTACAGGCGCAGGAACCCTACTTTGGTCTCGAATAGCATTGTGTATTTGCCTGTTGATGGCGGCACATTGGCAACGAGGTGCTGCTTTAAGTGTGCATTGACGGAAGCGGGGTTTGTTCCATTGCCGAGCTCCGTTTTACCGAGTTCCTGCCGAATTTCAAATTTGGAGAAGGCCGCATACGGAAACTGCTGTTGAAGACCAGCAACAGCAAGCCAGATACGGTCCGCAAGACGCAATTCCGATGTAGTAATACTCATCGATCCCTCGAAATTCTATTCCAGTATAGGTATAATACCTAATATACCTAGGTATGTCAAATGCAATCGCAAAAAAGCCCCCAAGTTATCCTCGGGGGCTCCTTTGTTTTGCGCCGAAGGCGCGTACGCCTGGACGGCTAGTCCTAGTACATGCCTTCCATACCGCCGCCGCCGTGGCCGCCAGCCGGAGCAGCCTTGGGCTCCGGAAGCTCGACAACCAGTGCTTCGGTCGTCAACAGCAGTCCGGCAATCGAAGCGGCATTCTGCAACGCCGTACGAGTCACCTTGGTGGGGTCGATGACACCGGCCTTCACCAGATCCTCG
>JBAWCO010000539.1:0-23058 GCA_049590315.1 Occallatibacter sp. | reverse complement strand
ATGCGGACGATGTTGCCC
Source organism: Occallatibacter sp. (assembly GCA_049590315.1). Classification (GTDB taxonomy): domain Bacteria; phylum Acidobacteriota; class Terriglobia; order Terriglobales; family Acidobacteriaceae; genus Telmatobacter. Next base: position 23,040 of record JBAWCO010000539.1, on the reverse strand, counting down.
GTTTGCTCGATGGGGGGATTGGCCGCAATCTCACGCACCTTTTCGTCATTCTCGCCCCAGTTCGAACGCACTTTTCCGTAGATGTGTATTTTGTCGCCGGAGCCGCGTCTAAGCTTGATACCACCCGACCCCGTCGCCACCGCAAGCTCGACTCTTCCGCTGACGGTGAGGGTACGTTCGAAAGTAGCTTCAGAAGCCAGAGCCGGAATTGCCAGCGCCAGCATCGCGGTTGCCAGAATCAGTTTCTTCATCGTGTGCCTCGATTCGGTTGTCAGTGATCAGTTGTCGGTGAACGGTTGCCAGTGATCAGTAGTCAGGGACCAGCCGAGTAATCAGGTGCATTTCTTCTGCCAAAGCCCGAGCTATACAAAGTCCAATAAAATCGGGCGGTTAGGAACCAGCCGTGACGGTTTGGGCGCTCAGATGGTGTGCGGATTCGAACACCGCTGTGCGTCGCTGGACAGTTACCGCCGGTCGCATACCGCGGAAAGACGGCTACAGGCTACTGTTGCAGGACCACTTGGTCGCCTTCCTTGAGCCCACTGAGAACTTCGGTCACGGAGCCGTTGGAAAGGCCCACCTTTACAGGAATTTTGCGCTTGCCTTCCTTCTGCGATTTGTCGGGAATTTCGACCGAAGCATTCTTCTGGTTGTCGTACATTACGGCGTTTTCCGGGACAGTCAGCACGCCCTTGTGCTCGTCCAGAAGGATCTCAGCGTTGGCGGTCATGAGGGCCTTCAACTCGCCACCGGGGTTGTTGATGGAGACACGCACTTCAAAGGTGGTTACATTGTCTTTCTGTACACCCATGGGAGCGATTTTGGTTACTTTGCCGTTGAATACGCGGTCGCGAAAGCTCTCCACTTTAATGCGCGCCGGCTGGCCCATGTAGACGTGGGCAATGTCGGCCTCGTCCACTTTGCCTTGCACATAGACTTCGTTGACGTCGCCCTCGGTCATGACGAGAGTGGCCGTTGAACCGAGCACCAGGATGGAGCTGACGGCGTCGCCCATTTCGACGTCGCGCGAGAGGATCACGCCGTCCATGGGCGCGATGATGGTCGTATAACTGAGCTGCTCTTCAAGCTGCTCCAAGCTTGCCTGGCTCTGTTGCACCTGGGCCCTGGCCTGCTTGAGCTTGGCTGTGTCTACTCCGATCAAAGCCTTGGAGCTGTCTCGGCGGGTGAGAGCGGCGAGGTAGTCCTTGTTGGCATCGTCCAACACCTGCCGGCTGACGATGCCCTCCTTTTGCATTTCCAGGTTGCGATCAAGGGTGGCCTTGTACATGGGCAGATCGGGCGCGGCTGCGTTCACCTTGTCCTGTTCGATGTTGGCCTCAAAGGTGCCAACGTTGGCCTGCGCCGCGGCCAGTTGTGCACGTGCCGCATTCACCTGCGCCTGAACCTCTTGCTGATCGAGTTGCGCCAGGGGCTGACCCTTCTTTACCACGTTGTTGATGTCGACGAAGAGCTTTTCCACAATGCCCGAGGCTTTGCTTTTGACTTCGACCTTGGTGATGGGCTGAATCTGGCCGGTGGCCACCACGGACTTGGCGACGTCGCCTCGCGTGACTTTGGCCAGCCTATTGGGATCGATGGTGGATCCCTTGGCGAGGCGCATTAACCCAAAACCAACCAAGGCAAGGACCACCACTCCGGCTGCACTGAGCCAAATCCAGAACTTTCTGCTTTTTCTTGCTGCAGCCACCTGAAACCTCCCCAGATTTTTTAAGAAAAGCCGCAAATTCCCGCGGCGCAAAAAGGAATTGATTGCGAAGCCCTATCTTCTCAGACGGCCATGGCTCTCCGCCGTTACCTGCTCAAAGCCTCATACGCATCGTGTAGCCCCGCGGTTCCAGAAGCGCGCGGCCCGATCGACCTGCATTTGAATGTCGAACGTCAAAAGCTGGCTAATGCTATTCTCCAGAGCGAGATGCACGGTCTCCCGTTGCTCCAATCTGTCGCTGTGGCCATGCTTATTCTGGCCAACGCTTTTTTTGTGGCCGCAGAGTTCGCGCTGGTTTCCATTCGCGACACGCGCATTGAGCAGTTGCTGGTCGCGGGCGTTCCTGGGGCGCGCGCTGTTCGCCGTTTGCAGCGGGATCTGGATGACTTTTTACCCGCTGTGCAGCTTGGCGTGACGCTGTGCTCGCTGGCGCTTGGCTGGATTGGCGAACCCCTGGCTGCCAACGTTGTTCTGGGCTGGTTCGATGTGCTGCCGCTTACGGAACCGCACGCGCTGCTCTACGCGCATATCGTGGCCGTTGTTCTCGGGTTTGCGCTTATCACGTATTTTCATGTGGTGGTGGGCGAGCTTGTGCCCAAGTCTTTGGCGCTGCGCCGGGCCGAGGCCCTTGCCGTGGCTGTCGCGCCGCCGATGCTGATCTTCATGTCTGTGGCGCGGCCTGCTGTGAGACTGCTGAAGAGCTCGGCTGCGGTGATTCTGCGCGGGTTCGATATTCCGATGACCGAGCGCGCACAAGTGCACTCGCCGGAGGAGCTGAAGCTGATTGCGACGGCTGCGCGCCGCATGGGATTGTTGCCCAAATTTCAGGAGACGCTGATCCATCGCGCGCTGGAACTGGATGATGTCTCCATTCGCGAGATCATGACTCCGCGCCAGAAGATCTTCTCGTTGCCGTCGAACATGCTGGTTGAAGATGCGAGCGCGCGGGTTATCGACAGAAAGCACTCGCGGGTGCCGGTCTACGATGAGACGCGCGGCCCGGAGCACATTGTCGGCGTGGTCTATTCGAAAGACCTATCGAGGCTGATGTATGTGCGGTCTACGTCGCGGCCGGGAGCTACACCCTTTGTCGAATTGAAGCTTTCACAGGTGATGCGCGACGTGATGGTGGTGCCTGAAACCAAGTCGGTGCTGGACCTGATTCGCGACTTTCAGCAGCGGCGACGCCACATGGCCATCGTGGTGGATGAATATGGCTCGACGGTCGGACTGGTGACGGCAGAGGATGCAATTGAGCAGCTTACCGGAGAACTGGAAGACGAATTCGACTCACCGAGCTTGCCGGTTTTGACGACAGCAAGCGGCGTGCTGATGATGGACGGCGGCGTGAACCTGCGCGACCTGGAAACGCAGATGCAATGGGTGCTGTCGCGCGATGGGGGGGTGGAAACGCTGGCGGGCTTCCTGCTGATGCGGCTGGGACATATTCCGGAGCCGGGAGAAAGCATTGTCTACGAAGGGCGACGGCTGACTGTGGTGGAGATGGATGGGCGGCGGATTGGGAAGGTGCGCGTGGAGCCGGTGGGTGCCGCGTTACCGCCCGCGGCCGATTGAGGCTGCGGGCGGCGATATTTGGGGGATTCGGAGTTGGGGGTCAGGCCGGTTCTTTGGATTCTCCGGCAGGCCGTTCAAAGCCGCCGCAAGGGCCTCGCCAACTCTGACGGAGCCTCTCGCGCTCTTCCGGCGTCAACTGCTCCCAGCGTTCGTCCATCCGCTGCTTCGTCTTGTTGCGGCGATTCTTCCCATGACTGCCGCCAAAACCTCCGAAGAGGATGCGGCAAAGCACGAGCAATCCGAGAGCTTGCCAGAAGGTGACCTGGTGCCAACCGAAGAGCGGCGGTAAAAGCCAGTTCCACAGATACATCACCACTTCGCCAAAGATCGCTATGAAAACCGCGATGGCCAGTGGGGCGACAAAAAAGATCCATTTGTTTCTCTTGACCCATGTGTTTTCCATTTGTGTTCCTCATTTCCCCTTAAATTCTTCGTGAATGCTCTGCAAGCGGCGGCGGAGATAAAGCACCGCGTAGTGTTTGCGCGAGAGCAGCGTGTTGATGCTCAGGCCAGTCTCAGCCGACAGCTCTTTGAAACTGCGACCGTCGAGTTCATGGGCGACGAAAACTTCGCGCTGCTCACGCGGCAGCTCGGCGAGCGCAAGATTCAACTCATCGAGAAGCATGTTGCGAAGGTAGAGCGCCTCAGGGCCAGCGTCGGGCGAAGGCAACAGGTCTTCGATCTGAAGCAGTTCTCCTTCTTCGTCTTCCCGTGCAGTGTCACCGAAGGGCTCCGGCTTCTTTTTGCGGAAGAGGTCGGTGATGCGATTGCGCGCAACTCGATAAAGCCAGCCGGTCACATAGTCGATCGGCATCAGCAAACGATGGGCTTGCACAAGCTCGTAGAAGACTTCCTGCAGGAGATCTTCCACGTCGGACTCATTCGGCACGCGGCGGCGGATGAAGTTGCGCAACCGGGGCCGTTGTTCCGCAATGACTTCGGAGATTTGGCGGTCTTGCTCGATCATCGAAGTCACGCTCATGGCAGATCCATCTAATTTCGAAGACGGATGACGGCAGGAAATATTGTAGGACCTTGAATGCGCGGATTGATTTGCGAATGCAACTATGCGGTCTTTCGCTCATCTCAATGCTAGTGGGAGGAGATTTCATGGACCTCAGCCGGCGGCAATTTGGTCAGATCCTTACTGCGCTTGGACTTGCGCCGGCGCTCGCTGCTTTTGGGCGGGAGGGGGATTCGGGAGGCTCGGGCGATGGGGCTCGCGATCCGGAGATCTTGCGACTCTCACGCAATGGGTGGATGCCGAATAACCCTCATCTGCCGGTGCTGCTTTATCGAGGGGCGATTAACCCGCAGAGCGAAGAACCCGCCGCGGTTTTCGAAAAGACATTCGCGCGGAATGGGTGGCCGCCGCAGTGGCGCAACGGGGTCTATAGCTTTCACCACTATCACTCGACGGCGCATGAGGTGCTGGGGTTTGCTGCGGGCTCTGCCGTGCTGATGCTGGGTGGCGCGGGCGGGCACACGGTCACCGTCAACGCGGGGGATGTTGCGGTGCTGCCGACGGGGACGGGGCATTGCCGCATTTCGGCCAGCGCGGATTTTCTGGTGGTGGGGGCGTATCCGCCCGATCAGCAGTGGGACATTTGCCAGGCGGCTCCGGATGAGAAGGCGCAGCGGCGCATGGAGAGCTTGGCGTTTCCGAAGAGCGATCCCGTAGTGGGCGGATCGGGGCCGCTGGTGCGGCTTTGGAGTTAGAAAAACGCTGAGGCGCAGGACGGGATCTGCAACTGGCGGGAGTATGAATCAGGCTTCTTGAAGATTCAATCTGTGCCACGCAAGGAGAGCGATTGGTCCCATGGCGAGAATGGAGACGAGAGAGCAGGCAAGGAGAATGTCCGCTGTCATCCAAGTCTTGCCTGCAGCGTCTGTGACTGCATGTGGAAAGAGGCCGGTCCTGAAGATGAAGAGATTTCCGTAGGCGCAGATTCCATAGCAAAGGATGGGAAAACGCCAGTAGCTTGGGAAGGACTGAGTTTGTCGGATCGGATTCGCGCGGCAATAGAGAGCGAAGCTTAGATAAAAGAGAAACGCGGTGAAGAACCAGCCGAGGAAGTTGGTGATGGGAACGCCAAAGAAGGATCCGCCCTCGCGCCAGATCCAGGCGTGGTCGAGGGTGGCCCAGATCGCTTCCATGGAGAGATCCCAGAGCAGCATGATGAAGCTGGCAAGCATCGGAGCGGCGATTACGCGGCTGCCGGCCAGAGGTCTGTTGCGATAGCCGAGGATCAAGAGGCTCAGTATCCAGGAGCAGTAGCCGATTCCCAGATAGGCGAGGACCAGAAGGATAGGAAGTTGAATGAGCTTCGGCCCCATGAGGTCAGTGAAGAAATAATGGCCGAATGGAAAGCCGGTGCGAAGACTCAGACTCTCGCTGAGAGCGCCAACACCCAGGCAGAATGCGGTGAAGGCCGCCATGCCTCGTGCGCCATAGAGGATGCTGCCATGCACAAGGGCAAAGGCGGCAAGCGGCACCACCTGCATGAAGACGATCCACTGAATTGAGATTTTGTCGGGATACTGCTGGCAAATGCGGCTTTGCGCATAGACCAGGAGCAGGGTCCAGAGAATGACTGTCTGCCATTTGGCGATGCCGGAGTTTGTGGTCATGGGCTTCTCCGTGAGGATGAGTTTACCTGATGGGGAGGTGCTCCGTAGATGTTATCTGGTCAGTGTATGACCGAATCGTTAATTCCTGCGATCCCGCGCAGCGTTCTAACTCGTGTCCTTTAACTGACAAGAGACAGACCTATTTACGCGACATTTCAGTGACATTTGACTTTTGCGGGAGCTACAGAAGATACTTCGGTTAATGCGGAACTCAAGGAAATACGGAGTTGGGGTCATGGGCATGTGTATGCCATGCGGACCCGTCTGTGGGTTTCTTGAGACGCACATGCGCTAGACGCAACCGATCTTTAGAAACAAGCGGCCCGGGTCCCGAATGGATCTGGGCCGCTTTGCGTTTTTGCTTTTCCCCGCCTACCCATCACAAAAAACGCGATGGGGCACAATCTTTCATATGACACGCAGCAGGATTTGGAGAACAGAAATTGAAGAGGGCGTGGTTCATGAATGGCCGCCGCGATTGGGTTATCGTACCTCAGGGGCTAAAGCCCCGCAGTTTTATTAGTCTTTTACGGCACGACTGAAGTCGTGCCCTGATACAAAACAGGTTTATGAAACACGCTCTAGAGACCAAGGAGGCTACGATGTCAGAACCGAAGCAGCACCACTTTGCTACCAATGCTGTCCACGCAGGTCAATCGCCCGATCCGGCTACCGGGGCTCGGGCGGTGCCGATTTATCAAACCACCTCTTATCTGTTTCAGGACGCCGACCACGCGGGGCGGCTGTTCGGGCTGAAGGAGTTTGGGAATATCTACACGCGCATCATGAACCCGACTACCGATGTGTTTGAAAAGCGGGTGGCGGCGCTGGAGGGCGGTGCGGCGGGACTGGCCACGGCTTCAGGGCAGGCGGCGGAGACGTTGACGCTGACTACGCTGGCATCGGCGGGCGATGAGATTATTTCGACGACTTCACTTTACGGCGGGACTTACAACTTGTTCCATTACACGTTTCCGCGGCTGGGCATCACGGTGCGGTTTGTGGATGCGGACGACTTCGACGGGCTGCGCGCAGCGATCAACGACAAGACGCGCGCGATTTATACGGAGACGCTGGGGAATCCCAAGCTGGACGTGGTGGACATAGAGCGGTTCGCGGCGATTGCGCATGAGCACGGATTGCCGCTGGTGATCGACAACACCTCGGTGTCGCCGGCGCTGGTGCGGCCTATCGAGTGGGGCGCGGATATCGTGGTGAATTCGGCAACGAAGTTTCTGGGTGGGCACGGGACCACGATTGGCGGAGTGATTGTGGATGCGGGCAAGTTTGACTGGGCGGCTTCAGGGAGGTTCAGGGAATTTACTGGGCCGGACGCTTCGTATCATGGGCTGTCGTACACAGAGGCATTCGGGCCGCTGGCATTTATTTTGAAGGCGCGGATACAGGGATTGCGCGATACCGGCGCGGCGTTGTCGCCCTTCAATTCGTTTCTGTTGCTGCAGGGGATTGAGACGCTGCACTTGCGGCTGGAGCGGCACTCACAGAATGCGCTGGCGGTGGCGCACCACCTGGAGCGACATCCGGGAGTGGAGTGGGTGAATTATCCCGGACTCGAATCGAGCCCTTACTACAAACGGGCACAGAAGTATCTGCCGGAGGGACGGGGAGCATTGGTCACGTTTGGGATTAAGGGCGGGTATGAAGCGGGGAAGAAGCTGATCGACGGGCTTGAGCTCTTCTCGCTGGTGGCCAACATTGGCGATGCGAAGTCGCTGGTGATTCATCCGGCTTCGACGACGCATCAACAGCTTTCGGTCGAGGAGCAGGCGACGACGGGCGTGACTCCGGAGCTGGTGCGGCTGAGCGTGGGTATCGAGGATGTTCGCGATATTCTTGCCGATCTGGACCAGGCAATTGAAGCGGCCAACGGGCATGCGTTTGCGGGAGAAGCCACGACTGCGGGTGTTGCTGCACAATGAGTGTGATGACCGAAGCGCGTATTCGGACGGGGCCTGACACTCTGGCGGCAGAGACACAGGTCCCGGTTCCCACCTATGAAGGCGATTTTGTGCTCGAGGAGCACCTGCTGCTGGACTGCGGCCGTACGCTGGCAGGAGTCACGCTGCACTACGCGGTGTTCGGGCGGCTGAATGCGGCGCGGGACAATGCTGTGCTGGTATGCCACGCGCTGTCAGGCTCGGCACAGGTGGGCGCGTGGTGGCCGGAGATTTTTGCGCCGGGCGCTCTGCTGGATCTGGACCAGGATTGCGTGATTTGCGTGAACCTGCTGGGATCGTGCTACGGATCAACGGGGCCCGGCTCGGTTGATCCTGAGACTGGCACAACTTATGGGCCGGACTTTCCGTTGGTGTCGATCCGGGATAATGTGCGGGCGCAGGCAAGACTGTTGGACTCGCTGGGTATCAGGCGGCTGCGGCTGGTGCTGGGCGGATCGATCGGAGGGATGCAGGCGCTGGATTGGGCGATTCTTCATCCTGAGCGAGTGGAGCGGGCGGTGGTTATTGGCGTGGCGCCGGTTTCGGCCATGGGGCTGGCGTTGAACCATCTGCAACGGCACGCCATTCAGCAGGACCCGGAATGGGAGGGCGGTCGCTACTTGCCGCAGAAGCCTCCGCGCAAAGGGCTGGCGCTGGCTCGGCAGATTGCGATGCTCAGTTACAAGTCGGCGGGGCTCTTTGACGAGCGGTTTGGACGCAATCCAAATCGGAACGGGGAAGACCCGTGGGGGCTGGACGACCAGGGCGGCGGGCTGATTGGCGGCCGCTTCGACATTGCCGGCTACCTGGACAATCAGGGTCAGCGGTTCATTGACCGGTTCGATGCCAATGCGTACCTGGCGATTTTGCGAACGATGGATACCTGGGATCCGGTTCATGGTTATGCGTCAGCCGCGGAGGCCTTCGGGCGAATTCGCGCGGAGCTGGTGTTTGTGGGCATCAGCTCGGATTGGCTGTTTCCGCCTGAGGCTGTGCGCAGCTTTGCCGCGAGCATTGCGGACGCAGGCGTGAAGGCCGACTATCGCGAGATGGCAAGCACCCACGGACACGATGCATTCCTGGCCGAACAGGCCGAACTGGTGCGCCTGCTCCAGTAGTAATGCGGCGTTGAGCAGACTGTCCGCGATTCCGCGGATTCCCTGGAACTGTTTTTCAGCGAGTGGTGTCTAAGCCTGTGTAAGCCGCATCCAACGGCTTGTTGGGCGAGGGGGCCGAGGCAGTGTGGGAATTGGAAGTGGCTATGCGACGAGAAAGAGGACTGGCCATGACCTCAGATTTGTCCAATAAATTGCCAGGAAACCGGCGCTATGGGCAGCAGTCGGGAGGCGATTGGAGGCGGCTGGGAGTGCCGGTACCAGGACGATTAGCTCCCAAAGGCATAACTTTGCTTGTCAGGGGCGACGGGGCTTTCTATAATCCTTCCAACACCGCATCGGAAGCCGTGGTACCGTTTACTTGTCACCCCGGTACTCAACTGCCTGACGGGAGAGTTGCCCATTCGGCGAACGAGTGTTTGAATATTGAAATCCATTTCTGCAATTTCCAGGAGCACTGAATGAAGAAGTTAGTCCTTGCATCACTGATGGCATTGGCGAGCATCAGCCTGGTTTCAGCGTTCACGCTGCGAGCCCAGGATACAGGCACGATCTCGATCAAGGATCCAGCCGAGTACAACGCTTATCAAACTGCTACCACCCAAAGCGATCCGAAGGCCAAAGCGCAGGCTTTGGAGGATTTTCTAACACATTATCCTCAGAGCATTGTGAAGAGAGCCGTTCTGGATATGCTGTTGGATACCTATCGGGGGCTGGGCGACCAGGATCACATGCTGAGCACAGCGACCCGTATTCTTCAGTTGGAACCGAACAACCTGCAGGCGATTTTCATCTCCGTTTACATCAAGAAGACCCAATGCGGGAAGACCAGCGATGCCCAGACCTGCGACGATGCCGCAGCCCTGGCTCAGAAGGGTTTGTCGGTTCCCAAGCCGGCCGCGACCTCTGACGCAGACTGGAAGAAACTGACGGGGGCGTCCTATCCGGTTTTCCATTCGGCCATAGCGCTGGATGACGCGGTTTCAAAGAAGGACTTCAAGGCAGCGGAAAGCGAGTACTCGGCCGAACTGATGCTATTTACGGACGCTCAGTCGTCGAAAGACGGTTTGGTAGATTCACTTCAGCTTGCGCAGGCGTACAGCATGCCCGGACCCGGCCAGGACCTGGTAAAGGCAGTCTGGTTCTACGCGCGGGTCTGGGATTTTGCTCCAACCGCGCCGCACAATTTCAAGGCAGAAATTGAACCGAACCTTGAGCACTACTACAAGAAGTACCACGGCAAACTGGATGGACTGGACGGCGTCAAGACGGCAGCGGCGGCCACGACGTTTCCTCCGGGAACCTTTGTGATTCCGCCGGCGCCGACAGCGGCGGAGCAGATTCACACCATGCTGACCGATCCGGGAACCGACAAGGCAAAATTGGCACTTTCCGACAAGGAGACCATTCTTGCTCTTGGCAGCAAAGATGACGCGGAGACGATCTGGGCGGTGATGAAGGATCAGCAGACTCCCATTCCGGGAAAGGTGCTTGAAGCATCGGCATCGGTGATCAAGGTTGCCGTGACGCAAGATGCAAAAGATGCCAATGTTCCTGACTTCATCGTCAACCTGAAGACGCCGCTGCCCGAGAAGGAAATTCCGGCGGTTGGATTCGAGTTCGGACTCGCGGCCAAGGGGCAGGCCGAGCTGGACGGTACCTACGACTCCTATACGCAGATTCCCGCCAAGGACGCGGTGCCAGCTACTGCGACTACGCCAGCGGTGGCCGCGACGGCGCAGAGCGTGCAGATCGTCGTGCGCGATGGATTCGTCCAGCCGGAAAAGAAGAAGGCTGTGCCAGCCCACAAGCCTACGGCCGGACACAAGGCTGCGGCTCACTAATTTCGTTCAATCAACCTCCTGGAGACCAAGGGCAGCCTGCAAAGGCTGCCCTTTTTGTTGCTCGGCTAACGGACAGTGAGAGGAGGCGGTCATCTTCAACGCGTGTTATTTACGGTGATAGTCTATGGGCAGCATGGTGCGGCTGAGAATCCTTTCAATCCTCGCGGTTGTGGCATCCATTGCTGCTGTTTGCGTGCGCGTTGAGGGGCAGAAACCTGTTGTGGGAATCGAGGCCCCGCCGACGGTGACCGAGCCTCACCCGGTTGAGCGGCCGATGCCGTTTAACCCGACGCCTCACGGGGCGACGCAGGCGATTGAATACCGCAGTGCCGAAGAGATGACCGAGCAGGACAGGGAACTGGCGGCGAGCTCGCAGTCGGCGATCGGTGAGCATGCGGGATTTGTGGGACTGGAGTTCAAGCTGGGCAAGTGGAACTACCAACAGGTGGTGTGCCCGGCGCTCAGCAATCACCTGTTTCTGCAGTTCACGCGCAACAACGGTGTGGGCGATGTGAGCATTTTTTCAGCATCGATTCCGCGGGGTGGGGATGGACGGGTCCGAATCATCCCGATTCTGCGGAGGGGCTATTCGCTTTGGTCGCCGGCGCCGGTTAGTGCTTTGACGATCTCGACCTTCAATCACATTCGTGACGAGGAGCATGCTGACCACGTGTCCGACTGGTTGGGAGTGGGACTCTGTTACGCGTCGCTGGCGGCCGGGCATCCGGTGGAGGCGTTCGCTGAAGAGGAAGAAGCAGGGTTGAAGTATCCCCAGGCGATGACGCCCGCGATTGAGATTTCGACGGTGGGCGGAGCGACCATGTCATTCACGGATGTGTCGGCGGCCGAGCACCCGATGGAGTGGGAGATGGAGTTCGATGGCAAGGGCAAGCTGCTGAAGGCCATGCACAAGTCCGAGCCGATGGCCACATTCACCAGAGTTCCCGAACAGACGCGGGATGCGCCGGGCAAGCCGGTTCCCGAAACCGGCCTGGATCCGAATCCGAAGCAGTCCCAGTGAGCAGATAGCAGGGCAGCATAGCCAGGCTGGGCTATTCGCCGAGCATGATGCGCTGGATGGCAGAGGCGCGACCGGTGACGGGGTCGCAGGTGATGAGGGCTGCGCACATTTTTGGGTTTCCCTTGGCGGCTTCGAATTTGCCGGGCATGCCGGTAACAAACCTGTGCAGCACCAGCTCTTTTTCGACGCCGATGACGCTGTCATAAGGGCCGCTCATGCCTACGTCAGTCTGATAGGCAGTGCCGCCGGGGAGGACGCGCTGGTCGGCGGTGGGAATGTGGGTGTGGGTGCCGAGAACAGCGGTGACGCGGCCGTCGAGATGCCAGCCCATAGCCACCTTTTCGCTGGTGGCTTCAGCGTGAAAGTCAACGAGGATGACTTTGGCCTTGATGCCGGTGAGCAGGTCATTGACGAAGTTGAAAGGGTCATTGGTGCCGCTCATGAAGACGCGGCCCATGAGGTCGATGACCGCATAATTGACGCCGCCTTGCGTGGTTCCTTCAAAGACGCCGTGGCCGGGAACTCCGGGGAGGAAGTTGGCGGGACGCAGGACGCGGCGGGGGCGGGACTGATTTGCCGAGGCGCTGTCCGCTGGGACTGAATTCATGTAGTCGATGATCTCGCGCTTGTCCCAGACGTGATTGCCGGTGGTGAGGACGTCGGCGCCGAGGTCGAAAAGATCTTCGGCAATTTGCGGGGTGACGCCGAAGCCGCCGGCGGCGTTTTCGGCATTGATGACGACGAGATCGACGGCATTCGCTTGGCGAATGTGGCCGATGTGCTCGCGGACGATGCGGCGTCCTGCGCTGCCGAAGATGTCGCCGACGAAGAGGATGTTCAATGCTGCTCCTTGGTAAAGGCACTAGGGGGTAAAGGCACTAGGGACTAGGCAATAGGCACTAGGATTTCAGCGGCTTCGCAGCGTGAACAGACTTCATGAGAGCTACCAGCATTTTGCCGACTTCGTCGCAAAGAGAAGCTGAAGTATCCAAGTCCCGTTTCGTTCCAAATTCGAGTTGTCTGGCAATTACCAGCTGTGTTTCCACTTCTGCACATGACCCTCTTGCGTGGCCGAGGAACAGAAGGTACTCGCCCTTTGACGATTTCCCGTAACCCTCAGCTATGTTGCTGGCGATGGAAACAGAAGCCCTTCGCAATTGATTTGTAAGACCGAATCGCTCAGCATCAGGGAACTTTGCAGTCAATTTGTACACTGAAATAGTGAGCTGAATGGAACGCTGCCAAACGATCAAATCCTTGAATGACTGTCCCATAATTCATTCCTCTCCCTGGAAAATCCGCAAGCACCCCTTCTTGAACATGGGCCAACTATTGCCTATTGCCTTATTCCTATTGCCTTGCTTCCTGGTCCCTGTTCCGCATGAGAGGGAAGAGGATTACGTCGCGGATGGACTTAGAGCCGGTCAAGAGCATGGTCAGGCGGTCTACGCCTAGGCCTTCGCCGCCGGTGGGGGGGAGGCCGTAAGCGAGGGCGCGGACATAGTCTTCGTCCATCTGGTGGGCTTCGTCGTCGCCGCGGTCGCGCTCGGAAAGCTGCTGCGCGAAACGCTTGTGCTGCTCTTCCGGATCGTTCAGCTCACTGAAGGCGTTGCCTAGCTCGAAGCCGCCGGCGAAGAACTCGAAGCGCTCGACGTGGGCTGGGTCGTTGGGCTTGGCTTTCGAGAGCGGGGAGACCTCGACTGGGTAGTCATAGATGATGGTGGGACGGATGAGGTAGGGCTCGACAAATTCTTCAAACATCTTGTAAATCGCCCTACCCGTATTATTTGACCTGTTCAGTTCGACTTTAGCTTCTTCGAGTGTCCTCGAAATTCTGAAGACTTCGGACGGTGTCAGCACTTCTTCGCCATTCTCAAGGGGAGTTGCGCTGAGTCCGTTCAGCGAACGATCCACTAGAGAGCGAACGGATTCGAAAGTCTCGAAGTCTTTGAGTGTGGGAGTGAGGCCTGTTAGTTCGGGCCAACCCTTAACCACTGCATTCCGCATCGTCAAACGATGCCACTTTGCCAAGTCGATTGTGAATCCGTTGAATTCGGTGATGGTGGTTCCGTTGACTTGCTGTGCGACAAAGGCTACGAGTTCTTCGGTGATCTGCATCAGGTCAAGGTAGTTGGCGTAGGCCTGGTAGAACTCCAGCATGGTGAACTCGGGGTTGTGCTGGGTGCTGACGCCCTCGTTGCGGAAGTTGCGATTGATCTCGTAGACGCGATCGAAACCGCCGACGACGAGGCGCTTGAGGTAAAGCTCGGGTGCGATGCGGAGAAAGAGGTCGAGGTCGAGCGCGTTGTGATGCGTCTTGAAAGGGCGCGCCGCGGCTCCGCCGGCGACCTGCTGCATCATGGGCGTTTCGACTTCGATGTAGCCACGATCATCAAAGAATTGGCGCATGGCCTTGAGGACCTTGGCGCGTTTGACAAAAACGGCGCGGCTTTCAAGATTGGCGAAGAGGTCGACATAGCGCTGGCGGTAGCGAAGTTCAACGTCAGCGAGGCCGTGGAATTTTTCAGGCAGGGCGAGCATGGCCTTGGAGAGGAAGGTCAGGCGCTCGACGTGGACGGTGAGTTCGCCGGTGCGGGTGCGGAAAAGGTAGCCAGTGACGCCGATGTGGTCGCCGAGGTCGAGGAGCTTGTAAACGGCGAAGGCCTGCTCGCCTACGGCGTCGAGACGGACGTAGATCTGGAGGCGCTGCCCACCTTGCTGGAGGGTGGCAAAGCCGGCCTTGCCTTGAGCGCGGATAGCCATGATGCGGCCGGCGACAGCCACGGTGGCGTGGTTTGCCTCGAGGTCCTCCGTCTGGGTTTCACCCCACTTGGCGCGGACTGCGGGGACGGTGTGCGAGGCGGGGAACTGGTTGGGATAGGCGGCCTGGCCGAGGTCCTCGATCTGTGCGAGTTTTGTTTTGCGGAGATCGAAGAGATTGCGCTCAAATTCCGAATCGAACACGATGATTCCTTCTTTATGGATCGCTCAAAGGTGCAACTGCCAGTATAGCGGCTGGTGCGAGTGGAGGCGGTGCGCGGCGTGCGCGGCGAAGATAAACATCGCTGTGTGGAATGCCTAACCGGAGAGCGAAAAGGATGTCTAATTGTCAGGAGAACTCTTATGAAACCGACGCTCGGAACATTGTTTCTGTTGGCCTCCATGACCCTTGCTGCTCAGGCCTGGGCCACGACTCTGCCGGATGCTTGCGGCAATGACAAAGTGAAATTTGATGTAAGCACGCAGAAGGATCAGCCCGCGCCTGGCGCTCCCGAAGCGGGCAAGGCACAGGTTGTTTTTGTGGAGTCCTTTGACCAGAATATCGGTTTCTGTATTGGCTGCAAGGTCACAACGCGGGTTGGCCTGGATGGGGTATGGGTCGGCGCCAACAGGGGAAATTCCTACTTCGCGCTGAACGTTGCTCCAGGAGAACATCATGTTTGCGCGGAC
The DNA here is from genome assembly GCA_049590315.1 of Occallatibacter sp. GTDB lineage: Bacteria > Acidobacteriota > Terriglobia > Terriglobales > Acidobacteriaceae > Telmatobacter. The sequence goes on along the minus strand of JBAWCO010000539.1, from coordinate 7,720 downwards.
TGGCAGTCGGTGCTGGGCAAACTGAAGCAGAAGGCCGGTATGACCTCGTTTACCGCCGAAGCGGGGAAAGTCTATTACTACGAAGTGAAGGTGAAGGAAGAGGAGTTTGGCGGGGGCAAGGATGCGTCCTTCGAGTACTCGCTGATATTGACGCCGCTGAGTGAGGACGAAGGGAAGTACCGGGTGAAGGCCTGGGAGGTTGCCACGGCTACACCGAAATAGGAGATCGCTGCTGTGTCGCGTTGAAGGGCGCCGGTCGTGTAGCCATGACTGGTGCCCCTTGTTTCTCCTATCTGAGAATCCAAATCCCATACGCTGGGTCTTTTGCGTGAGCTGCATCACACGGCGGCTCTTGGCGCATCGTTCATTGCGTCGAAGGCGATCTGGGGGCTCCGCTGTCCGGATGAACATATCTTTAGTAATGTAGCGGAGGTCACAGATTGGTCTAGTATGCTGCCACCTAGCATGACACTTATGAATCCGAAGCTAGCTGCACTACTCCTCTGTGCGTCGCTGGTTCCAGCGATGCAAGCCCGCGCAAAGACCATCCTGCCAGATTCCTGCGGCGATGCCGGCATCAAATTCGACGTTTCTACCAAGAAGAATCAACCCGCACCGGCTCCTCCAGAAGCCGGCAAAGCACAGATCATCTTGATTGAATCCGGACGCGGAGTAGCTCGCTACGGAATGGATGGCGCGTGGGTGGGCGCGAATGACGGCGACTCGTATTTTGCAGCGGCTGCGACTCCAGGCGAGCACCATTTATGCATGAGTTTTCAGATACCGGCGATTGTGGGCGGCAAGATCAAGCAAGAGAGCGTTCGCATGCTGACTTTCACTGCCGAGGCGGGGAAGGTGTACTACTTCGAGGCATCCTCCGGTGCAATTGGAGGCAGCGCGGGAAGTACGACCTATGTTCACAATACTGGCGGCGCTACTGGAGGACAGATGGTGCACAGCGGTGGATCGGCCGGAATGCCAATTTTCGGTTTTGATCAATTGGACGAGGACACAGGCAAGTACCGGATCAAGGCCTGGAAACTCGCGACCTGGAAGACCAATAAGTAGCGCGATCCTTTCGCGTGGAGGGGCGCTGTTCGTGTATAAGGACGATGGTGCCCTTTAACCGACCCATTCCGGAATCGAAGTCGAACAGCAAGAATTTCAGCGCAACGAAATCCCTGGTGGAAGCCGAGAAGCTGATACAGATTGCGATCCTGCTGCCGTCGTCGGCATTTATCGGCTGGCTGGGCGGGGCTTGGCTGGGAGGCCGGCTGCATCAGTCATGGATGGGGCTGGCGGGGATTCTGTTCGGGGGCATTTCCGGATTGGTGTACGTGGTGCGGCTTGTGATGGCGAGGACAAGCGGGGCCGGCTCCAGCGGGGATGAGAATAAGACAGGAAGCGCCGGCAGCGAGCTATGAACGAAGAAATTTCTTCCCTTGGCAACCTCTCAGAAGAAGCACTGGACGCTTTGCTCAAGCGGTCGGTGCGCAACACCGCGATTCTGGGACTGATTCCCGCATTGGTGCTGCTGATCGCTTCCGGTTGGCGCAACGCGGCGATGTTGATGACTGGCGCGCTGATTTCAGCGGCAAGTCTGCTGGAGTGGCAGCGGCTGGCTCGACTGATGAGCGCCAGGATGAAACGCAAACAGGCTCCGCGCGGCGCCGTTCTGGCAATCGGGTTCTTTCTGTTGCGCCTGTTGATCTTTGCGGCGGTCATTTATGGTAGCCTGAAGTGTTTCCAGGGTTCTCTCATCGCGCTCATGTGCGGCCTGAGTCTGGCGGTCGTTACGCTGATGTGGGAAGCGCTCCGTATGCTGCGGGGCTGAGCTTTCTGCCTGGTTTTATGGGCAATCGGCTCTGGAATCAGAAAGATCAATGCCTTCATGCAGGGACAGTTGGCGATTACTCAATTTCTAAACCAAGTTCTTGGCGGCCCCGTGGACTCGCTTCTTCAGGCTGTGGGCGTGCATCCCACCGACCCCGCCGCACCGATCAACAACACTTTTTCGCTGGAATTGCTGGTGGTGCTGGGGTTCATCGCCTTTTTCACCCTGGTGCGGATGAGTCTCTCGGTCGAAAAGCCGGGAGCGCCTCAGCAGTTCTCCGAACTGATTCAGGAGTTTATCGGCGGACAGGCGGAGCAGATCATCGGCCATGGGTATCAACGCTTCCAGGCGTTCGTTACCTGTATTTTTCTATTTGTGCTGGTGTGCAACCTGGTGGGTCTGATTCCCGGACTCGAATCGCCGACGCAATCCGTGGTGGTGCCCTTCGGTCTGGCCGTCACCACGTTCATTTACTATAACTTCCATGGAATCCGCGAACAGGGAGTGATAGGGTACCTCAAACACTTCGCCGGTCCGGTGTGGTGGATCGCCTGGCTGCTGTTCCCGATCGAAGTGATTTCGCACGTCGCCCGCATGATGTCGCTTACCATCCGTCTTTGGGCCAACATGTTTGCCGGCGATCTGGTGACGCTGGTGTTCTTTTCGCTGATCCCAGTCGGCATTCCGGTCATTTTCCTCGGAATGCACCTCGGTGTTTCGATCGTTCAGGCATTTGTGTTCATGCTGCTGGCCATGATTTATCTGGGACAGGCTGTGGCGCACGAGCACTAGTGGCAGCTTTCAGCTGACAGCTTACAGCTCTCAGCTCGTTTGTCCAATGGCTGTGCTTCTCCGGAAGGGGACGGAATACAGCAGCCAAGAGCTACGGCTCAAAAAGAGATTCCGCCGGGGAGCGCTTCCGCTCCGGACAAACGGAAGACCGCAAGCGTGAGGGGGCCAGCACGGTGAGCCTCAACCACCCACTGGCGGTCAATCCAAAGGAAGCTGGAGAAAGATGCGTAAATTGCAAAACGTTCTGATGGTTCTGGCCACTCTTTGCTTTGCCGTTCCGGCATTCGCCCAGAGCGGTTCAGCGGTCGTCGATCTGGCGCCTATTGGCATCGGCATCGGCATTGCGCTGGCGGCCGGTTTGTGCGGTATCGGTCAAGGCAAGGCGATTGCCTCGGCTACCGAATCAGTAGCTCGCAACCCGGGCGCGACGGGCAGCATTCAGTTTCTGCTGATCCTTGGCCTTGCCTTCATCGAATCGCTCACCCTGTTCACGTTCGCCATGATCTACGTCAAGATCAAGTAAGGCGAGCAGACAGTTGCAAAGCGGCCGAACCCGATGGGTTCGGCCGCTTTGTTTTGGAGGCGATTGCTATCTATCGGCTGGGTTGGTTTGCGTTCGTTGAGCCCGCGCGGAGCATTTGAATCGCCTGGCGGTAGTCGAGGCCCGTAGGGACGGGGAGATACTGGGTCATTTCTTCGGTGGTGTCGATGTTCCGGGTCTTGAAGAGGATGCGCATGTTCATCTGCATTTGAAAGCGGGCAATGCGCCACTGATGGCCGCCTACGTCGGACTGCTCGATTACGACTGAACCGCCTTTGTCGAGTTTGGCAAGAGCACCCCATAGGTAGTCCGTGTCCTGCTGCAGGTGGCCCTCCAGACGCGCTACGCGCTGCTGTGAGTCATCGACGAGGAGCATGCCGCTCATAGCGGTCAGGGCCTGGGTTTCGAAGTCAGGAGGGCTGAATTTGGGGTTTGGACGGAAGGTGAATTTCTGGACTGTGTCGGAGGGGCCTGCGTACTGGTAGAGGAACGCGTCAGGCAGCATGCGCAAGAGCTTGAGGACGATGCCCATGTCCCCCTGCTCGCCTTGTTTGCGGTGGCGCTGCAGGCTGGGATCGTTGAGCAGCGTATCCAGGCGCGCCTGTTCCTTTTGCTCGCCCTCGGGAGTGAGGGGCTTGTCAAAAAGAGCAACGAGGCGCGCTACGTCGCCATCCTTGGTTTCAAGAATCTCTTTGGTCGAGGTCAGGCGAGGGCTGGTTTTGCGCAGCCGATAACGCATGGGGTGGTCCGGATCCTGGGCGGTGCGCAATTCAGTGGCGAGGGCCCGCTGCACCAGCGTCTGCGCTTCAGCAGGAGGGAGAGTGGCTGCAGGCTGCTGCTGACCTGAGGACGAACCGGCCAGGAACAGAAGCAGGAACAGCAGCAAGAGCGGCGGAAGACTGCGCACATGGATTAGTTTAGCGGGCATCGCCCATCCATGTATTCATGCCTGATTTCATATATTGTTGGACGCAGATGGGATTCCCGGGGTACGGAAGATTGAATCAAATGGGTACTGTTGCGTATAGTTCGGGCAGGGCCTCATTTTGGCTTATGGAAGGGAAGAACACATGGCAGTGGAGAATGGACCCGCGCGCATCGGGAAGAGCGTCGTGATTTGCGGCGAAGTGAAGGGCAGTGAGGATTTGATTGTGGATGGGCGCGTGGAGGGGACGGTAACCCTTACGGAGAGCCGGCTGACCATTGGGCCGACCGCGAACGTTCAAGCAGACCTGTTTGCCAAAGATGTTTTGATCCTGGGGCAGGTTCAGGGCAACGTGGTGGCCGGCGGACGGGTGGAGTTGCGCGCCGGTTGCACCGTGGAAGGCGACATTCGAGCCTTGCGGCTGGCTGTGGAAGACAACGCGGTTTTCCGTGGCAAGGTGGACCTGACACAAAGCGCGGTGAAAGCACCCGAAGCGACCAATGCAACCCAAGTCGGCGACAATTCTTGAATTGCAGGCAGAAATGGAGCTTGCCAGGAAATTGTCGGTTTGACTGCAAGGGGATTTCCGGTTGATGAGTCGTTGGTTTGAAAAGAAGCAGGACAGCGGCATGGCCGCTCCCACTGCTGGGGTGTCAGGACCAAGGGTACCGCGGCACTCGGGCGGGTGGTCAGCAATGCGCAAGCGGCTAGAGGCTGAGCCCGGCCTGCGAGTGATCGATACCGGATACACATCGCCATCGAACATCAACTATCTGACTGGGCTGGGGCATAGCGTTTTCCTGGCCGATCTGGATTGCGATGCGTGGACCGGGAACTGGCAGACAGGCAAAGACGAAGACGGGAACGAAATCTGGAACGTTGAGGGATTCCTGGCGCAGTCGCTGAATTTTTCGGGGCGCACCTTCGACGCGGTGCTGTTGTGGACTGCGCTCGACTATATGCCTGAAGCGCTGGTGATGCCGGTGGTATCGCATCTGAGCGACGCCATGAATCCGGGTGGACAGGTATTGGCGTTTTTCCATACCCGAGCGAAGGGCGAGGAGACGGTGCGCAGCCGATTTCACCTGACGCCGGGAGACGATGTGGAGATGCAATTGGCGCAACAGTTCCCGATCCAGCGGGCTTTTACCAATCGCAGCATCGAGAAGCTGTTTTCCGGGTGGTCGGGACACAGACAGTTCCTTGCGAAGGATAGTGTCTCCGAGGTCATCATGACGCGGTGAGGAAGGACCGCTCACTCGAAGGGAGGAATCAATGATCGCATTGAAGGGAACGCGCATCACCTGGCTGGGGCACGCAACTGTTCTTGTGGAGACCGCCAAGGGAACAAGGATCCTGATCGATCCATTTATCGCGCACAATCCCAAGTATCCGAAGGACTATGAGTTTCCCAGCAGGGTCGATTACATCCTGCTTACCCACGGACATATGGACCACATGGCAGATACCGTGCCGATGGCTACAAGGCACGGATCAACCGTGGTGGCGATCTACGAGCTGGCTGACTATGTTACAGGCAAGGGAGTGGCAAAAACGATCGGGATGAACCTGGGTGGGACGGTGCAACTGAACGATGTGGCAGCCACCATGGTGGAAGCCAAGCATTCGGCTGGAGCACAGGATGAGCAGGGAACCCACTATGTTGGAGTGGCAGCAGGTTACGTGCTGACTATAACTGACGGCCCGGTGCTTTACCATGCGGGAGATACTGCGGTCTTCGGAGATATGCAAGTGATTCGCGAGCTATACCGGCCAGAAGTCGCGATGCTTCCAATCGGCGGACATTACACAATGGGACCCAAGGAAGCTGCGCTGGCGACAAAGTACCTGGAGCCGAAAGTCGTACTTCCTCTGCACTTCGGCACATTCCCACCGCTCACGGGCACGCCAGAAGAGCTATCCGCGCTTCTGGGTGCCGGTGTTCAGGTTGTGCATTGGAAGCCGGGGGAATCTATTTAGGGTGAATTCGAGGGGGAATGAGTTCCGGGTGTGATTTCATAAAAAGAAGTTCAGGATAGGTTTCGTTCCCTCCAATCGCCGCTTTCATGCGACTCGCTTACTTGGAAGATGCTGCTTTCTTTTGTTCTGCCCAACGACGTTTGACTGCTTCGGCAATGCGTTTGCGGCCTTCCGGGGTAAGATTCCTTTTCTTCTTTCCAGGTTTCTTGGCAGCGGGGGCAGCCGCTGACTTTCTTGGCGCGGAAGCAGCCCTACCACCGAGCAGAGAGCGTGCCTGCTGAAGTTGGGCAATTTCCTTATCAATTTGTGCCAGAATCTCTGATACTCCCACAATTCCTCCTGTCAGGTGCTGATAAGTGGTCCTATCTCCATTGTGGCTCTAAGTGCACAATCGAGCGAAGATCGACCGCTTGTCCTTTTGAAACACGATACGCAACTACAGGCTCTTTTACAAACAAAAAATGTGAATTGTTAGATGAGATAAATGGATTTGGCGCGGAATTACCCAGTTAAATTTCAATGAGAATGTGGGATGGCAGACGCCTGACCGGTGATGGGTAGTTATCCAGTAGCCCGCAGTTCGCTACGCAGTAGAATCTTGATCGACTGTTACTTCCGACAGTTCGAGAAATGGTCAGATTTCTGGTAGGAGGGCGGAGGACAGGTTACAACTAATCGAAAGATATCTTGTTAGATGGTAGCTATTCAGCGCGGAGTCTTTGACTGGGGAGGTGTTTGAGCGGGCGTTGGCAAGGCTGGACCTGCACCGGAAAGGTTGTGGCCACCGAGCCGCAGGGCGGGAGCCTCGGCAGCGCGATAGTTGCGCAGATCGCGGAGGATCTCCTGTTTCTCGCGAGCGTACTGGCCGGCCAACCGGGTGAGTGCGTAGGTGATGATGTCACTGTGATGCAGGTCGGGTACCGATGGATCGCGTCGCATGTTGAGCCATAACCGATGGACCAACTGGACATCGTCGGGACTCAGAGCGGGCGCGTGAGGTCCGATGAAAAAGACCTTAACTTCTCCACGAGGGTCGACGACATAGAAGTTGAATTGGCGTTTAGGTTCGGGGAGAGCTTCCCAAGCCTGGCCCATGTGGAAGGCCTGATCTTCGGCAGTCATCTTGGTGGAGAGACCGGAGACTACTGAATCCACCTCGAGCGAATTTGCACCCTGGACCAGCGCGGCAAAAACGTCGCCAGCGGGAACCACCAGCAGCGAAACTTTCTTGCCGAAGCTTTCAGCAACGGACACGGCCTTGGTGAAGATCATCTGCTCGTGTTCACTGAAGCTCTGTTGCTCGGCACTGAGATACTCCGGTCCACCGACGCCCATCATGCGGACGCTGATGACCACTACATCCTGCTCCTCAGTGCTAGTGCGGGAGAGGGTCCATTTGAGCGCGAAGGGATTGGAGGCATCGCGCATGGTGACCATCACTCCCCCTTGCCGGACGGCAACCGATTCGCGGCTGATGGTGTCCTGGTGTTCCAGTTGGAAATGATCTTTCATCTGGCGCGCGGTGATGGCGTGCTTGCGCAGGTTTTCGCGCTCCGAGATGGTGAAGATAACAAAGAAGGCAGCGGCAAAGATTATGCCGCTGACCGTGGCAACCGACTTAGTGAAGAGGTTGACAACGGCCGTGGAC
>JBAWCO010000538.1:0-2814 GCA_049590315.1 Occallatibacter sp. | reverse complement strand
GGCAAGCATGTCCTCTGCGAGAAGCCCATGGCCACCAACGTCGCCGACTGCGAGCAGATGATCGCCGCCTGTAAGGCCGCCAACGTCAAGCTCATTCGCGATGGCGCTCTCGGCCAGGTACAAGCCATCGTCAGCGCCTTTGGATTCGACATTGCCCCCGGCGAGTGGCGTCTCAACAAGAAGTTCGCTGGTGGTGGTCCGCTCTTCGACGTCGGCATCTACTCGCTCAACGCCTGCCGCTACCTCACAGGCGAAGAGCCCTCGGCAATTTCCGCCTATAGCTCCGTCATCGACCACGACGGCCGCTTCAGCGAAGTCGAAGAGAATGTCGCATGGACCATGAAGTTTCCCTCTGGCATCGTCGCCAATTGCTCCACGACCTATGGCGCACAAATGGAAGGCTACTATCGTGTCTACGGATCGAAAGGTTGGCTCGAGGTCGGTTCAGCCTTTGTTTACGAGGGTCTCCACCTGCGCGCCGATTTCTCTGGCAAGCAGCTCGACGAGCTTAATCCCGCTCGCGATCCCTCCCACTTCCAAGCCGAAGCCGAGCATTTCTCCAATTGCATCCAGCACAACCTCGAGCCCAAGTCTCCAGGCGAAGAAGGCCTCCGCGACATCCGCTACATCACCCAGATCTACAATTCCGCTGGCATTTCAATCTAGTCCGGTTTCCGATCAGCCCAGTCCGATCCACTTGATGTCGAATGTGCCCCGCCCACGCGCAGTTCTTTGTCGCATGGGTGGTCACGACGAACTCCGTAGCTGGCCTGCTGACTTGCTGCTTTAAATCACCTCAGCCCCAATACCTTCCGATTCTTCTCCGTATCCGCTCCACCGCAGGCAAAATCGTCAAAGGCCCGCTCTGTCACCCGGATCATCCGCTCCTTGATGAACTTCGCGCCCTCTGCCGCGCCATCCTCTGGATGCTTCAAGCAGCACTCCCACTCCAGCACCGCCCATCCCGGATAGTTGTACTGCGCCATCTTCGAGAAGATCGAGTAAAAATCGATCTGACCGTCTCCCAGTGAACGAAACCGTCCCGGCCTGTCGATCCAATCCTGGTAGCCCCCGTACACCCCACTCCGCCCGCTCGGCCGGTACTCGGCGTCCTTCACGTGAAACGCCCGCACCCGATCGTGATAAATGTCCAGAAAAGCCAAATAATCCATCTGCTGCAGAATCATGTGACTTGGGTCGTACAGAATATTCGCCCGCTTGTGTCCGCCCACCGCATCCACAAATCGCTCAAACGTCACGCCATCGTGCAGATCCTCGCCGGGATGCAATTCGTAGCAAACATCCACCCCTGCCTCTTCGAATATCTGCAGAATCGGCAGCCACCGCCGCCCCAATTCCTCAAACGCTTCGTCGATCAAACCTGCTGGCCGCTGCGGCCATGGATAAAAGTACGGCCACGCCAGAGCTCCTGAGAACGTGGCGTGAGCCATCAGGCCGAGGTTCATGCTCGCCGTGGCCGCAAACTCCAGTTGCTCCACCGCCCACTCCTGCCGCGCCTTCAAGTCTCCCTTGAAATCCGGGGGCGCAAATCCCTCGAACAACACGTTATATGCCGGATTCGTGGCCACCAGTTGCCCCTGCAAGTGAGTCGAAAGCTCGGTAACCGCAAGCCCTGCCTTACCCACCACGCCGAGCACCTCGTCGCAATACCCTTTGCTCTCGGCAGCCAACTTCAAATCGAACAGCCGCCGGTCCCACGTTGGAATCTGTATACCGGCAAATCCGAGTCCCGCGGCCCAATGCGCCATTCCCTCCAGCGTGTTGAACGGCGCATCATCTCCAGCAAACTGCGCCAAAAAGATTCCCGGTCCCTTGATCGTTTTCATCCCAATTCCCTCATCACTTGGCCCAACAAAACAATAGGTGGAAAACAACAGTCCGTGTCCCAGTCGTCTAGGGCCTAGAACTCAACCCAAGTCACCCGTCGGCTGCTCTCAATCGCCCGCTCAATAAACCGCATCCCACGCACCCCCGCCACAATCCCCGGCAAAGTCTCCGGCAGCGGATTTGTCTTCCCCGCCTTCCACGCCGCCAGCTCCTCCACAAATTCCCGGTAGAGCACCGCAAATGCCTCGATATACCCCTCGGGATGCCCACCCGGTAGCCGCGTCACCGCCCGTGCATCCGCGCTCAAATATCCACCAGCCGCATGGCGAATCTCCTCCGGCCCATCCATCCACTTCACCCGCAGCCGGTTCGGATCCTCTTGCCGCCAGTCGATTGATCCGTTCTCTCCGTAGACCCGCAGCCGCAGCCCGTTCCCCTCACCCGCCGCCACCTGTGAAGCCATGAGCGTCCCAGTCGCGCCATTATCCATCCGCAACAGCGCATTGCAATCATCGTCCAGACGCCGTCCAGGCACCACCGTCCGTAGCGCCGCATTCAAACTCGTCACCTGCGTTCCCGTCACATACTCCACCAGGTGAAACGCGTGCGTTCCAATATCCCCTACACATCCGCCCGGTCCGTTCAGCACTGGGTCCGACCGCCAGACCGCCTGCTTCTGCCCTGTTGTCTCCAGCGGCTTGCTCAGCCACCCCTGCAAATACTCCACCGCTACTTTGCGAATCGCTCCCAGCTTCCCGCTAGCACAAATCGCTCGTGCCTCCCGCACCAACGAGTACCCCGCGTATGTATGCGTAAGGCCGTACGGCAGCCCCGCCTTCTTCACCGCCGCCTCGAGCTCCCGCACCTCCGCATAGGTGGCCGTAGCCGGCTTGTCGCTCATTACCGGAAGCCCCGCCTCTAACGCAGCAACCGCAACCGGCAGGTGCAGATGATTCGGTGTGGCGA
>JBAWCO010000537.1:0-2113 GCA_049590315.1 Occallatibacter sp. | reverse complement strand
GAAAGGGACGCCGCAGAGGACCGCGAAGAGACCGGCGATTAGCCGCCGAATCCGTCCCTTCTGAGCCACGCAAAGGCCCGGTTCCAGCCCGGTCAAAGCTGTGCGAATCGGCCCGGTTAAAGTCATGCGAAGCAATCAAGAATCCTTCCCCCTTTAGCTGTTGTATTTACAGCTAAAGAAGAACGGACTATGCCCGGAATCCGTCTCCGATCCCGGCGGCGCGCATCCGGGGCGGCATCCGCTGCTCATCCCAAGCCCTTAAGCCGTACAATCGTAGCCACATGCAGCTTGCTTCCAGCGCGCGTATCCCAGACGGCTTCATGGCCGCGATGCGGCTTGGGGGCGAAAAACCGCATCAGGGGCTTCCGGGCCGAAATCCGGCCCTGTATCAGGGGCCGACTGTCTGCAACTCCACGACCGCATTAGGCTTGCGCGGACAGGCGGAATTAAACCGCGTCGGGTCGCGTAGTACCGGCAAAGAACGCGACACCGAATCAGGCAACGACTACTTCGGAGCGAGGTACTACGCATCCAGCATGGGAAGGTTCTTGAGTCCTGACCGATTCTTCTTCCAGAAGGAAATGCTGGAAGACCCTCAACTATTCAATCTATATACCTACGCAAGGAATAATCCACTTCTCCTGGTCGACCCTAGCGGTGAAGCTATCCAACTCTCTAATAACGCCGATGAGAGAGCTGCTCAACTCAAAGCGCTATGTGGAGTCGTAGGGAGCGATGGCTGTTCATACCTATACGCGAATGCAGTTCAGAGTATGGATAAGGATGGCAATACGCAAACGAACTACTACCTTGGAATTCTGTCGGGCGGCCCTTCGGGAAGTGGCCCAGCATTCTCTGATCTAAACGGGGCCGCCTCTGCGGTCGCTGGAATCGTGAGTGATCCACGGGTAGCTGAGTTAAGCATTGTTGCTCCGGGGACACTCGCTGAAAACGGAGCAAGAATTACGTCCGTTGACGCGAATTCGAAAGGTACTGATACACCGGGAACGACCTTCCAATCTGCCGATGGTCGTTGGCATATTGATCTCCTCGATCCGAGACTGTCAACACCGGGCGTCTTGAGGGGCGCCTATATGTCAGATGGGAATGCGCACTTTCTCACGATCGGGGAGGTGGCAGGCCATGAGTTGGGTCATCTCAAATTCGCTTGGTCAAGCTCATTCTCGCAATTTCTGCAAGGACTGCCACCCTGGGGTGAAAGCGGCACAAATAAGAGTGCCTTGCAGCTTGAGAACCAGGTCAGGCAGCTGAAAGATCCAGGAGCTGCTACTCGTATTGTGCACTAAGCATCAGAAAGAAGGGAGGGCAAACAATGCGTGTTCTAATCAGCTGCTCCGCACTCGTGTGTTGCATGTTCTTTATAGCGTGCCACGGCCGATTGACTCCGGAGGAGAAATTCCATCGCCTTTTTTCTGGTTTTCAACTCGTCGAGGTGGCGCAAATCCCCGAGGCCCCTGATTGGAGCACAAAGGCGCGGGGCGGCGACTTTTCGGAGATTTCGATTTCTAAGGTGACAGAAGCGCAGCACCTCGCGCCTGGCAATGTATACATTTTTAGGAAAGTTGATTCCACCAATGAGGTTGTGGAGGGTTCGACAATTCTTCCGCACCGTCTTCGAGAAATAGGCGCTACCGTTGATAGTTACCCGGCTTCTTCGAACGAAATGACAACAACTTTCTTTGGCGGGCCGCTCTTTCTGATCGAGTTTCATTTAGATGGTCACAAGGGGAGTGCATTCAATTACGTTCGTCAAGATCCAGCGGGTGGTTTGGCCGATCTCGGTTTAGTTGTCTCGTACCACTGAGACCTGGGATTGATCTACGATCGAGGTCTACGTTTATGACGGGGTCGGACGTTTGTGCAACCACAGTTTGTTTTCTGCGATCCCGCTATACCGGCAAAGAACGGGATACCGAATCCGGCAACGACTACTTCGAAGCGCGCTACTACAGCAGCGCGATGGGCCGGTTCATGAGTCCAGACTAGAGCGCGCAGGAAGAGCCAGTTCCCTACGCCAACCTCGACGATCCGCAGAGCCTAAATCTATACGCGTACGTACGGAACAATCCACTCACCACGACTGATCCCACGG
>JBAWCO010000536.1:0-9065 GCA_049590315.1 Occallatibacter sp. | reverse complement strand
CATCGGGTCCGCGAAACGTAGTAAGCCTGCGGAGATTTCCGCCGCTGGGATCCGATACCCAGATCTCCGGATCGCCTGTCCGCGCCGAGGAGAATGCGATTTTCGAACCGTCCGCCGACCATGCCGGGGAGAGATTGCTTCCTCCCGCAGTTCCCGCAGGATAAGCGACCATCCGATTTAGTTCCAGAGAGAACATGCGGATCGACCATCCCTCGCGGCCCATCGAAGCAAATGCGAGACGAGTGTTGTCCGGTGAGATACGGGGCGAGAGAGAAATGGTGCCCAGATGTGTGACTGCGTGCTGGTTTTGCCCGTCGTAGTCCATCGCCCATATCTCCTTGGAACCGGAGCGGGAACTGACAAAGTAAATCTTCGTTTCGGCTATGCCATTGATTCCCCCGCCGAGCCGAAGAATGATCTCGTCTGCGAATCGGTGAGCGACGGTTCGCGCTGAATCCTGACTTGCCACTTCGTTGTATTGTTTGCCCAACACCTGGGGATTGGCGGTGTTGTGTGTATCGAAGAGCCAGCCATAAACCATCATCTGGCCGTTGTTGGCCGCAACTGAGCCGAAAGCCACCATGGCGGCGCTGGCAGGAGCTTCGGACCACTGCCCAAGATGAATTTCCTGGGGCGTCCCCGGAGATTCCTGCGGCGACATGCTCTTGGAGACGAGGTCGAAGATACCTGCATTGCCCAGGTCGCTGAACAGCGTAGCGTCAAAAGTGGCCTTCAACTGGGGGGTCAGGGGATCTGCGCTGGAGGGCTTGAAGTCTGCCGCCGCGAGCCGGATGCGGTCGTTGCCGAGGTTGGTGGAAACGTGAACCCAGTCCTGGGCAGACGATTGGAGAGCTGCAAAACTGAACAGGAGAAAGCCTGAAAGGGAACAGATTCGAACTTGAGTCTTCATGCGATGAGAGGTCCTTCCTCGTGGTGGGTGGGAGAGACGCGCTTGGGATCAGAGTGCCAGGACTCAATAAACACAATCATAGGTGACGTCGAGGTACTGAAGGTTGGAATCACTCGGAAGGTTCCCAAATGTGTCAACTCGCTGCGTCGCGCGCAGGCACGATTGATCCAGCGAATTGCTGCCGCTGGGTTTGTTGATTTTGAAATTTGAAGGTAACCCCTGCCGATTGACCCGGAAGTAAATCTCCGTGGTCGTACTCTTCGGGGTGCTTTGATCCACTTCGTATCGGTTCCAGTTCTGGCTGACCTTGCGCTTGATGATATCCACATACCACCCGAAACGGCTGCCGAAGTCGCCGTTGGTGATGCTCACAGGTCCGTTCGATGCAGTATTTTGCGCCATGGTGGCGCGGGGCATGGCGGAACCGGATTGTTCGCCGAACTGGGCCAAATTGTTCTGTTTGGGCGGAGGCTGGTGCTGCTGGGTCTTTCGCGCAGGTTCCTGCTTGGGCTTGGTTTCCTTGCCAGAAATGGGAATGGCCTTTTCATCCACCGCCGCCTTGGCCTTCGGTTCAGGCGGCGCGGGAGCCTTGCTGGGGGTTTCGGTCATCAGCACATTCTGATTCTGCTCTTCGTGGGGCAGGGGAATGGCATTCGAGACGAGGCTCACCTGGATAGCTCCGCCCTCGCCCGGATTACCCCACAGATTGTGATGGAAGAGCCCCGCCAGAACGCCATAGAACATCAGCAAGCCAAAAAGCGTGCCATGGAGAACCAACGATCCTGCGGCCGACGCGGCAACTGGCTCGCGCTTTGCCTCCAGAACGAGTGCGTGCTCACTGTGCACTTCCCCTGTCCCGGGATTATTAAGCAGACTGATCATGGCTGACTCGCTTGCACTTCAACGGCTATTGAGAACCGGCTGTCGATGTCTTGGTTTCCAACGGCTGCGTCACAATGGAGATGTTGGTAATGCCTGTTTGTTTCACCGCGTCCATCACGGCGGCAAAGGCGCCAAACGGCACCTGCTCGTCGGCCCGCAGGTAAATCACCTGCTTGACCGGATTCTGACCGGGGGTATTGCCGCCTGCCTGGATTAGTTTCTGACCCAGATCATGAATGCTTACCGGCTGATCGCCGAGAAAAATCTCCTGATTCTTGTTGATGGTGAGTACGAGGTGCTGCTCAGTAATCTGTTTCACGGTGCGCGTCTTGGGCACTGAAACTTCAATGCCCGACTGCAGGACCGGCGCGGTGATCATGAAGATGACCAGCAGCACCAGCACCACGTCAACCAGCGGCGTAATGTTGATCTCCGCCAGCGAGGAACGCGTTTGACCGTTGCTACTTGTAAAGGCCACGCTGGGCCTCCCGGGGGAACGGCGATTCCTGAGTGGGACTGAGAGCAGTTTCGGGAGGGCGCGGTGCTGGCGCGCGCACCGGAATCTCCTCCAGCGAATTCAGGAGTTCCCTGGAAAAATCGTCGACGGCCGAGGCAAATACCCGGATGCGCGCGCTGAACTGGTTGTAAGCGACGACTGCCGGTACGGCAACGAACAGGCCCGCGGCGGTGGTGATCAGCGCTTCAGAGATGCCTGGTGCGACCGCTCGCAAGGTTGCAGCGCCTTCAGTACCAAGTCCATGGAATGCATCGACGACACCCATCACGGTGCCGAAAAGCCCAACGAAGGGGCTGGCCGAGGCGATGGTGGCGAGCCACGTCATGCGGCGTTCAAGGCTGGTGATGGCGGTACTGGCAGCGGTCTGTGCCGAACGCTCGAGTGTATTCAGGTTGCGTGGCGGACCGGAGCCACCTGTCTGGCGTTTGTAGGTCTCATAGACATCTTCAAAGACCTGGGCCAGGGGGCTGAATTTGTAGTCGCCTGTGATGGACGCAATCTCCTGCAGGCGAGTGGCTTTGCGGAAGGTTCGAATAAAGTGGCGGCTCTCTTTGGTGGCCTTGCTGAAGAGTGACATTTTGCCCAGGATCACGGTCCACGAATAGAGGCTTGCGATGAGTAGCAGACCGAGCACAGCGATCGCGATAGGCCCGATATTGCTCAGCATGTCGGTCAGCGCAGACGAGCCCTGGGTCAGTGAGCGCGCTAGCGGCTGCGCTGCGGGGGCCGCGCCACTGTCAGGCTGCAGTATGAGAAGCAGGGCAGCAGTAAGAATCGGCATTCACCTCAATATCCACGGTATCAGACGGGATAGCCGCATCCAAGTTATCGATTGGATGCGCCCCGGCGCACACAGGCTGTGTCCACGGCCCGTGACGCTCCCGTTCATGCTATGCTGCGCACGGATTGTCTTGGCTGAAGCGCTGACCTACCATGGTGCTGGCCGCTGATTTGGTTCCAAGAGGAACGCCCAAGAATGCTCGTCGAATTGCGCGCGGAAAACTACGCCGTCATCGATCACGCCATTGCTGTCTTTGGTCCGGGGCTCAACCTGTTAACCGGCGAAACCGGCGCTGGCAAATCCATCCTGGTGGATGCACTGGCCTTGCTGATGGGCGGCAAGGCTTCTGCTGAGGTGGTCCGCCACGGCGCGGATAAGGCGGTGGTCTCCTGCGTCTTCGAGTCCACGCCGGGCGCGGAAGCGGTTCTGGAAGAAAACGGCATCGATGCCGAAGGGAACGAGATCATCCTGCGCCGCGAGATTCTTTCCACCGGCAAGGGGCGCGTTTTTGCGAACAACCAGCCTGCGACGGTTGCTGTGCTCAAACAACTGGCGCCGGAACTGGCCCTGGTGCATGCGCAAACCGAGACGCTGACCAGCTTCGACCAGACGCAGCAGCGCATTCTGCTGGACCGCTTTGGGGGCATCTCGACGGAGGCTGTGACCGAGGCTTATACCCATTGGCGCCACGCGGCCGCCAGGCTCGACGAACTGCTGCAGGGCGAGCAGGATCGCCTGCGCATGGTGGACTTGTGGAGCTATCAGCGCAAGGAGATCGAGGCAGCTCGCCTGGAGGCGGGCGAAGATGAGGCTCTTGAGACAGAAAAGCGGGTTCTCGCCAATGCGGAGAAGCTCTACGCCGCGGCCATCGGCGCATTCGAACAACTCTACGAAGGCGGCGCATCCGCGGAAGTAGCCCTTCGAGCAGCGGTGCGTAATGTGGAAGAACTAGCCCGCTATGACAGCCGGTTTACTGAGGCCATGCAGCAACTGGAATCGGTGCGTGCAACCGTGGGCGATGTGAGCGCCAGCCTGCGTGACTATGCAGAGGGAATCAATGCATCCCCCGAGCGATTGGCTGAGATTGAAGACCGACTGGCTGTTCTCGACAGGCTCAAGCGCAAATACGGCAAGACGGTTGCCGATGTCATTGCATTTGGAGCAGAGGTTGCCAGTAAACTGGCCGAGGTTGAAGATCGCGACGAGATACTCAAGGAACTTCGTACGGAGCTGGATACAGCAGCGGCAGCTTACAAGGCATCCGCATCGGCGCTCAGCGATGCGCGTAAATCCGCTGCATCCAAGCTTGCCAAACTTGCGGAGTCACAGATCAACTCGCTCGCAATGAAGGTTCGATTCGAGGTCGCCGTCGCCCACAACGAGCAGGAAACAAGTTGGACTGCGAACGGCTGGGATGAGGTCGAGTATCGAATTGCGACCAACCCCGGCGAGCCTATGAAGCCTCTGGCCGAGATTGCTTCAGGCGGCGAGATGAGCCGCGTGATGCTGGCACTGAAAGTCAGCGTGGAAGAGAGTGCGGTAAAACCGAAAAAGAAATTCCCAGCGCCACGCACGTTGGTCTTTGACGAGATCGACATCGGCATCGGTGGTCGCGCAGCGGAAGCAGTGGGGCAGAAACTGAAGTCGCTGAGTCGCGGACAGCAAGTGCTCTGCGTGACGCACCTTCCGCAAATTGCCGCTTTTGCCGACCAGCACCTGGTTGTGGAGAAGCGCGAGTCTGCTGGTCGAACCAAGATGCAGGTAAGGCTGCTGGATGATCGCGCCCGCACCCATGAGGTGGCCCGCATGTTGTCGGGCGCGACGGTAACGGATACAAGCATGCAACACGCCGCGCAGATGATTGCGGGTAGCCGGTAGGGCCTCCGCGCTCGGGCCTACACGTGACGATCCTGCCAAACCAGCAATGTTCGCCTGATGTCTCGGTAACCATTCAGGTCTCTGTACCCAGATAATGCGCTCGGTCGAGAAGATCAAGTTAACGGCTGGAGAATACGAACTCATTGCCATCAGGATCTTTGAATTTCGCCATGGTTCCCCAAATCTCTTTCTTAGGCTCTTCGGCTAGTTCCACTCCTTTCGACTTGAGCAGCGCCGCCGTGGCAAAGACGTCATCGCACCAAAAGGTCATTGGCTGAAAACCGCCAATGCGGTTCTCGTGCCCTGGGGGAGTGAAGAGGGCAAGATTCACGTCGGAGCCGGGGATGAGTAGTTCTATCCATCGCTGACCGGGCCCCATGGGTTGATCAGTTGCGACCTTGAACCCCATTTTCTCGGTGTAGAACTTCAACGAAACATCCTGGTCGCGAACTGGGATGCTGACAAGCTTGATTCCGCGAATCATGGAAAGCCTCCGGGTTGAGATTCCCGGACTATATCCGGCCTCTTTCACAGATGCAATCTGGTAGATATTGCTATACTTTTTATCGGTATAGCTATGTTTTCAATTGACGATTACGTGACCGATGTCCTGATGCGCGACCTGGTAGGTCACGACAAAAAGCCGGTAAGCTTTCTTGTCTATTTGTGGCTTGCGGCGGAGCAGCAGCGGCATGGCGCGCAGGTTCAAATCAGCTACCAGAAACTGGCCGAATCGATCGGCGTGTCGAAGAGTTCGGCGCAGTCGGCCGTGGGCTGGCTGGTTCGCCGAAAGCTGCTCGGCGCAAGCAAAACTACCGTCACGGCTACCCCAATTTACAAAGTACAGAGTCCATGGCGGGGGCATCGGGCGGCTGATTCGTGAGACAGGGGAGTTGTGCTAGCGATTGATTTGCAGTACCCTCCCCCGATAACACCAATTGGGAAAGGAGCAGCCATATGGGAAGGCGAACTTTAGTTTTCTGTATGACACTATCGAGTCTTCTTTTGGGTGCATTCACTTTAAATGCCGCGCCACTGCCGTGTCTCAAGCCGGGCACCGAAAGATGGCCCATTAAGACCAGCATTCCGACCGGCGCTCGCACGATTGAGATGAGCCTCGCCGAAGCACTCAGCGATAGCAGACTACCCCCACTAGTGAATGTAAAAGCTAATGATCCGCGTTATCGGGCCAGCCGTATCGGCGATCAACCAGTGAAAGAGAATATTCTTGTAACTATTTCGGGATGGCTGTACCTTGTTGCCTTTGAAACGGATGATTGTGACTTTCATATTCAACTCAGCCCTCAGCCACGCACCCTCACTAATCCTCCTACCGCCGATGACAACTGCATTATCGTAGAAGTTCCTTCAGGGGAGTACGCCACAAAAATATCCAGTCAGGTAGAGGGAGTGCGCGACTGGGTCGTCCTCAATTTGCTTCACAACAATGACCCGAGAATCGGCAGTGTCCACGTCATGCAAAACCCTGTATATGTCACGGTAACGGGCGCGCTGTTTTATGATGACGATCACGTTTACAAGGCGGATCACACCACTGGTCGCGGAAAAAAGGGCATGGAATCGAAGACGCTATGGGAGGTGCATCCAGTAATTTCTATCGCCTTCGCGCCGAAACCATCCCAACAATAGGATTCAAGTAAAGCTGCGGGAGGCGGCGGTTCAACAACCGCTCCTTGTATGTGCAGAAGTTCAGCGGATCATTTTTGAATTTCGAGTGCACGGAATCACCCTTCGGTCAATCGGCGAACCGAAGGTACATGACCACTCCAGAATCCGGTACGTCGAACTCTCGATGCGCAACGGTCCGCACCACGGCGCTGGAAATACCACACACATCAGACATTACTAATTGGTATACTGAAAGACGTGACCACAACTGTGCTTGATTCCATCTCGAACGGTACCCACGCCGAGACTTCCCCCAATCAGAAACGGGTGTTGTTGCTTAAGCCGCGCGGCTTTTGCGCTGGCGTGGTGCGGGCGATTGACATTGTAAAGATCGCTTTGGAAACCTTCGGCGCGCCCATCTATGTGCGCCGGGAGATTGTGCATAATCGCTATGTCGTGAACGAGTTAGCCGAGAAAGGCGCGATTTTTGTTCATGAAATTGACGACGTGCCGGATGGCCAGCGCGTGATCTATTCAGCCCACGGAGTTTCGCCGGCCGTGCGTGAGCGGAGCAAGGGTCGCGGGCTCAAAGTCATTGATGCGACTTGCCCCCTGGTGACCAAGGTTCACATCGAGGCGGTGAAGTTCGCCAAGCAGGGCTACTCGTTGGTGCTCATTGGGCATCGCGACCACGACGAGATTGAAGGCACGCTGGGCGAAGCACCGGATGTCACTCAAGTGGTTTCAAACGTTGCGGAGGTTGCAGCGCTCAAGGTTCCCGACCCCAATCGTGTGGCGTACTTGACGCAGACCACGCTGAGCTTGGACGAGGCGCGGGACATTATTCATGCGCTCAAGGAAAAGTTCCCGAATATCGCTGGTCCGCACTCGCAGGACATCTGCTACGCTACCGAGAATCGTCAGGTCGCGGTGCGCAACGTCGCACATAATGCGGAATTGGTGCTGGTGGTCGGTTCGACCAATAGTTCGAACTCGAACCGGCTGGTCGAGGTTTCGCGTAACCTGGGCACCATCGGTTACCTGATCGACAATTCCCAGGCCATCGATCCGAAATGGCTCCAAGGCGTGACGAATGTTGCGGTTACAGCCGGAGCCTCGGCCCCCGAAGTGCTCGTGGAGGACGTTGTTAATTATTTGCGACAAAACGGATTTGCGAGCGTCGAAGAAGTTGAGGTCATGCCTGAGAATGTCCGTTTTGGGCTGCCACCGGAGATCATTCAGGCAATCGGTGGCGCTAGCGGAGCCGAGGCTGTGCCGGTGCGTTGATCGTAGGCATCAGAGACAGGGGCCAAGTATCAACTGAGGCGGTCTTTGGCGGGGCCAATTGCGGCCCGTTCGTTATGGGTGACATCCGCTCGGGAGGTCACTTTCAAGAGTGCGATCTGAGGCGTTTTAATTCGAATGAGTTTACAAAAAGAGAAAACGCTGTCCACGGCACCTATCTCCGCAGCACCGCGATTTGGCCGGCTGGATGCTGACCCGGCCGAGGTGCAGGCGGGAATTGAGCGGTCGAGGGATTTCATTCTCTCGCGGCAACATCCAGATGGATACTGGTGCGGGGAACTGGAAGCGGACTCAATGCTCGAGGCTGACTATATCTTCCTGCATACGCTGCTGGAGTCGGGTGACCCGGATCGGCTGGAGCGCGCATTCACTGAAATGATGCGCTATCAGAACGAAGATGGGAGCTGGAGCCTTTATCCCGGCGGACCGGGAAATGTCTCGCTCTCTGTGAAGTGCTACTCGTCTGCAAAGCTGATGGGGATTGGTCCCGACGATCCACGGCTGGCGAAATGCCGCAAATGGGTTCTGGCGCACGGTGGCGTCGTTGCGACGAATACCTTTACCAAGATGTATCTGTGCGCGCTGGGCGAGTACGACTACGACGCTGTTCCGGCGATTCCACCCGAGATTGTTCTGTTTCCGAACTGGTTCTACTTCAATATTTACGAGATCTCCTCTTGGTCGAGATCGATTCTTGTGCCGTTGGCGATCATTTACGCCAAGAAGCCGTTCAAGAAGATCGCGCCTGAGCATGGAATCGACGAATTGTTTGTTGGTGGACGGGCGGCGTCCAAACTTCGTCTGCGGATGGACCGCAAATCGAAAATCTCATGGCGGAATTTTTTCATCATTCTGGACCGGGTCCTCCATTTTTCAGAGGCGGTCCATATCCGCCCTTTGCGCAAATTGGCGCTGAAACGCGCGGAAAAATGGATGTTGGAACGGCTGGAGATGACGGACGGGCTAGGTGCCATTTACCCGGCCATGCTGAACGCAATTATTGCGCTGCGCTGCTTGGGCTATTCAGAAGATGACCCGCAGGTGATTCGAGCGCGGGACGAGTTTGAGAAACTGGGTATCGAGCAACCGCCCACCGCGGAAATGCCCGAGCCGACATTCCGCATGACGCCTTGCGCTTCGCCGGTTTGGGATACGGCACAGGC
>JBAWCO010000535.1:0-6593 GCA_049590315.1 Occallatibacter sp. | reverse complement strand
GTGCGGCGAAGGTTTCGCTCAGTATTTGTCATCATCAATTCGATTCGATTGTAGGGCAATTGGGCTCAGCGGGCTGTTCAGTACTGCACGGAGAAGCGGAAATGCCTTATTCTGACCCAAGTCGTGACAGGGGAATCCCAACTCGTTCCATTAGACTCCAGAATCCGGCCGGGTGGAAGCGGCGGCCCGCTCTTTGGGTTAGATGCAGGGGAACTGGCTGCGCGTATGATCGCGGCCGGAGAGCCCGGCTGGCGCGGCAAGCAAATGGCGAAAGCCATGTATCGTCAACGAGTTGCGGCGATTGATGAAATTACTACTTTACCCAAACTATTGCGCGAACGATTAGCCGCTGAGGGATGGGAAGTGGGCCGACCGGTCATTGCGCAAGTTTTTCGATCGGTGGATGGGACGGAGCGGTACCTGGTTCAGACCGGTGTGGAGACGGTGGAGACCGTCTGGATGCCTGAGGGGGATGACGGCGAAACCGGGGACGGAAGCGAGGGGGACGGGGATAGCGTGGCGGGGGATGAAGAGGCAAATGCGGGTTCTTCGACTGCGCGGACTTCGCTCAGGAGGAGTCGGGCTACGATCTGCGTTTCCAGCCAGGTGGGCTGCGCCGTGAATTGCCAGTTCTGCCTTACTGCCAAGCTTGGCCTGCAGCGCAATCTAACCGTGGGCGAGATTGCCGGGCAGGTGGTTGCGGTATTAGCTCGCCATGGGGTTGAGGTGGGGCGGGAACGCGTCAACCTGGTGTTCATGGGCATGGGCGAGCCGTTCCTCAACTACGACGGCTTCATGGCGGCTGTACGGCTCCTGGTGGAGGAAGTGGGGCTGAGTCCGCAGCGGATGACCGTGTCGACCTCGGGAATTGTGCCGGGGATCGAGAGATTTGCACAGGAACCGGCGGGGGTACGGCCGAAGCTGGCTATCAGCTTAAATGCGCCGAATGATCTTATTCGTGAACAACTTATGCCCATAAACCGCAAGTGGAACATTGAGACGGTGATGGACGCGGTAAGGCTGGTGAAGCTGCGGCCACGGGAGCGGATCACGTTTGAATACGTGCTGCTAGGCGGGGTCACGGATCAGACAGAACACGCTCGCGAAGTCGCACGGCTGGTGAGGCGGACGGGGTTGCCCGCCAAGGTGAATCTGATCGCGTGGAACTCGGGGCCGGGGATTGCTTACTCAACGCCGGCTGCTGAGGCTGTGGAGACGTTCCGGACGAGGCTGGCTGGCGAAGGGATTCCAGCGTATGTGCGGAAGCCTCGCGGGCGGGACATCTATGCTGCGTGCGGGCAGTTGAAGCGGACTGTGGAAAAGTAACTGCGCAGGGCGAGCTCCGACAAAACAAAATGCCTATCCTTTTCACGGGTTCTGAAAGGAATAGGCATCTTGAAGAAGCTTTAACTCTACCGGTTTAGGCGATTGATTAGAAATTACTTATCGGATGGCATGGGCATCGGCTTCACGCTGCCGCAATCGAGTCCCTTGTAGACCGATTCGGACTCCGTTGTCCACTCGATTGGCTTGCTGTTCGGTCCCATCTGCATGGTCCCGGTGAAGTGCACCTTGCCCTTGGCATGATCGGGTTCCGTCCAAGTCGACTCCACGGTACCGTTGCCGGTGACCTGACCAGTGCAGACCATCGAAGCGGTCATCCCGGTGAGGTGCAGCGACACGTTGGTGACCTGGCAATCGCCGCGAGACGGTCTGGGCACAGGAGCGCCGTATTTGTCGATCATGGCCTGGGTGAGGCAGACCTGCGTGGTGTGCGGGCCTCCTCCAAAGGGTGAGCCTGCGGGGGTCTGCATCCCGAGAGGCATAGGGGATTGCTGCCAGGTCATGGTGCTGGTGGTTTCCCACAGGCCGGGCTTTCTGTTGACTTGCGCCGAGGCACTCACTGCTGCGGTGAGCAGACAACAGCCCAACGTGATCCAAACTCGGGTCTTGCGCATCGTTTCTCCTGATTGATCTGACTGATCACGCAGGCTTGCACCCGCGCGCGTCTCCACTCTACGTGAGCATGGCTGCGCCGGGAAAGGGAAATCTCGGCAACCAGGATGAGCCACTTCAGGTGCGGTGAGCCATCGAAATGCGCCCCAGCGCGAGCAGGGCTCCGGTCACGCGGGCGGCGGCATGACGAACCACGTGTTCCTCGGTGGCGAAGTCGGCGACGATGCATTGGACGCCCAGGGCCTCAATGCGTTCGGTGTCCGCAACGATGGGCCATGCGCCGGTGTCTCCATAGCGGGCGACAGTCTCAGAGGAAAACGACGCCGCATTCACCAGCGCGCAGTCGAATATGGGGGCGCGGGTGTGCTCGTAGATTCGCTCGATGTGTTCCGAAGCAGTGAGGCCCTGACTTTCGTTGGCCTGGGTCATCAGGTTGCAGATGTAGACGCGAAGACCACGAGCGCTGGCGAGCGCCGCAGGGATGCCATCGACCAGCAGGTTGGTGATGAGCGAGGTGTAAAGCGAGCCCGGCCCGACGGTGATGATGTCCGCCCGGTTGATTGCCTCCAGCGTCTCTGGAAGCGGCGCGGGGTTTGGTGGGTCCAGCATCAACTCGGCGATTCGGCTTTGGCTGGCCGTGATGTTGGTTTCGCCGCGGACTTCGGTACCGTCGATCATCCTTGCCACCAGGGTGGCGTTTGCCATGGTTGCCGGGTAGATGCGGCCGCGGGTAGACAGAATCATGGACGCTAACTGGATAGCCTTGCCAAAGTCTCCGGTTATCTCGTTGAGCGCTGCCACAAAAAGATTGCCGAAGCTGTGTCCTTGCAATCCGTCGCCGCTGCGAAACCGATGATTGAAGAGTTGGGTCAGCAGATCTTCTTCGTCGCTGAGCGCCACCATGCAGTTGCGCAGGTCTCCCGGCGGCAGCATGTTGAAGTCCTTGCGCAGGCGGCCGGAAGAGCCACCATCATCCGTCACGGTGACCACAGCAGCCAGGTCGGAAATAGCGCCCGGAGCGGTTCGATTCTGTCCAGCCTTGAGTACGTGCTCACGCAGACCGCGCAGCAAGGTGGAGAGCCCGGTGCCGCCACCGATGGCCACCACGCGCATGGGCCGGTCGGTTCCGTCTGAGTCCGCGTTGACAGGGTCGGCGCCAAGCTCGGCGTCCGGTTCCAGCAGCGGATCGCCGTTTGCAGGGATAGCAGTCGTCAAAACCAAGCCTTAAGGAACCTCAGGATAAAGCAGCTCGGTAAAGCGGGGATCGTCCACCATACTCTGGAAGTCGTTATCAGCGCGCGCCTGAAGCCGATTCTTGGGATTCAGTTCGATGGCGCGGGCGAGGTTGGCGAGACAATCCTGCGTACGCCCGGTAATCGAGTCAAGCAGCGCCAGCCCGTAAAGCGCGTAGTCTGCGTTGGGGTGCGCAGCCAGTATGCTGCTGAACTGGTCGCGCGCCTCCTCGTAGAATCCGGTGTTGAGCTGAGAGACGGCGTAGTCGTAGTGCTCTTCAGGCGTGGCGAAGACCAGGCTTGGCCTCTCAAGTTGACGCTGGCAGGTACTGATGTACATCTTGCAGCGTTCCTTGATCGCGACAGGCGCATCCGGCAACAGCTTTTCAAACGCAGCCAGCGCTTTCTCATACTTGCCCTGTTGCAGATGTTGAACGGCAGCCTGGTATTGGTTGAAGGCGGGGCCTGTGCCAGCGCCGGAGTGGGTGTCCTGGCGGGCGGCGGGGGGGTGTGTTTTTTTGCGGCTAGGAGCCGCGGATCGGGCCTCTTGCATCATGGTTTTGCCAGTAGCACGCCCCGGGTCAGATTCGACTCAGCTATGGGATTGCCGATTTTGAACCTGCTTTCGGAAATTGCGCTGCTTAGGCCCTCTTTATACGCACAACCCCGTCTCACGTCAATGGGCAGCCTGAAAGTGCATTCTATCAGCTTGGGGCTTCAGAGGATTTTTTGTAGATAGCGGGGTTAAGAAGGGGGTCGTTATACATCTTGAGTTGCCGGTAAAGCTTGAAGCGCCGCGTTCCGTTGAGGGTTTCGTTCCAGAGCGCATCCAGGCATTCAGCCAGGTCTGAGCGTTGCTCGTTGAGGATGCCTAGGCGTTCGCGATTCCGCTCGGAATGGCCGGCTGGCGCGTCTGTGCGCTCTGCTTCCTCGCGCGTGTGGTAGATCTTCAAGGCCAGAATGGAGAGGCGGTCGATGATCAGGCCCGGAGATTCCGAGTGCAGAGGTGATTCGGGGTTGGGCAGGTCCCGCGAGCCGAGCCAGCTGAGGAGTGCACGGTCCAATTTCTCAGTCAGGTCGTTACGAAGCTGGTTGGTTGAATCGACTCGCCGTTTTACGTCAGCCAATTCGGTGTCCGATGCGCCGGGAGTTCGAGCTTCGTCTTCAATGTGCCAGAGAAGAAAGTTGGCACGATGCTGGACGGCCACGGCTTGGAGCCATTCACTGTCTGCTACAGGGTTGGTGTTTGTGCCGGAGCACACGGCTCCCAGCTCACCCGATGGCGTTTGATGCCACCCGCGAGTTAGCTGGTCATGCAGTTCCACAATTGCTGTTGCCGAAAGCATCCCGAACTGTCCCCTGGTTCACGCCGCGCAGTGCGAGCGCAGCGTCTATGGTAGAACTATCCTAAACTGGGGTGCATCTGACTGGAGTTTACCTGGGGGTTCGATGGACGCGAACACCGAACGGTTCCTTTGCGTTGCGAGTTACGAAAAAGGTCACGACTTCATGCGCCAGTGTGCGGAGATGGGAGTGCAGCCTACGCTGCTGACCCTGGAAGCGCTGCGCGATGCGGAATGGCCGCGGGATGTGATCGAGGACGTGGTGACCATGCCCACTGGACTCACTCGCGAGCAGATTCTCAACACGGTTACGTGGATGGCGCGCGGCCGGCGGTTCGACCGCATCATCGCCCTCGACGAGTTTGACCAGGAGACCGCAGCGCAGCTTCGCGAACACACGCGCATCCCCGGAATGGGAATCACGACTACCGCGTTCTACCGGGACAAGCTGGCGATGCGGATTGCCGCCAAGGAGAAGGGTTTTCTGGTTCCACCGTTTTGCCGCGTGCTCAACTACGACCAGTTGCGCGCCTACATGGAACAGGTTCCGCCGCCATGGCTGCTGAAGCCGCGCTCGGAGGCCTCGGCGGTTGGCATCCGCAAGATTGAAGAACCGGAGCAGCTTTGGCGCGCCCTGGATGACTTGGCAGATCGCCAAAGCCACTTCATCCTGGAACAGTTTGTTCCCGGGGATATCTTTCATGTGGACTCGATAGTGAGCGAGGGCAAGGTAGTCTGCTCCGTGGTGCACCAGTACGGACGCCCGCCGATGCAACTGATGCAATCAGGCGGCGTCTTCACGACGCGTACGGTGGACCGGGCGAGCCGCGACTGGGAGGAACTGACCAGGTTGAATGCCGCGCTGGCTCCGGCCCTGGGCATGGTGCGCGGGGTTACTCACGCTGAGTACATTCGAGCGCACGAGGATGGCCGGTACTACTTTCTTGAGATAGCGGCGCGCGTGGGCGGTGCGTTCATCGCTGATCTGGTGGATGTGGCAGCCGGCGTGAATCTCTGGCGTGAGTGGGCACGGATCGAAGTTGCGAACCTGCGCGGGGAGCCCTATGTGCTGCCGTCCATCCGCGAAGAGTATGCGGGCAGCGTTCTTTGCCTGGCCCAGACTGCGGAGCCCGACTTGAGCGCGTTCAATGATCCGGAGATTATTGTGCGCATGAAAAAACATCATCACGCGGGACTGATTGTTCGTTCCGGAAATCCGGAGCGGGTGAGGGAATTGCTGGAGCAATACAGCGGCGAATTTGCGCGCGTGTTCCTTGCATCCATGCCGCCGATGGAGCGGCTGACGCCGGCTTGAGAGCTAGGTTCGTCTAGCTCTCCGTAGTACAGCCATGCGCCAGTCGCAAAGAAGTTCAATGCTCCGGAGTCTTCGCAGGCGTTTCAGCCGCAGCTCCCCAAGGCAGAACGGCGGAGGGAAGGCACTCAGGGCCCTCTGCGCTTGCCTTGAGCATTCCGTGAGTCTTGCCGGCGACATACGGAAAACCCGCGATTACAGCGTGGCCATCCGCATCGGTATTCACCACTTCGCTAACCGACTCGCCTTCCGACTCCAGCACCAGTGGAATTTTGGCTTTTGCGGGAAATCTGTCGATAACAATCAAGACGGCCGTCACATTGGGTTGTGCGATTCTCAATTCAAGGCTGCATCCCCGGTCCACCTCAATCACGGGATGGGGAACTACCGTGCCGAAAATCTGCGACTGCCCATCTTTCCTGGAAAGGACGTATCGCATCGGCTCCGCAGGAATGGTCGCAGGCATGACTTCGAGCTCATCCGCGCCGGCCTTGAAGAGCATCTCCTGCTCGGGCTTCGGTCTGTGAATCATCAACAGACCTTGTCCATTCGCATAGATGTCGCGGGGATCGGGCGAAAATGTATTGGCCCCGATTGGCCAAACACCAAAGGAAGACACCCTGTCTTCGGGAGCGCCGTCTGCCAATACGCGGTATCGCGTTGCCGTGCGGCCTCCCTCCGTCACCTGGTCGTCGATTTTCTGGAAGCGCAAGCGCAATCCCAGCGGATTCAATCCACCCGGTCCAGCAT
>JBAWCO010000534.1:0-3262 GCA_049590315.1 Occallatibacter sp. | reverse complement strand
GAGCACTTTTTACACTGGAGGCATTTTTTACTTGGTAAAATAGTTCTGGCGGTTGGCGTTCCGCTCGAATCGGTCATGTACCTGAGAATCTGGTCTCTTCGGGCGTGGTTGCGAAAGCCAGCGGGGGTTTGTTCAGCTGGTTCTCCAACCACGCGCGCGGCGCCAGCCCACGCATGGGGTGTCAGCAGTGCATAGATGCGCTCTCGCTCTAGCTCGAAAGAAAATACAATCATCAACGCACTATCTCTGTGGCCCGGCGCCCGCGGGCTTTGAACACCTGCATGAATGATCTTCCGAGAGGGTTTGCCTCGATTGAATCGGGATTAGGAATAGGGGACAGGTTCAGGCGGGCATGCTTACTTTTGCGGGGGATTTTGCGGGGATTGATTTGATTTTGGCTGCAGCGTTGAGGGAATCGGAGACGACCCAACTGGCGCCTGCAATAGCAATGCTGATGGCGTTGCCCGCCCAATTGAAATGATTGTTCGGCCCGGCGGAGAGATTCGGAATCCAGAACAACAACTCGAAGATCACGATCTCCATCGTGAGGAGGCGCGCTGCGAGCGACGCCATGATGCCGGTGAGGATGGCTACGGCGGCTGCGAAAAAGCCCAACGTGGTGGCATAGGCCCAGAACATCCTGGTTGGTGGCAGCCAACCGGGGATCGCGCCCAAGAGGCCGGGCATGTCCTTGATGTGGACGATGCCGAAGGAAATGGGGCAAATACCGAACAGGAGAACGAAAAAGTGCTGGTTGCGGGCAAAAGATGAACCGGCATGCGAGAAGATCGCATAGAGGACCAGTCCGGCGGCGACCAGGGAGAATTCCTCAAAGGCATTGCCGATGGGGTCATAGTTGCCGAGATTTACAAAGGCCTCGGGCACCCAGATGATCGTGAAAACAGAGTAGACAACGGTCAGGGTCAGAGCGCCGGCCCGCGCGGTGCGGGGCACGAGGAGCGCGATGCCCCCACCGAGCTCAACGATAGCGGTAAGATAGGCGAGCGGTACGCGCAGAGGTACGTTGGGGCCGACGTGCTGCCAAACGGTGGCGAAATCGCCGGAGACCAGGCCCAGCAGGCCGAGAAAGATGGCGGCTCCGCCGTAGACGTAAAGCCCGAGATTTGATGCGATGCTGTGTTGTTTCGCCATCGAGTGCCGGGGATTCAGTGTCGTTCGGCGAGGCGCGGCGGGCCATATCCACTTTAGGCGGCTTGAGCCGAACAATGCTGACCACCACTAACCAAATTCTCTGAGCTGTATTTCCACTATCTCAGCTGAATCCAGCCAGGATAGGTATACCCTTCGGCGTTGTACAGGATCGCCGCTCTTTAGGGTCGCGTTGACTTGACCGTATTGCCTTCGGGGGACAGCAATCCTGGAACCGCTATAGTCGCGCTGCCTTCAGGATCATTGCGGACACAACCACAGCGTTCGATTTGGGCCTGGTGATATCCGAGCCCACAAGCCGCTTCCTGCGGCCCATTTATGCAAACCAGTTCTAGTGTTTAGTCATCAGGGGAAGTTGCCTGAAGGATCGGAATGCTCAGGCTGATGGCGGTGCGGTGGTGGCGGAAAGCCTCAGGCTCTTAGGCGCGCTGGGCAGCGTGAACATGATCCGGCTGCCTTTTTCCGGCGCGCTCTCTGCCCACATGCGGCCACCGTGCTGCTCCACAATGCTGCGACAGAGGGCGAGGCCCAAGCCGGTTCCGCCGCGAGCGCGTGTGTCTGAGGCGTCTCCCTGCTGGAAGCGATCGAAGATCTTCTCCAGTTTTTCGGGCGGGATGCCGCGTCCTTCATCCTGCACGGTGAAACATACCTCGTCGGGGCGTGGGTCGGAGGCGAAATTGGGGACTGGGATTGGGGCAGGAGCGGAAGCAGAGTCGGCATCTGCGGGACGCGGCTCCACGGTATGCGCGGTGAGGCGGATGGTCGTGTCCTGCGGCGAAAACTTGATGGCGTTGGTTACGAGCTCGCTGATGACTTTGAGGATTCGCGCTTCATCGGCGAGCACACGTTCGTGCTTTGCTTCGACTTGGAATTGAACGCCTGCCGTGGCGGCCGGGCCCTGTGCTTCGGCTGCCGCCTTTTTCAGAAGGTCGATCGCCCTGACAGGCTGGCAATCCAGCGCCAGTCTGCCTTTTTCGATGCTCTCGAAATCGAGGATGTCGTTTACCAGGCGAACAAGCCGGTCCACATTGCCGACGGCCACATCGAGCATCTGTTTTCGCTTCTCCGGGCGCTTCTCCAACGCGCCGGAAGAGATGAGCCCCATGGAGGCGCGCAGCGAGGTGAGCGGGGTGCGCAGTTCGTGGCCGACGGTGGAGATGAATTCGTCCTTCATGCGTTCCAGGCGGCGGCGCTCGGAGATGTCCTGGAAAGCTACGACCATGCCCGAAATGCGGCCTTCTTCAAGCAATGGGCTTGCGCTGTAATCCACTGGTATCGAGATGCCATCCTGACGCCAGAAAACCTCGTCGCGCATGCGGATGGACGCCGAGCGGTGCATGGCCTGCGTAATGGGGCTGGCGGCTTGCGAATAGGTGATGCCGGCAGGGCTGCTGCGATAAACCGCCTGGTGCAGGTCGTGCCCGGTTAATTGTTCGGGAGTGGACGCAAGTACGCGAGCGGCGGCCTGATTGACGAATGTCATCCTTCCGTACAGGTCGATGCCGAAGATGCCGTCGCCCACCGACTCGAGGATCAACTCGCGTTGGCGCGTGGCCAGGTGCAGCGCCTCTTCGGCCTCATGCTGCTCCGTTACGTCGATTCCGTGGTTGAGGATGAAGGGCTGTTCGCCCGGCAACTCTGTGCGGCGGCTGCGGAAGGCGATTCGTCGGTAGACACCGTCTCCGCGGCGGAGTCGCAACGAGCCCTGCCATTCTCTCCCGGTTTCGAGATCGGCGAGGCATTCCTGAAACGTGGCTGCGTCGTTCTCATCCAGAAGCTCTGAGACGGGTCGACCAATAAGCGATTGAGCACGGTAACCGAGCGTCTCGGCGGTGAATTCATTCAGCGAAGTAAGCCGGCCGTCCAGAGAGCAAGTGAAAAGGAATCCGAGACTGTTCTCGACCACCTGCTTATAGCGGGATTCGCTCGAGAGCAAGGCCAGCTCTGCCTCGCGCTGTTCGGTGATGTCCTGTCCGCTGACAATCAGATATTGGATAGTGCCGGTGGGGCCGGCCAGAGGGCGCAACGTCCAACTTACGTGACGAGTCCGCCCGGACTGGGTGTGCCAATCTGTTTCGTGCGGTCCGGAGAC
>JBAWCO010000533.1:0-5133 GCA_049590315.1 Occallatibacter sp. | reverse complement strand
GCATCAAATGTACCGCTTCCCCCACGGTGCATCCCTTGAAATCTTTTCGTTCAAATACTGAAGGGGATGGATCATGGAACACCTTGTATCACTCGTGCTTTCGCACCCTTACCTTGCGATTTATGCGTTCATCTGCACTGAGGTGGTTTCAGCAATGATGATCGCAAACAAATCGCGTACGTTGCCTTTTCTCGCGTTGTATGCGGCTGTAATCGGCGCACTCCTGGTGCCTGCTAGCAGCTTCAGCTACTACTGAAAGGAACCCAACCACTGAACCTGCGGCCTGGGATCCCGAATTCCGGGGTCCCAGGTAGCAGAGCTTCTACGCCGCAATGAGAGTCTTGTCATCGAGGCTCGGGACGCCACGGTTGTCGATTCCGGCATCCATTCAAACGCAAGAATCCCGCTAACACTGACGCGCTCTGCGGATGAGATTGAACTACTTTCAGGAGTTGGCGCCTCAACCAAAATTTCAAACTACCCGCTGATTGGATAGCTCGGCGTGAACGGGAAGATCAGCTCTGCTTCAGAGGGCACAGGCTTGCCATTCACCGTGGCCGGCTGAAAGTGCCAGGTCCACACAACATCCAGGCAAAGCTTGTCCAGTTGGTTGCCCACGCCTTTCACCAGGGTCTCGCCGACCACCTTGCCCAGTGCGTCCACCTTCACGTCCACCACTACCTTTACTTCAGCGGCCGGCAGCAGAGAGCGGTCTTTCAACGGCGGGTGCGGCGAGAAGATCGGGAAAGACGGATGCACGTCTTCGTTATCGCTCCCGTTCCCGCGCAACGCCTGACCCGATCCATCTCCCGCATGAGGCGTCTTCGGAGTTCCGCCGCCTGAAACCTTGGGATGTGTTTGCAGCAAGGGGAGAATCGTCTTTTTGGTTGGGTCCACGTTCGGCGCAGGCTTGCGAGTGTGCGCCGCCGCATCCATCGTGGGCAGCAAGAGTTTGATCGCATGAGACGCGCCCGCGTGCTCCACCAGCGCTTGCGCCCGCAGCGGGACGGGTGGAACCACCCTGGTGCGCGCAACCGTCCCCAATATCAGCACAAATGCAAGCAAGCTGCCGTGCAGCAAAACCGAGAGCGCTACCGATGAAGTGCGTCGTTTCCCCAGTGGCGCTGGAGCAAATTGTGTCGGAGTCAATTCTGACGGAGCAGATCTTGTAGGATCCTGTTCAGCAGGATCCGGTTCAGTTGCAGATTGCATAGTGACCTCTCCCCGCGCTTAGCAACGTCCAGTGCATCGATTGTCGCACAAGTCAAGAATCCAGTCTGTCACCCTATAGGCCGGGTGCCCGCTTTTGGGGATCGGGGATTGCAGATTTTACGTGAGCCGCGCAAATCGCCGTGAAGACTCAGGAAAATCGATTCCCGTTACGAACCATGCCACTGCGCCGCATCCCATCGCGAGGAGGATCGAGTGGACGCGCCATGGATACATCTCTGGCATATGCGATCCAGGCACAGTAGTCACCACGGCGCCGCCAACAACCGTCAAAATCGCAATCCACTGATACAACCGCAGCCCGTATAGACTCAACGTCTGCGGTTCGCCGCGATACGCTTCTTCCACAAACCTTCCAGCTCCCGACAACAAGAGATACACACCGCAAATGAACGTCGAAGAGCAATGCAGTTGCAGCAACCGCAGCAGCGCCAACCCCACTACCGCATTCCACAGAATCGAGTAGACCGGGGTTGCATGAACCGAGACTCCGCTGAACTCCGTCAGCCGGCAGACCCGGGAACGTGGATGTGTGTAGCAAATTCCCGGAACCCTTTCTGTCGCGTGTCCGTGACAGCATCCTTGAACCAGGCACCGCAATCGGCCAATACTCTGGATCCAGGGCGCAGCCACGCAGATCGCCGCCAGCACCATCCACAAATTCACATGCATCCAGAGCGCGACGGAGCCGCCCAACGCCGCGCCCAGCATCCCCCCGTAAAATCCGAGTGGCCGCAACAGCGCCGGCGATCCTTCCACCCACTGCGCCCAAAATGCCGCGCCCACCGTCGCGCAAACAAAAATGCTCACCGCCAACCACGCGCGACCCGGTCCAAGCTGCGAGTCGATCAGCCAGATCCCCACTACTACTGCCGCGCCCGCAAAACCGCCGTGGTTGATGATCCGCATCGGCCCCACCCGCCACTCCTTCCACGAGTTTGCAATTGACTCAGCAGTTCGCAGGATTCCAATCCACACATCTCGAATCCGAATCACCAGCAGAAAGGCCACAACCCCAGCCACCACATCGGCAATCGAATGCATCCCTGTCGTCACGCAGCTCACCGCAACCAACACTGCCCAGGCCCACCATGCAATCTGTTTCCACCGCCCTCCCTCACCCAATGCCGACGCCGCAATCAGCGCCCACACAACATGGAACGACGGGAATGCGCCGATCCCTGAGTAGGGAGTTCGTTCCCACAGTAACAACTGCCCAATCGACCCGACTGCAGTGAACGGACGTGGCAGAACAAAGAAGGGCAAAAGAAGATACAACGGGAACAGGAGTGCCATTGCAATCAAACCGCGCTGCGCAAACCGTCTCAGCGCATGACCGGAGCCAGCCAGCAACGGCGCGAACAAGATAACAAGATAGGTGCTTACATAAATCACTTCCGACTGCTGAATTATCGGCAACCGGCTCTCGAACGGCAGGTAGGTCCCGACGCTGTCTGCTGGCCTGCCGAGAGCTCCAATCAACTCAAAAATCGTCAGCCACGGCAGCAACACCACAAGGTAAACTCGAAACCGCTCCAGAAGCGACGGAGCCTGAGCTCTTTCGCGGGGCAGCCATGTCGACGCGGTCCACTGTCCAAACCGCTTGTGCAAGTCAGGCAGCTCATACCCCAAAACCAGTGCAGCGCTGGCCAGCGCCATGCTCGGCGTAACCAGCCACAATCCGCTGGCCGAACCGGACCAGATGGCAACACCCGCGCAGGTAATTACGAATCCGCCGTAAATGGGATGCGGCACAAGGCAGTAGAGGCCACTCTCCACAAAAAGCGCCGGGGGAAATGCATTCATCGGCAAGCCCCCACCGTACCTCCACAAGTTCCACATGCCCATCAACACAACCGCCGCGCCCAACGCAGTCAACCGCGCGCCCCACAAGGTCGAGTGCAATGGCGTCAGTGCGACCGCATCCTTCGCACCGTATGCCCAGAGCACCAGCCCCAGCGGCAGCACGGCCACAAAGAGTGTCCCGTACAACACCTTCAACAGAGACGGACGAACTAAAGCCTCCACTGAACCACCTCGTGAATTACCCAGCCGATGCTGCTGCGGTTCTTTGACATCATGGTTCCGCGGCTTCTCCACTTGTGCTCTTCGATATTGAACAGAGAGCGCGGAAGCAGCTTCCCAAGTGTCGGCGCTCCAGGCAAAATTGTGTTCTTGACTCGTCCCGTGCGAAGAGGCAGACTCTCTTCCATTCGTAGCGTGGCGTCGTGCACCACCACTTCGGAATCCGAAACCGATTCAGTCGCACATTCCACGCCGTTATGCACCGCAAAGCTGGTTGAATATGATCCCTGCCAGTCAACCCAGACAAGGGACTCATCCGGCGATACAAAGCGTCCCCATCTCAGTTGGCTCAATGGTAATTTCCACGGCGGCAGCGTCAATGTAAGGCACTCCGCGTAGCCTAACCCGGTAAAATCCCGTTCCCTCACCCGCACATGAACCGCTGAACAAGGCTGCAGGCAGTTCCACACCACCGCACCGGACGCGTCCTCATAGACCGTGCGCTCGAATGGCGCTGCCTTCGTCTTCCACTGCCCCGAGACCTTCAGCCGTGGATGGGCGACAGTGATTTGCCCGTTTGTAAAAGAGAGGCGAAAGCGAGCCATCGACGCATCCGATTTTGCCGGAATCTCACCGGCCAGAAGAACGCTGCTGTAGAAGGTATGGAGCCCCCGCCATCGCAGATCGGCGCAGTAGAGGATCACCACGTCACCGCCATCCGTGACGCAGTCCAAATACCACTTCCTAAG
The DNA here is from genome assembly GCA_049590315.1 of Occallatibacter sp. Lineage (GTDB taxonomy): Bacteria > Acidobacteriota > Terriglobia > Terriglobales > Acidobacteriaceae > Telmatobacter. The sequence continues at coordinate 1,129 of JBAWCO010000533.1, read as the reverse complement.
CGAGAATGGACCTGCATCCACTCGAAGCGAGCGACCTTTCCGCGCAGCGTCCCACCGTTGAACCTGTCGTGAGAACCTCCGATTATAGGCTCCCGCAGTCGACGGGTCGGTGACATGCAGTCTGGCAAACGGGGAGCTCTGGCACTCGCTTCAGAGACGTGGATCTCGGTGCAAAATCGAGGGCGCAGAACTGAGGACTCCGTGGCCACACGAATGCGTGGCTGCTAAGACGTGAGTCGTCCAAACAGAATCGACAAATTACCCGACTCGCGGCGCAGCTAGATCCGCCTTTACCGCGGGCATTTCGCCTTTCGCAAGCATGTGCTTGATCCCGCGAAGCGCTTGCCGCGTCCGCTCCTCGTTCTCAATCAGCGAGAAGCGCACGTGCCCATCCCCATAGTCCCCAAACCCGATCCCCGGCGAAACTGCGACCTTCGCCTCATTGAGCAAGAGCCATGAGCCCCGTCCTTCGCGTATTTGCGAAGAATGCAATGTGGACTGCTGTCCTTCAAACATAATTGCTCGGTAACATCCGCTGATGCAGGACGCGCACCACTAGAATTCCATCAGGCTCTGGAAGATAGAACACAACATGCTTGCCGATTTCGAATCTTCGCAGGCCCGCATGGATAGAATCACTGGACCTGCCGATCGATGGATTCTGAGCAAGAAGATCGATCCCAGCCTCAAGTTTGTCCAGGTAATGATCGGCCTGCCGCCATCCCCACGTGTTCGTTGTGTAGGCCGCGATCTCATCGAAGTCATCCGCTGCCTCAATCGAAATAGAGATCAACGGCAAAATCAGGCCCCTCTTCGATGCAAGCCATACTTCTCACGCACGCGTGAGAAAACCCCGGGCTCGGCCACACCGCTGGCAATCCCCTTGTCGATAGCTGCCCGCAGCGCCGTCATCTTCTCGTGATGTTCGCGCTCGTCCCGCTCCAGAAGGCGTAAGGCCGCGCGCATCACTTCACTGGCGTTTGAGTAAAGTCCCTCATCCACTTTAATAGCAATAAAATTGTCCAGCTCCGGCGTCAGATTCACGTTGCGGGTAGGCATGTGGCACCTCAGCTAGAGTATAGGGGAATTGGCCAACTTTGCCAAAGACCGACCAACATATAGTAAAGAC
>JBAWCO010000532.1:0-9919 GCA_049590315.1 Occallatibacter sp. | reverse complement strand
GACAGGTAGAGTCTCGGCAGTCGCGTTGGATCCGTCGGACTCGACCGGAAATCGACTCTACATTGGAACCACAGGCGGCGGGGTCTGGGTTGCGCAGAACGCAGGCACATCGACTGCTTCCAATGTTGTATTCACTCCGCTGACAGACACACTCGAGGGGCTGTTCGGCGCGCAGGACGCTTCCATCAGCATTGGCGCATTGACGGTGCAGGCGGGCGGGACGGGCGTGATTTTGGCTGGTACCGGTGACCCGAACGATGCGCTGGACTCCTACTATGGTGCGGGGATTCTGCGTTCCGCTGATGGTGGAAATTCGTGGAACCTGATTCAGATTACGGCGGATGGGAAATGGAGTTTTGCAGGGGAAGGCTTTGCAGGGTTCGCGTGGAGCACAGTCAGCCCGCAACTGGTGGTGGCCGCGGTTTCGCAGGCGTACGAGGGGACGCTGGTGAATGCGGACCGGCCCAACCTGAGTTACGAGGGCTTGTACTATTCGACCGATAGCGGCGCGACGTGGAACCTGGCGACGATCACGGATGGCAACGGGGCGGATGTGCAGGGACCATTGGATTCTCTAACACTGCCCGACGGCAATGCCGCGACTTCAGTGGTCTGGAACCCCGTAAGGAAGTTGTTTGTGGCTGCGGTGCGGTTCCATGGCTACTACCAATCGGCGGACGGCGTGACCTGGACGCGGATGACCGCGCAACCGGGCACTGGGCTTACTGCAAAGAAGTGCCCCACAAACAGCGCGGCGCTTGGGTCGATCGCTTGCCCGATCTTTCGAGGGACGCTGTCAGTGAATCCGGAAACAGGCGACACGTTGGCGTGGACCGTCGACATCAATAACCAGGATCAGGGGCTGTGGCAGGACCAGTGCTCACTGAGCGGTGGCGCGTGCGGAAATCCGGCTGTCACGTTTGCGCAGCAGTGGAACACGTCGGCGTTGGAGTCGAATACTTCACAAGGGCCGGCGACGATTGCGAACGGAGACTACAACCTGGCGTTGGCGGCAGCACCCTACTCGCTGATCGGCGGAGCGGACACCACGCTGTTTGCGGGTGCCAACGACCTGTGGAGGTGCAGCCTGGCCGCGGGATGCGTGTGGCGCAACACCACTAACGCAAATACGTGCATGAGCGCGCAGGTGGCCCCATTTCAACACGCGGTGGCGTGGAGTGCCGCGAATCCGCTGGAAGTTTTCGTCGGCAATGACAGCGGACTGTGGCGCTCGACGGATCAGGTCGGCGAGTCAGGGCAGGTGTGCGCGGCGACCGATGCAAGCCATTTCCAGAACCTGAACGCGAACCTGGGATCGCTGGCGGAGGTAGTGAGCCTATCGTCGGAGACGTCCACGCCCTACACGTTGATGACCGGGCTGGGCGTGAACGGAACCGCGGGAGTGAAGAGCACCGCGGTGACCGCAGACTGGCCGCAGATTCTGGGTGGATACGGCGGCCCTGTGGCAATCGACGAGAAAGACAACGAGAACTGGTATGTGAACGCAGAAGCGGGCGTGTCGATTTACCTGTGCAGCGATACGGGCGATTGCACTCCGTCGGCCTTCGGGACGAGCCCGGTGGTGAACGACGCAGATGTGGGCGGAGATGGATTGACCATGACCACTGCGGCGCCGTTTCTGGTAGACCCGCTGGATTCGACTCAATTGCTGATTGGCACCTGCCGAGTGTGGCGCGGGCCGGCAAGCGGAATTGGTTGGGGTGCGGGGAACGCCATCAGTCCGATTCTGGACAACGGAGCAAGCAACGCGTCCTGCAGCGGCGATGCGTTGATTCGCTCAATTTCCGCGATGCCTGTTGGCGCCAGCAGCGAAGTGATCTACGTGGGCACCTATGGTTCGGCAAATGGGGGAACGCTGCTGCCTGGGCATGTTCTGAGCACAACCGTGAGTTCGGGCAAGGCTTCTGCGCCTGTGTGGCACGATCTGACTTTGAACCCGGTGAGCAATGACAGCAACGCATTGAACGCCTATGGACTGGATATTTCGAGCATCTTCATCGATCCTCACGACCTGACCGGCAACACCGTCTACGTGACGGTGGAGGGGATCCCGAGCCGCACGGCGGCAGTGCGATCAGTCTACGGATCGAGCGATGGCGGAGCGCACTGGCAATCACTGCAAGCCAATCTTCCCTGGGCTCCGGCCAGCGCATTGGTGGTGGATCCCCAAAGCGCCAACACGGTCTACCTCGCGACGGACGAGGGCGCTTATTTCACCACGCAGGTTTGGAGCTGCGCGAATCTGCCGTCGACGTGTTGGTCGGCATTTGGAACCGGACTTCCGCAAGCGCCGGTAGTTGCACTGAGCACGGCAGCAACCGCGCAAACACTGGTGGCGGCTACATACGGCAGAGGCGTGTGGCAGACGCCATTGTGGAGCGCGACTATAGGATGGACCAGCGCTACTGCGACTCCCGGCTCGCTGACATTTGGAAACCAAGTCTTTGGGACCGCCAGCGCTGCGCAGACAGTGACCTTGCAGAACACGGGCACTCTTGGGTTGACAACCAGCGCGATTGCGATGAACGGGGACTTCAGCGAGACAGACAACTGCCAGAATGCAACCGTGGCCCCCGGCGCGAATTGCAGCATCCAGGTGATGTTTACCCCCACTGCGACTGGAGGCCGGACGGGCGAGATCACCATCAGCACCAATGTCTATGGCGGACAACTGACGGTGAATCTGAGCGGAACCGGGACGCCAGCCGGTGTGGTGACGCTGACTCCCGCGAACGTGAATTTTGGCTCCGTTGCTGTGGGGACGACCTCCGCGCCTTTGCAGATCGAGGCCGGCAACAGCAGTTCGGCAGCGATTTCCATCACCAGCCTTACCATTACGCCTCCATTCACGATTGCAAGCAATGCATGCGGTACCAACGCGCTCGCGGCAAACACCGATTGCCAGGTCACGGTGGCGTTTACGCCGACCAAAGCAGGCACGGCGACCGGAACGCTAACTCTGACGGATGCTGCCGGAACGCAGACGGTTGCATTGAGCGGGACCGGGGCTGCGCCGCCAACCGACACTCTTGGAGCCACGTCGCTGAGCTTTCCCGCAACTGTGGTGGGACAGCTCTCGACGGCGCAGACGGTCAGCTTGACCAACAGCGGCGGTCTTCCACTCACATCCATCGCAGTTTCGGTCAGCGGAGCCTTTCAGCAATCGAACAACTGCGGTACGCAACTCACCGCGCCGGCGCGCTGCGCGATCTCAGTGATCTTCGCTCCCACGCAGGTGGGCGCGCAGACGGGGAAGTTGATTGTTTCAGATTTGCTGCAAACGCAGACTGTAGCTTTGAGTGGAACAGGCATCCAGCCCCCGGCAATCGCCGTAAACCCGCCGAGTTTGATCTTCTCCGCGCAGCAGGTAAGTTTGGCCAGCGCGCCATCAACGTTGACTGTGACCAATACCGGCGGCGCTCCCATGGCCAATGTCGGGTTTCAGATTATGGGCCTGGGTGCAAACAGTTTTACCACCGGGACAACTACATGCGGAGTGACTCTGGCTAACGGAAGCAGTTGCACGGTGCAGGTAATCTTCAATCCCGCCACGGCAGGTGGTAGCGCTGCCACGCTGGTTGTGTCGTCTTCCACTCTGGACGTGACAGCGGTAAGTGTGCCGCTGAACGGTACCGGGACAATCGCAACAGGGCTGGGAGTAAGCCCGGCGCAATTGGCGTTTCCAGCGGTAATTCCGGGCCAATCGAGCGCGGCGCAGACAGTGACGGTGAGTAATACAGCAGGATCCGCCGCAAATTTGCTGACGCTTTCAGTTAGCTCCCAGTTCAGCCTGGTGCAGAATACCTGTTCAACCATTCTCGGGGGTGGGGCCAACTGCACGGTAGGGGTAGTCTTTCAGCCCACGGGCAGCGGGACCGTGAGCGGAGCCTTGACTGTCAGTTCTGCGACGATCGCAAACGCGGCCACAGTAGCGCTCAGTGGAATCGGAGGCGGGTTGGGGGCGATTCAGGTGACGCCGCCGCTGATCAGCTTTGGAGCTGTCGGCGCAGGCACAACCAGCAGCCCGACCACGGTGACCATTACCAATCCTTCCACAACAATTGCATTCAGCAATCTCGCCGCGACGGTTTCACCAGGCTTTCAGCTCGTGAACAATACATGCGCCGCCACGTTGGCGCCGGGGGCAAGCTGCACAGTGGGTGTGGCGTTTGCGCCTGCTGGCGCTGGGGCGCAGACAGGAACTCTCAGCATTACCGGCAGCACTGCCTCTGCTTCCGCATCGGTTGCGCTGAGTGGGATGGGCTCTGACTTCACCTTGACGGCCAGCGGTTCGACTGCTCTGACGGTCGCGAGCGGCCAAACCGCGAACTACACCTTGGTGATTACACCTCTGAACGGATCGCAGGGATCGTTTCAACTCCAATGCGGCTCGCTTCCGGCGAACGCGGTCTGCGTTTTCAATCCGGCGAGCGAAACGCTGAATGCGGGCGTAACTGGAAACGTGACGGTGGAGGTAGCGACCGGGAAGTCCTCGCCTTCCGCACGTTCGACACCCCCGGTTGGCTGGGGCGCTGTCCCGTTGGTGTGCGCGCTGGTGCTGTTGCCGTTTGAGTGGAAGCGGCGCAAGACCAGCCTGCTGTGGGTATTGCTACTCGCGGTTCTAGTGGGCGGCGTCTCCAGTTGCACAAGTTCGAGCGAGGGGTCGGGTGGTGGCGGAGGATCGGGCGGGGGCGGCGCCGGTGCAACGCCACCGGGAACGTATTCCATTCCCGTTACCGTAAAGTCGACAGGTGTGCAGCATATTTTGACTCTGACGCTGACCGTGGATTGAGGTTGGCGGCGCCAAGCAGGGCTGGGATCGACGGCCGGAAAAGCATGCTGGGACGGGCTATACTCTACTTTCGGGCACGCTGCTGCGGGAAGTTCTGAGAAGCAGAGGCCGGAGATGGAGAAGAACTGCAAATGCCCCCCAAGGTGACAGTGGACGAAGTTGCGCGCGTGGCCAAACTGGCGCATCTGGAGTTGACTCCGGATGAGACCGGGCACATGCTGCACGACTTGAATGCCATTCTCGACTATGTCGCTGAGCTGAATGAGCTGGACACGGCCAGAGTGACACCGCTGGCGCAGGTGAGCGAATTGTTCAGCACAGACGGAGCCGGCGGGCTGCGCGCCGATGTTGTGGTGCCGTCGCTCGATCGAGCCACGGTGCTGGCGCAGGCGCCAGAGACGGATCAAGTATTTTTCAAGGTGCCTAAAGTGATTGAGCGATAGTTTCCTGCCTTCCACTCATCGCGCAAAACGCGATGGATGGCGCACCCAAGTTTCAGTGATAGCGAAGGAAAATTCGATTGCTGAGTGAAGCCAAATTGACGGAATCCTACGTAGAAAAGCCGAAGACTCTTGCGGCGTTGCGCGCGGAGATTGCCGCGGGAACAACTAAAGCGGCCGATCTGGCGAACACGTACTACGAGCGCATTGCACAGGTGAATCCGCGGCTCAATGTGTTTCTGAGCCTGACCAAAGAGCGCGCACTGCAGCAGGCGGAGCGAGTAGACGCGCTCGCCGCGAAGGGCGATCCGCTGCCGCCCCTGGCGGGGATTCCGGTTGCGATTAAGGACGTGCTGGTGATGCGCGGTACTCCCGCGACCGCCGGTTCGAAGATTCTGCAAGGATACAAGCCCCCCTATGATGCGACGGTAGTGGAGAAGCTGGAAGCAGCCGGAGCGGTGCTGCTAGGCAAGCTGAACTGCGACGAGTTTGCCATGGGATCCTCGAATGAAAACTCCGCTTATGGGCCGGTGCGCAACCCTGTTGATACCGAGCGAGTCCCGGGCGGTTCGAGTGGCGGGTCGGCAGCGGCAGTGGCGGCGAATCTGGCTGTGGCAACGCTGGGCTCCGATACCGGCGGATCGATTCGGCAGCCGGCTAGTTTTTGCGGAGTGGTGGGCGTGCTGCCCACTTACGGCCGGGTATCGCGCTACGGACTGATCGCGTTTGCCTCGTCGCTGGATCGAGTGGGACCGTTTGCGGCACATGTGCGCGATGCAGCAACGATGCTGGGTGTGATTGCGGGACAGGATCCAAAGGACGCAACCAGCTCGGCTGCGCCCGTGGCAGACTACGCTGCCGAGAGCGACAAGGCAGTCGAGGGTCTGCGCATCGGCGTTCCTGCTGAGTACTTTGGCGAAGGACTCGACCCGGAGGTGCGCGCCGCGGTTGAGATGGGGATTCAAGCGCTGAAGGCGGCCGGATGCAGTGTGAAGCCGGTGTCGCTCCCGCTTACTAAATATGCGGTCCCGGTTTACTACCTTGTGGCCACAGCGGAAGCCAGCGCAAATCTGGCGCGATTCGACGGAGTGCGCTACGGATACCGGTCGCCGGCATCTGAAACCCTGAGCGCAATGTACAGTCACTCGCGCGATGAGGGGTTTGGCGCCGAAGTAAAGCGGCGCATTCTGCTGGGAACGTACGCGCTGAGCGCGGGCTACTACGACGCCTACTACTTGAAAGCGCAGCAAGTGCGGCGTCTGCTGGCTGAGGAGTTCCTGCGGGCTTTCGTCGAGGTCGATGCGATTGTGACTCCGACTGCGCCGACGGCGGCATTCAAGCTGGGCGAGAAGACAGGCGATCCGCTGGCGATGTATCTCGCCGACATTTATACGGTGACAGCGAGCCTGGCTGGAATCTGCGGCGTGACAGTGCCTTGCGGAACCACCCGAGCCGGTCTACCAGTCGGGATGCAGGTGTTGGCTGCGCATTTGAATGAGGGAACGGCATTTCGGGTTGCGCGGGCCGTAGAGGCAGCGCAGAGTTAGGAGCCCTCTTGCGAGTGCGGCGACAGTTTGCAGTAGTAGTGATGGTAATTGCGGCTATCTTCGTTAGCGATTTAACGGCTTCGGCGGCAGCACGCAAAGTCCATACCGTGGCTCTGGGAGCGGCCAAGAAGGTCCCGTATTCCAAGGCCGGAGACCCGGCCGGGGCGGCCACCGGCGAGGATTCCCTGAAGATCCGTGCGCTGCTGGTGGATGGAGTTCTGAAAGAGTGGACCACCGGCGACGCGCATGACGTGACTGATCGGAGCTTTGTCGTGCGCCGGGTGATCCGGCTCAATGATGCATTGCCTGGTGACAGTCTCAACCAAAAGCCAGCTCCGGCGGCCAGCCGCTGGGTATGGCAGCGGGGGCCGTGGCTGCTGGTAGATCGCGTGACGGGGCATGTGACGGCGCTGAAGTTGCCAGACTATGATCCCGGTGTGAGCCAAGTGAGTTGGTTCCGCGACTATGGAGCCTATTGCGGAGTGACAGCCAGCGGCAAGAGTCTCTACGCCGTCGTAGCGCAAGTGGCGGGGCGCAAGCCGGTGCTGGCCAAGAAGCTGGCGGCGTTCGATGCGGAGAATCATGCTGACCCGGTATGCGGAGCGGCAGATTGGCAGCGGGAGCCGCTGAAGATTACCTTTCATCCGACAGGGAAAGATGGAGTGAGCTTCGACGTCGTGCCAGGGTCGGCGGTGCTGGTGGAAGAGTCGGGAGACGACGCTGAGACTCCGGCGGCTGAAGCCAAGCCCACAAATTAGCAAGTCAATAAGTCACGGAAAACCCAATGGAATCTATCGATGAACTTCTGGTGAAAGCTGAAGCGGCGCATGGCCACCTGTGCGCGGGGCAAATTCTAGGGGTGCGCTTGGCGCTGCTCGGCCTGGAGCGGCTCGGCATTGCGGACCCGCGCGGTGCGGATCGCAAGCGGCTGGTGACCTTTGTCGAAATTGACCGCTGCGCCACAGACGCGATTGCACTGGTGACGGGTTGCAGGCTGGGGAAACGCGCACTCAAATTTCGCGACTGGGGCAAGATGGCTGCGACATTTGTGGATCTCAACTCCGGGCGCGGCGTAAGAATTGTGGCACTGGAGGACTCGCGGGAACTGGCGCGGGCGCTCTATCCCCACGAGGAGAGCAAGAGCCGGCAACAGATGCTAGCCTATCGCGAACTCTCCGATGCGCAGCTCTTCCGTGAGCAGTGGGTCCGGGTGAACGTGGGGCCTGCTGAGTTGCCCGGAACCAAGGGCGAACGCGTTGTGTGCGCACGGTGCGGCGAGGGCGTGAACTTTGGGCGATTTGTGGAGTCGGAGAATGAACGCCTCTGCCTGAGCTGCGCAACTCCGGAGTTGCGCTATTGGGAGCCGGAAGACGGTTGTCAGTGATCAGTTGTCGGTTTTCAGCCGTTCGTGGTCAGTGATCTTGCTTGCCGGAAAGAATGGTCGGTAAAGACGGCTAGCGTTTGTTAGAAGTTTTGCTGAAATTCCAGAATGCCCAGAGCAGAAAGAGCAAAGCAAGTCCTACCGGAATGAGCCACAGCAAGCGAAGAAGAAGGACAAGCATGGAGACGCTCCTTTATTCCGCCTTCCGCAGTGCGTGGCGCACCGTGAGCGTCCGTCAGGCGCAGAAAGCGTTCTATACATAAAGAGAAATCTAGAGTGCTAAATGTGGGATATGGCATCTCTAAAGGTTTTATAAGTAGGCCATCGGGGTTCCAGGTATATGAAATTAGAGACAAATGGGGCTGACTGGGCGCATTGCGAGCCTTGACACGCCCCCGGCCACGCGTATCTTATCTTTCTAGGCATTCTTTCGGAATCCGGACAGAACGAATCGTCGGCGGAAGCGCGTGGTTTATGGTCCGGGCATTTGAGGGAGTGCTGTGTCGAACAGGAAGCAGACGGCAGTTGGGTCAAGGGTACGGATGCGGGCGCGGGACTGGAAGTCAAGTCTCAGCGTTCGGCAAGCGGGTCCTTCCCCCCAGAGTCTGGCCGTACGCGGGCCGGATCGAACGGCGGCCAGGAACATTCCCGGAGACAAATCTATTGAGGCGGCTGGCTAAGGCTGGGTGCGTCTGTGCCCCGAAGGCAAGAAAGTGTTCGCGGCCGGGGACGGGCAAAGAAAGAGTTCAGGAATGAGTGTGTTGATGAGTTTGGCATTGTGGGCGGACCTGCCCGCCGGAGGAGCAGCGGGCAATCTCACGATGCTGCTGCCCCTGCTGTTGATTCCGGTGCTCTATCTGGTGATGATCCGGCCTCAGCAGAAGCGGCAAAAAGAGTGGCAGGCCATGCTGGGCTCAATCAAGACCGGCGACCGTGTAACCACCGCTGGCGGCATTCGGGGCATCATTGTTTCCATCAAGGACGATGTGTATGTAATTCGCGTGGCTCCGGACAACATAAAGCTGGAAGTGGCCAAGAGTGCGATTGCGTCGGTAACCACACAGGACGCAGCAGGCGCTTGATTTTTTTGGACCTGAGAATAAGAGAAACGGGACGATGAAGAAGAATCTCACAAACAGATTTGCCCTGATTGTTGCGGTGCTGTTGATCTGCATATACGGCATCTTCGGCATCCCTTCCGGGGTGAGCGGCAACGCCCTGCTGGAAGCGATGAGCAAGCGGATTCACCTTGGACTTGATCTGAAGGGTGGCGCTCACCTGATTTTGCAGGTGGTGGTGAGCGAAGCCGTGAGCGCGGAGACCGACAATACCATGGCCCGCGTTCAGCAGGATCTGAAGGCAGCCAACATCAGCTTTGCCCAGGCTTTGAAGCCAGATCCAACCAAGCCGACCGTGATTCGCGTGGAAGGAATTGCGGCAGGCAAAGCGAACGAGGCGCTCTCGACACTCGACGGCAAATACTCGACGGAATACGACTTGACCGGCGGCGGCTCAGATAACACCGTGACGCTGACCATGAAGGCTTCCATTGAAAAGGCGCTGGAGCAGAAGACCGTCGAGCAGGCGATCGAGAGCATTCGAGACCGCGTCGACTCGCTGGGCGTGAGCGAGCCGCTGATTCAGCAGTACGGGTTGGGTGACAACCAGATCCTCGTGGAGCTGCCCGGCGTCGAGGACGAAGAGCGCGTAAAGAGAATCATCAATGACACGGCGCGGC
>JBAWCO010000531.1:0-5404 GCA_049590315.1 Occallatibacter sp. | reverse complement strand
GGTTCAGCGCCTCAGCCACTTGCCTATTCTGGTCGACCCCAGCCACGGTACTGGCCGGCGCGACAGCGTGCTACCGATGGCTCGTGCAGCCATTGCCACCGGCGCCGACGGCATCCTGGTCGAAGTTCATCACCAGCCTGAAAAGGCTCTCTCTGACGGCCCCCAGTCCATCTATCCGGACCAGTTTGTCCGCATGATGGGCGAACTCGAGCAGATTGCCCCCGTGGTTGGCCGTTCTCTGCCTCGCGCCATCCGCGTCGAATCCTCTGCGGTTTGACCCCGTGACCCCTTTACAAGAGCCGTGTACCCCATCCTTGCGACGTCTTTTTCTCGCAGGGGTGGGATGCCGCAAAACTGGATTCACCGTCTTCGGACTGTTCATCCTCCTCGCGCTCACCCTCACCGCCTGCGGCAAACACGACTTCCCGCAATACCCACCCAACTATCGCGAATACGCCTACATCACCAACGGTCAGAGCGGCACGGTTACCGTCCTCGACGTGGTGAATGTGCGTGTCGACCGCGAACTCGCGGTTGGCCAGAACCCCGTCGCCGTCGCCGCCAGTCCCACACGGAACGAGGTTTACGTGGTCAACTCCGGCGTGGAAGGCGGCGAGGGCTCCGTCTCCGTCATTGACAGCAAGAACAACACGGTCGCCGCAACCATCCCCGTCCATCGCCGGCCGGTTGCCATCGACCTTGACCCCACTGGCGCGCTGGCTTACGTTGCCAACTCCGGCTCGAACACCATCTCCGTCCTGGACCTCACAACCCGTCGCGAAGTCGCCCAGATCGGAACCGGCGAAGAGCCTGTCGCCCTGCGGGTTTCTCCCGACGGCAAGACGCTGGTGATCGCCAACCACCGGGGAGGCAGCGTCAGCATCGCCGATTTAGCCAACCTCTCCAGTTTGTCGAGCGTCATCGATCTCACACGGCGCGCGTCGACGCGGTCGGTACGGGCCCTTTTCGAGGGATGCCCTGGCGCAAACGACGCCGTGATTCTCCCCGACTCTTCGAAGGCCTTCGTCGCCTGTTCCGGCGGCCACCAGGTCATGGCCATCGCACTGGCCCGTAGCAAGACCGGTTCGTCCCAGTCCAGCTCTTCCAATATTGATCGCCTGGAAACTTTCCTGGATGTAGGCCGTGCACCTGTCCAACTGGCTCTTAAGCCCGACGGCGGCGAGCTATTCGTCTCAAACTCGCTCTCGGACTCCATCTCCGAGGTTGTCACTTCGACCAACGATGTGGGCGGTGCGTATGCCATGGGCGATGACCCCGTTCGCGGCCTTGTCTCGAGCGACAACTCGATGCTCTACATCGCCAACTTCCGCTCTCAGTGGGTCACCGTCTACGCACCTGAAGATGGCCGCCGCATCGCCTCCATCCACGTGGGCGACGGCCCCTCTGCTCTCGCCTTTTCCAGCAACGGCTACCTGCTCTTCGTTGTCGACAATCGATCTGGCGATGTTGCGGTAGTTCGCACACAAGCGCCCAAGCCGTCGCTTTTCGCCTTGCTCCCCGCAGGCCGCGCGCCCAACGCTATTGCCGTCAAATTCTTTAAGTTGTAATGAACTCGCAAATTCGCGCGAAATGAAGTGGTTCTCAGCTTTGAGACCTGAAATTGCCCAAACACACGTGGAGCCGCAGTAAATCGCTGAGCTGCTGACTCTCTAACTCTTCTTGTCGCCCCACCGCGCAACGCTAAACTGCGCTCCCGCAAACAGAATCAGACCCGAAGCATAGGCCCAGAAAATCAATCCCACCGAAACATAAAACGGGCCATAGATCGCCTCCAGGTCGAGGTACGGCAACACGGCCACGAAGATGAGCTTGGCGACAAGCCATACGATTCCTGTATAGATCGAAGTGCGCAATATCGGCCGCCACGGGACCTTACGGTTGGGTAGGATCCAATAGATGCAAAAGAAGAAAACGATTGACGCAATGCCGGTCGTCAAGGCCATCCAGACATAGCTCAGGCTCTTGAACGCGATGTTGTCGGCGTGATGAAAAAAGGCAACTCCAAGCATATCCTGTGCGCCGGCGTTCAGGAACATGCAGACCACGGCGAGTGCCACCATCAGAAGAGCAAGTCCGAATGCGAGCGTCTGGTTCAGCAGGTAATTGCGGCTCTTTGCCACGCCCCAGGCCTGGTTCAAAGCAACCTCAAGCGGTAAAAAGATGCCAGTGCAGGAGATGAGAATCATGATCAGCGAAATGGCCTGCCCGCCATGCCGGGAGGAATGATCCGCCACATACTCAATGGTATTCGGCAGCCAGTTCACAATCTTGGTGTGCGTAGGCAGAAAATAATTGACCATATTGTTCAGGACGTTCAACATGGCCGGCGATTTGAAAACTCTAAGCGCGAGTTCATAAAGCAGCAAAACAAACGGGATGAACGACAGAATCGCATTCGCCGCCACGCTGAAAGCGAAAGTGTGCACCTCGCTATCCAGCAAATATGTCACCAGCGCGGTCCCGCTCCGACGCCACCGGTACCACTTGGACTCGGTTGCAGGTTCCACCACACCTGTCACACCGGCGGCTTCAATAGCCACCTCACTGTTAGTACCAGAATCTGAAACTTGAGCCACGCGCTACTCCCTGTCCTAAAGCTGGAGAATCTAGGAGGCCTATGCGTCCAAGACGCGGCCTGAAAATGGATATGGTCTAAGGATAGCCTCTGCTCGTCCTTTCGCGCTGTGACGGGAAGAAATCGCTGGAGTGCTTGCGTAGAGCATGTTTTTGTGATGAGCTGCGCCAAGTGACCTTTCGGTTTCGGCAGCAAGAGCTCCGCTCGGCACTTAGTGTCACAAACCAATTCCCGCCGTCGAGCCACTCTCTTTACAGGCTTCGAAGCGTCTTGAACTCTTCACGCGGCCTTCACTTTCTGCTTGCATCCTCATTCATTTCCTGCCATAACTGGAGCACGGCGCGCCGGAGGCGGGCCGTCAGCCAGGACGGAAAGGCCGCAAGCATTGCAACACTTGGTTTTGTCTCGCGACCCGTCAATTCGCAGGTACCACAACGAGCTGCCGCAGCGCGCCTATAGAGTGTGCCTTGGTGGCTCGCGCCGTTCCTGAGCACTCTTCGTCAAGCCGTCAGCTCATATCGAGACGGGGGGAAACGGAAATTGTTCGGGTCCGGCGATAATTCAAACTAAGGAGAGGTCGAGTGAGGGAACAAGGAGTGGTGAAGTGGTTCAATGGAACCAAGGGTTATGGCTTCATTCAGCGGTCAAGTGGCGAAGATGTTTTCGTTCATTTTTCCGCTATACAAGAGAGCGGCTACAAGACGCTCAATGAAGGCGAGTCCGTTGAGTTTGAGTGCCAGCAAGGTCCCAAAGGCCTGAACGCAGCCGACGTGACCAAGGCCGTATAACTCAATTTCCCGCCTTCAGACATGCACGAGATGCGGATCGATTCGCTATTGCCCGTCGACAATTTCGTGTGATCCTTACTTGCGGATTTTTTTCGTCACGAGAAGCGGAAGTTGCGCGAGATTCCGGGATATCGCTTCATAGTGAGTTCCAGGGCAAGGCTTCATTGCGAATTCTTCTTGGTGCTCAGCTTCTCCAGCGCCCATGCTGCTGCTTTGCGCAGCCCGTCGTCCGCGGCCTGAGTCCACTCTTCGAGCCAGCTCGAAAACCGCTCCTGCTTGCTGTTCCCCATCGCTATGGCCACATTGCGCCGCAGCCCCACGAACCCCGCTCTTCGCACCGGCGAGCCGTTGAAAACTCTCTCAAACTCCGCCGCGTCCATCGCGGCCAGCCACTCCAACGCAGGATTCACCAACTCCGAACGTGCTTCGAGCTCAGGGTCCGTGCTCACCGGAGCCTTTCGATTCCAAGGGCACACGTCCTGGCAGATATCGCACCCGAAAACCTGTCGTCCCATTCCATCCATCAATCCGGTGTCGATTGGTCCGCGATGCTCGATCGTCAGATAGGAGATGCACTTCCTTGCATCCATCTGGTATGGCGCAATCAAGGCGCCAGTCGGACAGGCCTGCAGGCATCGCGTGCAACTCCCGCATCGATCTGGGACCGTAAGCGGGGCCGCGCGCATTACGTCTTGTTCGATCTCCAGCGAAGTCAGTAACACCGCGAGAAATCCGTAGGACCCAAGCCTGGGATGAATGAGGCAAGTGTTCTTTCCCGTCCAGCCCAGCCCGGCTGCCGTGGCCAGCGCCCGCTCTACCACCGGCCCGGTATCCACATAGCCCCGCGCCTCAAACTCGCCAACCTCCGCGCGCAACCGCGCCTCCAACACCCTTATCCTCTTCAGCAGAACCTTGTGATAATCGGAGGGCCTGCGCATCCCGTGCTCATCCACGCGGTTGCTCCACGCATACCGCGCAATCCACCCATGCCCCTCCGTCGCTGTATCCGTCGAGCGCGGCTGCGGGCTCTCATATCCCGCAAAACAGACGATTGCCGTCCGCGCCCACGGAAACGGGGTCCCTACGCGTGCCCGAATCAGCGGTCCAGCCTCTCCATCATTGGTGGGCCCACGCCGCTGCAGATAGCCCATGGTTCCTGCACGGCCGGCATCGACCCACGCCTCAAACCGATCCGCATCCCGATCCTGCGCCGCATGGGGCAAAGCCACCAGACCTGCCTCTGTAAAACCGGCCTCCAGTGCCCGGGCGCGAACCTGCTCCCTGTTCAGCCGGCCATCGTCGTTGTTTTTTGTGTTTCTCACGGAACCGGCGCTACTCCTCTTTGCGTATCGGTAGATGTGTCCGCTAGTGGACGCCCGGATCGAAACTGAACACCAAGGGCTGCCGCAGGGAAGATTGGATTGCTGGTATCTCCCATGTTTGCAGCATATTCCCTTCGCGTCACTTTGGCCGCCGGTGTGCAACCACTCAAGGCAGTAAACCAGGTTGCACTACCAGACGCCCCAGTCAGGAGCCAGGTTTATCGAAGGAGGTTTTTATGATCGCAAATATTTCCAACACGGCAGTAGCGGAGTTAACCCGGGAAGTCGAATCGACCGAGATTGCCGAGCTCACCGAACTCGTCCGCGGATGCGATAGCCGCCTTGTTGATCGGCTGGCTGCCCATGTGCGGCGGCAAAGCATCGCGCTCGATTTCCACTCCGTGGAGCGCATCGACGCGGCCGGTATTGCCGCTCTCACCACGCTCTATTGCAACGCGCGCCAGGCTGGACACCACTTCAGCATCTTCAATGCATCGGCACGGGTGAAGGAAGTCCTCGCGCTTGTCGGCCTCGACCGCATCCTGTTGTCCAGAAACACGGTTCATGAGAGCTATGCCAAGGCGTGTCTCGACCGTCCCGCCGCATGAATTGGCCTGAACCGGATTGGAGATTCGCATCTCAGCCGGTTTGGGCCAATTTCATCTCCAGACCTGTTTGAGTTCTGTTCGTCGCCGACT
>JBAWCO010000530.1:0-11382 GCA_049590315.1 Occallatibacter sp. | reverse complement strand
GCTGTCGTCACATGGACAGACCCGGCAACCGGCTTAACGTGGACGAAGAAGGATAATGGCGTTGATGTCACTTGGCAGGAGGCGATGAATTACTGCCAGAACCTGCAAATTGCCGGTCAATCGGACTGGCGATTGCCAACGATAAACGAGTTGCAGGGCCTCTATGATCCAAGTATCAACGCTCCAGATCGGAGCAGCGGTGGCCAAGCGGTTCCCTGGCAAGTTAAGGGCAAACTTGCGCTGTCTGCATGGGGGGAATGGAGCAGTACTCAAGGGAACGCCCCTGACCAAGCATGGGTTTTCGGATTCGGCAATGGGAAGCCGTTCTCATACCGATTTGACGGCCTCAAGAAGCCTCGCGCGCTTTGTGTACGTGGTTCCAGAGAGTAACGTCCGCCAGTTGTTTGGCAAAAAAGCTTGGGGATCGACTTTCGCTCGCAACCATCCGATAATGTGTATAGGTGTGAGGTTTCCATGACCATCCGTGTCGAACTCAACCCGGAGACGGAAAGACAGCTTGCCGCTGAAGCATTGGCTCGCGGCATTGCGTTGGAATTGTATGCACAAAGGCTCCTCCAAGAGGCAATCGCTGCGAGGAGCAAAGGCCGCGCTCGCGCAAGTCAGGAAGAATTTCGCGCCTTTCTGGATGCTCTTGCGAGCAAAGCGCCGAATGTCCCTCAACTGCGGACCGAGACCTTCTCACGCGAAATGATCTACGGTGAGCACGCCTGATGCCTGGCTCGTCCTACCTAGTGGACACGAACATTTTGCTCCGCCTCGTACAGCCGGACAGCCCCGAATATGGAACGATTCGGCAATGTACGGATCGTCTTTGGGCACAGGGGGCGGACCTCTTCTACACATCGCAAAATTTGGCTGAATTCTGGAACGTCTGCACTCGACCGGCTGATAGGAACGGCTTCGGATTCTCTGTTGCAGAGACGGATGAACGCGCTGCTCTGATCGAATCCAAATTCTCCTTTGCCGCCGATAGCGAAGCAACACATCAAGAGTGGCGCAAAATTGTAGTCGCGGCGGGCGTCTCCGGTATCCAGGTCCACGACGCTCGCATGGTGGCAGCGATGCGCGTGCATGGAATTGCGAATCTGCTGACGCTCAATGCCAAGGATTTTCGCCGATTCAGCGACATCACTATCCTTTCGCCAGATGACGTACTGGCCTCCTTCAGCTAGGGGCCGTGCCACCTGACTAAATGCAGAGCGCCTTTTCCGAGTCCTTGTGCGCGTAGGAGGGAGCGCATGATGTAAGGAGAAGCGCCGCCTGCTTTCGTGTGCAAGCGATTTGCGATGCCTGGCCCGGTTCCGGGCCGGAGTGGGGCCGGTTCCGGCCCCCAAAACCATGCCAGGATGGTTCCATCCTGGCTCACTGGATAGCAGTGTTTCGGTCGTCAGAAAGCAAGTAGTGCTGATCTACGCTTCCTCGGCCAAACGGACGGCCTCCACTCGTCCGGGGCCTTTCCTGGGAACCGTCTTTTTCTTCGACCGTGGCCTCATGATGTTGATGGCGGAAGCATCAAGCTGCGTCTTCAAATGCGCTGCATAGTATTTCTCAATCATCTCCACGCTTGTCCGGCAGTTCTTGGCAATCTGATAGATGTCGGCACCTTCAAGCAAGCGCAAGCAAATGTAGGTGTGGCGCAGGCTATACGCCGTTCGCGGCCTTCCGTCACGGTCGCTGCGAAGCTTTTCTTCCTCAAGGATTGCATTGAACAACTCGCGTTGCCATTTCGGGAACAGAAGATCGGTGGGTCCGGGCGCGTGCCACTCACCGTTGGCCATTGATGCGGTACGGCTGCCCGATCTTCCCGGCCCTCCATCTGGACGCGGGCGTGCCTTCAGCCGCTCGAACGGATGCACGGCACCTGTTGTGCTCTTGCAATAACCAACACCTCGCTTTCCACGTACTTCGATCTCAAGGATGGTTTGGCCGCTCCCCTCGTCTTCGATCACCGTCACATCGCGGAACTGAAGACGCCTCGCCTCGTCGGGGCGGAGTCCGGTGTTGGCGGAGAACAGAACATAATCGTGAAGCTGTTCCGCTTCCCAACGAAAACGGGGCTGCTTTGGGTCCTGGACACGTTTCCGCGTTGCCTCATAAAGCTGCCTGTACTCTTCCGGTGAGAACCATGCTCTATGGGAAATCTTCGGGGACGCGCGATATGGCGCTGAAAAATCCGGGAGATGATCGACCCATCCGTGCCGCAGAGCCGTTTTGAAAATCTGCCGCAGCGTCACGATCTCCTGGTGCATAGTGCTACGCGCTGGAGGTTTGCCGCGCAAGGCCTTGCACTCTTCAAGTCGATGGACGCGATATTCGTTGACCTTGCCCGCCGTGATCTCAGGTAGCACCATGCTGCCGAAGAACGGGATCAGATAGCCATTGGCACGCGCGTGCTGTCCGCTCGCATATTTCGCGCTGCGCTGTCCCTGCGTCATGATGTCAAACTCGCGCAGGTACAACTTCGCAGCATCGCGGAACAGTTTGCCGGTCTTCAACTCACCGTCGCGGAGTTTGCCGCGCAACTGCAAATACCAGTCTTCCGCGAACTCCTTCGCTTTCGACAGGCTGTCTTCTTTGGTCGTCGTGCGCCGGTTCCTCCCGGCCAGATAGGTCGCGCATTGCCAACTCGAACTGTTCGGACGCTTGTAGACGTGAACTTTGCCACCGAGGATGGTGTGATGCTCTGCCATGCGGTTGCACCTCCTGCTTCTCTATAAGAATCGCAAAAGTGTGCAAGAGTTGCGCAAGCCTTGTGTCAAGATCGGCATCAGTGCAAGTAATGTATTTTCAGTTGTTTATGGGAGTCTAGCTGACTGGTAAGCCGATTTTGAGTCCGCTGCGTCTGCCAGTTCCGCCATCCCGGCATGGGGTGGGAATCTGCTCTCAAAGTATCGCACAGGCTCGACTTCAGCGCCACCGGCAAGCTGCACAGAGCTCGCTGGGCTCGTCTGCCGCGACAACCGATCGCTGGCGACGGGCGGAGTGCATCCGACTGAGATCTGCCCCTGTTCCTCATACCATTGCGCCTCATTTTCCACCTGCAGACTGGCCAAATGCCTCTGTCGCCTCGCAGCAACCGTGCGACAATTAAGGCAACCGTGATGACCATCGCCTCCTCTTCACAGGTCGTTCCCGAACCGACTTTGATCACACCGCAGCTGCTGGCACAGCACAGCATCACTGCGGAAGAGTACGACCGCATTCATGCGGCACTGGGACGCGTTCCGTCTCTTACTGAACTCGGCATCTTCAGCGTTATGTGGAGCGAACATTGCTCGTACAAGTCCAGCCGTGTCCACCTTAGACGCCTGCCCACAAAGAGTGAACGTGTCGTCCAGGGCCCCGGTGAAAACGCGGGGATTATTGACGTAGGCGATGGGTGGGCATGCGCCTTCAAGATCGAGTCGCATAATCACCCGAGTTACATCGAACCCTTTCAGGGCGCGGCCACCGGGGTAGGCGGCATTCTGCGTGACATCTTCACCATGGGCGCCAGACCGCTGGCAGTGATGGATTCGCTTCGCTTTGGTCCCATTACTGCGAGCGAGGCCTCCGACTCCGGCTCGGAAGACGAGCAACGCAAACTCCTCCACAAGAACCACTCCGTCGTGGAGGGTGTGGTGAGCGGTATCGCGGGTTATGGCAACTGTTTCGGCGTTCCCAACCTTGGTGGCGAAACCAAATTCGAGCCATGTTATAGCGGCAACCCGCTGGTGAACGCATTTGCCCTTGGCATGGTCCGCATTGACGAGATCTTTTACGCCAAAGCCACCGGAACCGGCAACCCGGTTATCTATGTGGGCGCAAAAACCGGACGCGATGGCATTCACGGGGCAACCATGGCCTCTGAAGAGTTTCACGCAGGCACAGAAGCTAAACGTCCCAATGTCCAGGTAGGCGATCCCTTCATGGAGAAACTGCTTCTTGAAGCCTGTCTGGAAGCCATGCGGACTGGGGCCATCGTCGGTATTCAGGACATGGGAGCGGCTGGATTGACCTGCTCCACCTGCGAGATGGGTGCGCGGGGCGGCGTCGGCCTCGATGTCGAACTAGATCTGGTTCCGCAACGCGAGACCGGCATGTCCGCTTACGAAATCATGCTCTCCGAAAGCCAGGAGCGCATGTTGCTGGTGGCTATCAAAGGGCGTGAACAGGAAGTCCTGCGCGTCTTTGAAAAATGGGGACTTGATGCGGTGATTGTGGGCACTGTTCAGTCCCTGCCGCGCCTGCGCATTCGTCATCACGGCGAGTTGATGGCGGACATTCCCAACCAGTCCCTCACGGACGACGCCCCGCTCTACCACCGCCCAGTAGGCGTCTGGAAAACGCCCGCCCCGATCAATCCTCCGGAAGAAGTCCTCGCCAAGCTCGCTCAGGACCGTAACTACACCGAAGATCTTAAGAGACTGCTCGCGAGTCCCAACGTTTGCTCAAAGCGATGGGTGCACGAACAGTACGACACGATGGTACAGACCAACACCGTTCAGGGCCCCGGCGGCGAAGCCGGCGTGATGCGCATCAAGGGAACGGGCACAATTGGTCATGAGCGAGGCCTGGCGATGGCTCTGGATGGCAATGGCCGCTGGGCATATCTCGACCCCAAGCTCGGGGCAATGCACGCGGTAGCCGAGGCGGCCCGCAAGGTGGCCAGCACTGGCGCGACACCGGTAGCCGCCACCAACTGCCTCAACTTCGGCAATCCTGAGAAGCCTGAAATCATGGCCCAGCTTTCCGCTGCGATTGACGGCATCGCCGAAGCTTGCACTGCACTTTCGACTCCCATTACTGGCGGCAATGTTTCTCTCTATAACGAGACTCGCGGCGAAGGCATTTATCCAACCCCTGTTCTCGGCATTGTCGGAATCCTCGAAGATGTGACCAAGGCTGTTCCTGCTCACTTTCAGACCGCGGGCGATGCCATCCTGCTTCTGTGGCCCATTCCGCGTGGAGAGCAGCCTGACCCGAATCTTGAGGTGCCATTTAATCCGAAGCAAGTGGAACCCAAGGCCAGCCCGATCGCACCCGCTCTTGAAGATGAGGCGGTTGTGGTGTCTGAGGACGCGGCAGAGACCGACACCGCAGCCAACGCGGAACTCATTGTATTTGGCTCGTCTGAATACGCAAAGGTAGTGCTCGGCGGGCTTTGGGGACGGCCGCCATCGCTCGATCTTGAAGCTGAAGCTGACCTCCATACGCTGCTTGTAGCACTCGCAGATCGCCAACTTCTAGAGTCGGCCCGCGATCTTTCTGATGGCGGCATTGCCACGGCCCTGGCGCAAGCCGCGTTTCCGCTTGGAATCGGCGCAAGCATCGAGCAGGATCAATCTCTGATGGTTCATCCTCTTTTCGGCTTATTCTCTGAACCCGCCTCAACCATGCTTGTCTCGGCACATCCAAGCCAGGTGTCAGCGATTGAAGAATTGGCTGATCGCTACAGCTTCGTTGCTGCGCGTATCGGCACCACTGGCGGCGACAGGCTTGAAATCTCGGTCTATAGCACTCCCTTTATTTCCGCTCCTCTTTCAACCCTGCGTAAGCCTTGGGATGAATCGCTTCAGGCCACTCTCCACGACGAGGTTCCCGCATGATCCGCATCGCCTACCAGGGAGTCGAAGGCGTCGCTGACACAACAGAATTGAATGAGCAGTATCCAGATCTTGCGGGCCCGGATTCCCCTCTCATTCTGCAAGAGGATCCAAAGCTGAGAGAGGAATGCGGCGTTGTCGCCGTCCACAGCCACCCCGACGCCGCCCGCCAAGCCTACCTGGGGCTTTATGCGCTTCAACACCGTGGCCAGGAGTCTGCCGGGATTGCGACTGCGGACGGGCAGCGACTGGCCAACATTAAAGGCATGGGCCTCGTTTCTGAAATCTTTACTGACGATGTGCTCGCCAAGCTTCCCGGTTCGATGGCCATCGGCCACACGCGTTACTCCACCACCGGCGACTCCGCGCTGCTCAACGCGCAGCCCATCCGTGTCGACTCGACCAAGGGCCTCATCGCGATTGCGCACAACGGCAACCTGGTGAATCTCGGCAATGTTCGCGCTCGTCTTGAGCGGGACGGCGCCTACTTCCAGACTACTTCCGATTCCGAAATCATCGTTCAGCTCATCGCACACTCTCGCGCCAACTCACTGGTTGACGCGATTGCCGACTCGCTGCGCCAGGTCGAGGGCGCATTCTCCATCGTGATGATGACACGCGATCGGATATTCGCTGCTCGCGATCCACGCGGGTTTCGGCCGCTCTCGATGGGCCGCATTCGGAACTCGAACGGGCCCGACACGATTGTGTTCGCTTCCGAGACATGCGCCTTCGATTTACTGCGTGCTGAGTTCGAGCGCGATGTGCTTCCCGGCGAACTGGTCATGGTCACCGAGGACGGCGTCACCAGCCGCCAATATGCGACAGGCTTCGTGCAGTCCAGTTGCATCTTTGAGCACGTCTATTTCGCACGGCCGGACAGCCGCATCTTCGGCCGCTGGGTGCAGGAGAGCCGCGACCAGATGGGGCGGCAACTGGCCCGCGAATCCGCTGTTCCCGCCGATGTGGTGGTGCCGGTTCCAGACTCCGGTGTGACCGCGGCATTGGGCTACGCGGAAGAAGCCCGTCTTCCCTTTCGCATGGGCCTCATCCGCAACCACTACGTCGGCCGAACGTTTATCGAGCCCGAGCAGCGCGTCCGCGATTTCGGCGTCCGCCTCAAGCTCAACCCGGTGCACAATCTGCTCGAGGGCAAGCGCGTCATCTTGATTGATGACTCGATTATTCGCGGGACAACTAGTCGAAAAATTGTCCGCATGGTCCGCGGAGCAGGCGCAAAGGAAGTTCATCTCCGCATCAGTTGCCCACCAACAATATCTCCGTGTTTCTATGGCGTCGATACGCCAAGCAAGCGGGACCTGATCGCAGCAAACAAGTCGGTAGAAGAGATTCGTCAGTTTATAGAGGCCGATTCGCTGGCTTATTTATCACTCGATGGTTTGTTGAAGAGCTGCGACGGCGCCGAGCACAACGGTTACTGCACCGCTTGTTATACAGGCAATTACCCCACGCAATGGGTTGATGTTGAAGATATTCTTCCGGCCGCAGTGAGTATCTAGTTTGCGGCCAGGCCTGCTTCGATGATTTGAAAATTTCCACTGCAGTGCATCATGCTCATCAGATAGAGAAGCCCGTCGTAATAGCGCTCCTCGCCTGACGGAATCGGTGTGTTCCAAAGGTTTTCGACAAATGTCCTTGAGGTTTTTCCATCGGTCGCCGCGAGGCTACCCGCGGCTGTCGTCGCTCTGATGCCAACGGAGTGCTTCGTGGAAAGCGGCTTCCCGTCTACGGTGTAACGATCGACGAATTCGTTGATTCCCTGGCCATACAGGAACTTCTGTATCCGGTCGCTCAGCACAGTCTCTCGCGGATCCTTGTGCCACCACGAGAAGTCCACGCTCCAATTACTTGCAGTTCGCCACGCGTCGTAGCCGAATGGCGTTGGCCCGCCACCCCAGTCCGCAACCTCTGCACCGTCGAAATGACTCCGCTCCGGCGTGAGTCCCGTCTCCGGTCCCGTCACTTTATTGAAGAAGTCCCGGCTCACATCTGCCGCTTTGGCCCAGAATAGGCGGTCTTCTTCGGGTCCCCAACGCGACCAGAGCTCATAGAACGCGGGCAGGTGATAGGACGCGTCTGTCATGGCGCCATCCATGTTAGGCACGAACTTGATCATGAAGTGCGGCTCATCCACCATCGGACCAATTTGCTCCTGGTGAGGTCCACGATTGAACCGAAAGACCGGCGGCCATGGCGCACCTTTCGCGGCTGCCTCCCGCTCCATGTTGTGGGTGTTGGGGCTCGGCCACGGATGATCCGGCGGCGTAAACGGCGCATCGCCCGGATGAATGCGGAAAGGGCTCATTCCCGTGAGGACCGGATGGTGCCGCATTCCGCGAACGATCTTGTCCGCTTCGGCCTGGTAGTTATAGATGCCCGTCCCGTTGCCCCACCGGTGCGCTGCAAAGTAGAGCGACATGACGTAATACTCTTCGCCATCGGGCGCCGCCCCCGTGGAGCGCGGCGTCCCGTCTGTGCTCATGGACCAAGCAAAGTAGCCCACGGACGGGTTCTGCGGATCGGTGACCAGCATGTAGGTCTTCGACCAGTTCCACAGTGCGTCGAACTCGCGCTTCTTATTGAGTTGAACGGCGATCATCATGCCGTAGCTCATCCCTTCCGTGCGGGCATCATTGTTCGCCCAATCGGTCATATAGGCCAGTGTTCCGTTCTGGTTCGCTCCGGTCTCAAAGTAGACGCGCTCCTCCTGGCCGTCCCCGTGAAAGAGCTGCTGAAACGCCTTGTCAATTTTTGCTCTGCTCTCGGCCGGAGAGTGTCCCTGCTCGGCAAATAGATCGCGGTAATGGTGCGTCTTGTAAGCGCCGTCGCCATCGCCCGTCATGCGCGCAATCTCCCCAAGCGGTGCATCCACGTGCGGTGCGGGCGGCACAAAAGCCGGCGGAGCCTGTGGAGGTGCGGCCGGAGCTTGCGCAATCCCGGAAGAAGCGACCAGCAGCAGTGTGCAGGCAACAGGGCAGAATGTGAAAAATCGCATGGCGCAACCATACCACCAGGCAGCGATCTTTCGCCGCGCGGGAATTCAATCTTTCCGGAAGTGAATCGACACCCTTTTTGTGCCACGAGTCACAGGACGTTCACACTCCAGCTGTGATAGCATCCGCTTCTTAGTAGAAAGCGTCCGCCGGATTCATTCTCTGTTGATCCGCGAGGCGCAGGCCCGAGACCCTCTTCAATGGACGAGGTAGACGGCAGACCGGGTTATGTGGCCCTCCAGTCCGGCCACTTGGACGCCCCAGCGGACGCCCCAACGCCGCGCCTGTGCCTCCCTCATCCACGCCCGCAAGTCCAGAGAAAAACGTGCAAGTCGAAACTCGCAAATCCAGGAGAATCCTATGAAAACGTACCAGGGAAGTGAGATCCGCAACGTAGCTGTATTAGGGCATGCGCACAGTGGCAAAACCACCCTGATTTCCGCTCTGCTGCATGCCGCGAAGATGACTCCAACGCAGGGCCGCGTCGCCGACGGCTCGGCTGTTACCGCGTACGACGAAGAAGAAGTTGCCCGTGCCACGACCATGCAGAACGCGGTCGCTTTCGCCGAGTGGCAGGGCGTGAAAATCAATTTCGTCGACACCCCCGGCTTCCACATGTTCAGCCACGAAGCGCGCGCCGCACTGCTTCCAGTCGAGTCCGCCATTGTTCTGGTGAATGCCCAGAATGGCGTTGAAGCAGTGACAGAGAGGGTTTGGAAATTTGCCGAAGAAGCGAATGTTCCGCGAGTGGTTGTGGTGAATCAGATGGATCATCCCAAGGCTGGGGGAGGGAGCGGCCTGAGCGCACTTATCGACGATATCCACGAACGCTGGGGGCGCAATTGCGTGCCGGTTCAGTTGCCGATATCCGACGCGCAGGGATTTCACGGGGTGGTAGACCTGGTCACCATGGAGGCGTTCTCCTATACGCCGGGAGGAGATGGCCGCGGCAAGATTGTGGAGATGCCGAACAGCCTGGCAGCTGACGCGAAGGCGCGGCATGAGGCGCTGGTTGAACTGGTGGCCGAGGGCAAAGATGAGCTGATGGAAGAGTACTTCGAGAAGGGCACCATCCCCGAAGAGCACCTCATCGCGGCGCTGCATGAGGCCATTCGCGAGGATCGCATTTTCCCGATTTTGTTTACGAGTGGGCAGGCTAACATGGCTGCGGACCATCTGCTCGATTTTCTGAAGGTGTACGCGCCGTCGCCGGTTGAACGCGTGCCGATTGCGGTCCACGCACCGCAGTTCGCTGCGATAGGTGGCAATGGAGGCGGCGGCGAGGAAGCCGATGCGGGCATTACATTCCGCAGAGTGGACGATAAAGAGCCCGTGGGCATGGTGGTCTTCAAGACAATGACCGATCCGTTCTCTGGGCGCATCACTTTCTTCAAGGTGATTAGCGGCGTGATCAAGAACGATGTCACGGTTGAAAACTACACGCGGCGCAGCCAGGAGCGCCTGTCGCATCTGAGCGTCATGCAGGGTCGCAAGGCAGTTGAAGTGGCTGAGTTGCATGCCGGCGATATTGGCGCAGTGGCCAAGCTGCGCGATACTCTTACCGGCGACACGCTGGGACAAAAGGGCGCGGAGATTCAGGTGGACCTGGTTGCGTTCCCTGAGCCGGCGATGACTTATGCAATCGAGCCCAAGAGCCGCGCTGATGAAGACAAACTCGCGCCCGCGATTCACAAGCTCATGGAAGAAGATCGACTCATAAAATTCTTCCGCGATCCCATGACGAACGAGTTTCTGATTGCCGGCGCGGGGCAGCCGCACATTGAAACCATTGTGAGCCGGCTCAAGAAGCGCTATCACGCAGAGGTCACGCTGAAAGCGCCGAAGGTGCCTTATCGGGAGACGATACGTGCCAAGGCGGAAGCGCAGGGGCGGCATAAGAAACAGACGGGCGGGCATGGGCAATTCGGCGATTGCAAAATACGCATGGAACCGATGCCGCGCGGGGGCGGATTTGAGTTTGGCAACGAGGTTTTCGGCGGCGCCGTTCCTCGCAATTTCATTCCTGCGATTGAAAAGGGAATCGTGGAATCAGCAGCGCGCGGGTACCTGGCAGGGTTCCCTGTTGTCGACTTCAAGGCTACGGTTTTTGACGGCAGCTACCACGATGTCGACTCGAACGAAATGTCGTTCAAGATGGCGGGGAGACTGGCTTTCCGCAAGTGCATGGAGGCTTGCAAACCTTGTCTGTTGGAGCCGGTGATGAAGGTCGAAATCGAAGCGCCGGATGAGTTTGCCGGAGCATTGATGGGCGACCTGAATGGGCGGCGCGGGCGCGTGCAGGGCATGGAATCAAAGGGTCGCACGACGGTAATCAACGCTGAAGTTCCGATGGCGGAGATGCTCAGTTACGGGACAATTCTGACCTCGATGACGCAGGGCAAAGGCAGCTACCGAATGGAGATGAACCACTACGACATTGTGCCGCAACTGGTGGCGGAAAAGATTCTGGCCAACGCGAAACGGCCAGTGGAAGAAGAGGAAGAATAACCACCTGCGGTGGGGCCAGACGCTCGCTATTCGCTCGCACTTGTATCCGGTTTTCGAGGTTTCATCCGCTGCGGCGGACTCGACCTCGGAGACCTGTGTCTATTAGGGATTGAAGCTGCGAAATGTCGGCTGGGAGGGGTGGAACGATACCGGTAAACGGTCGCCTGTAGGGGGCGGATTCGCGCGGAATGTTCGCCTATTGGGTTGCAGAAACCGGAGGGGTTAACCTTGTGGGCCTGCCGTATTTGTGTTTT
>JBAWCO010000529.1:0-2050 GCA_049590315.1 Occallatibacter sp. | reverse complement strand
GTCATAACCCCAGGTCTCAATCTGGAGCTGAACGCATGCCTCCAGCTCGTCAAACCCCGAGCAGGTCCGATACAAAATCATGCCCGCTCCTCCCGCGGCCTTTCTTTTGTTTTGAAAGGGCACGACTTCAGCCGTGCCAATAACAACGAAAAATGAACGCGGGCCTTAGCCCCTGAGGGATGTTCTCGGAGCATCATTTCGATACTCCTTCCTGCTCCGCCAACTTCTTCTTCGCCCCCGCCCAAAGCGCCTCCAACTCCTCCGGCGCAAGTTCTTCCAAAGGTCTGGCAGAAGCCACCTCCATCGCCCTGAACCGCTCCCGAAACCGCCGATTGCATCCGCGCAGCGCCATCTCCGCATCCAGGCCCAAATGCCGGCCCAGGTTCACCACGGTAAACAGCAAGTCGCCCAGCTCCGCTTCCACTGCCGGCTTCCGCGCCGGATCCCCGGAAGCAGCTTCAGCCTCCAGTTCCGCCGTCTCCTCCGCCAGCTTCGGCAGCAGATCCCGCCAGCTCGGCCAGTCGAACCCGGCCTTCTGCGCCTTGCCTCCCAGCTTCGCCGCCTCAGCCAGCGCCGGCATCGCCCTCTGCACCGTATCCAGTCTCGACTCAGCAGGAGCGCCCGCTCCATGCGATGCCTCAGCCTTCTTGATCTCTTCCCAATTCCGCAGCACCGCTGCAGAAGAGCCGCCCACAGCCGCATCCACGTCCGCGCGGTTCCCCGCCGCCCGTGCAGCCTCATCGCCAAAAACATGCGGATGCCGCCGAATCAATTTGTTGTTGAGATGATCCAAGACATCGGCAATCGTGAAGTGCCCTTCGTTCGCCGCCATCTCCGCATAGAACAGCACCTGCAGCAGCAGATCGCCCAGCTCTTCAGCCAGGTGCGGAAAATCCCGCCGCTCAATGGCGTCGAAGACCTCGTAGGTCTCTTCCAAGGTATATTTGCGAATCGAATCGAACGATTGTTCCCGGTCCCACGGGCAGCCACCCGGCGCCCGCAGCCGCGCCATAATCCTCACCGACCGCTCAAACAACTCCGCCGCCCGCGCCGCATCGGTCGCAGTTTGCATAGATGGAGCTTTTGGTGTGGAGCTTTCGGCCGGAAGGTCCATGTACCCCCAGTTTATCCCACACGTCCACCCCACATCCCCTCGCGCTCTCGTGCTCCAGAGCGCGGCCATTCCACCCACCCCGCCAGAGTATAAAGTGAATCCATGCGCAATCTATATCAGCCCTCAGACTCACAAGGAATCATCGATCGGCTCGCGCTCCTGAAACCGGACAGTCCTCGCCAGTGGGGTTCCATGAGCCCGTCGCAAGCCGTCGCCCACTGCGCCACCAGCATGGAGTGGGCCGTGGGAGATCGTTTGCCGCCCCGCATGTTTTTTGCCAGCATCCTCGGCCGTATCATCAAGCCAAAAGTCCTTGGCGACGACGCGCCCTTTCGCCGCAACTCACCCACCTCGAAAGACCTCATCGTCCACGGTCAGCCGGACCTCGCTGCGGAACGCGAGCGACTGACTCGCTTGATCAACCGTTTTGTCGCGGCTGGTCCCGCCGGGTGCACAACAAATCCCCACAGCTTCTTTGGACGCCTCACCCCGAACGAGTGGGCCATCCTGACCTGCAAGCACCTGGATCATCATCTGCGTCAGTTCGGTGTGTAGCGGAGTGCCCCACTCTTGAATTTCTTTCTGGCGCAAGGTAGCACGCCGAGTGCCCCATGTATGACAGTGTCGGCTTCTGTCAAGCGCATTTTTTCATTCGCGCGCAAAATCTCCCTTTGGTGGCCGGGACGGGGTCAAGGGCGCCGTACTTTGGCGTTCATGTTGACCCTTGACGCCGTCCCGGCCACCGCCACAATCGAATTGGGAACGAAGATCAGAGTTCTTTTCTGAGCTTCGTTCCATCTCTGAAAAAATCGGTCTCTCAGCATCAACGACCCAAGCTCGCGTGTTGAACCAATCATTCTCGATGGACATCAGGTTCCATCAACCATGTATTCGGGTCGGACTTACCCCATGATTTCCTGTTCAAACTCTCCCCTC
>JBAWCO010000528.1:0-5425 GCA_049590315.1 Occallatibacter sp. | reverse complement strand
CCATCAAGAAGGGTCGCTTCGACGTGGCTCGTCTCGACTTGCAGACCATGCTCAACACCTATCCCGAGTCAGAGTACAGGATGCGTGCCAAGCTCGCCGTGGGCGACAGTTGGTTCAAGGAAGGCGGCACCGCCGCCCTCACCCAGGCTGAATCCGAGTACCACGACTTCATCACCTTCTTCCCAAATGCCCCTGAAGCGGCCGAGGCGCAAATGAAGGTGGCTGACATCTACTACAGCCAGATGGAAAAGCCTGATCGCGACCCCAAGAGCGCCGAGCAGGCCGAGACCGAATACCGGAACATGATCAACCAGTTCCCTGACTCGACGCTCGTGCCCCGCGCCAAGCAGAAGCTGCGCGACGTTCAGGAAGTTCTGGCCGAGCGCGAGGCCAATATCGGTCTCTACTATGAGACCCGCGAGAACTACAACGCCGCCGTCGCCCGCCTGCAAACCGTCGTCGACACTTACCCGCTCTACTCTAAAAGCGACTTGACCCTGCTGGGTATTGGCGATGCGTACGCCGGGGAAGCCCACGCGATTCAGAATGCGAAGGTTCCCGGCGCGATTAAAGAGCGCATGAGCGCTGTGTACCTTGACCGTGCTGCCGCTGCCTACGCAAAGGTCATCACCCGCTACCCCATGGCGCCTCATGTCGAGGATGCCCGCGATCGCCTCGTGGCTATGAACCGCCCCGTACCTGAGCCCAGCCAGGAGGCAGTGGCTGAGAACGACGCGGAAGAGCGCAGCCGCCAGCCTCTTCGCTTCACTGACAAGACCCTTGACATCATCAAACACGGCCCCACGACGGTCGAAGCCGTCCATGTGGGCGAACCTTCTCTCAGTGATCCCAAGCGCACCCTGGCCCCGGATCTGACCAAGGACAACCAGCAGATCTATGTTGCTGCGTACAACGCCGGCAAGCCCGCCGCGCCCGCAGGCGCCGTTACCCCCACAGGCCCCAATGAACCGCCGCGCACCGAATCGCCCTCCACTGCCCCGCAGCTAGGACCCGGGGGAGGCGGCACCGGTGTTGGCGTGGAAGTTGTGAGTGCCCCAGCCGTCGATCCTAACGCGGTGGTCAAGCCCGTCGGCCCCAGCAGTACCGTCGTCCCGGCCCCTGAGAAGCCGGCCGAGGCACCCGACCAGATCAATGAGGTCAAGCCGGGCGCAACCCCGGTTCCCTCCCAAGCCGACGCCAGGAAGAAAAAGCCCAAGGTCGACACCAACGACGAGTCTTCCAGCAAGAAGAAAAAGAAGAAGGGCATCTCCAAGCTGAACCCCTTCTAAACGGCGGTGGGGATTTGATGCAGGCCGCATCCTAGCCCGGATGCGGCCTCACAGTTTTTGGCCGGGCTCAATATCCGGAATTTCTCTTTCTGTTTTCTTCTTCCTGCTGTTGGCGCAGCCGCTCTCTTTCAGCCTCGTAAGCGTTGCGCACATTGGCATCCCAAGTGTTTGTTTGTGCCCAACCTTGGTTCTGGTCGTGCTCACGCTGGGCCTGGTCGCGCGCTGCATCCTGATCGCTCATCTCCGCTCTCCGTCTCCATCCCCCACTTTCATCGGATGGTGTCAGAGTATGCCACGTCCACTGACAACAGGGAACAAAAATACGACATCATCTCCGGCCTTTTATTGGCAAACCACGAACTGTTCCTCAGCCCTCATCTGCTAAAGTGAGGGGTGGTCCCCAGGCTCAAGACCCCTCTGGAAGCGGGTTTGGCGCAAACCCACGGGGGCTTATTGAAGACACTCATGCCCCACGACTTGCCCAAAGCCTACGACCCCACCGCCATTGAAGATCATTGGGCCGAGTACTGGGTCCGCGAAAACCTTTTCGCCCAGCCCACTCCCGATCCAGTTTCCGGCCGCGAAGCGGCGTCCGGCCCCGACGCCCAGTCCTCGGCCTTTACCATTCTGCTGCCTCCGCCCAACGTCACCGGCAACCTGCACATGGGCCACATGTTCGAGCACACGGAGAGCGATATCCTCATCCGCTGGCATCGCATGCGCGGCAACCGGGTTCTGTGGGTTCCAGGCACCGACCACGCCGGCATCGCCACGCAAATGCTGGTGGAGCGCCAGGTCGTCACCGAAGGCACCACACGCCAGCAACTTGGCCGCGAGGCCTTTGTCGAACGCGTGTGGCAATGGAAGCGCCATTACGGCGGAGCCATTCTCGGCCAGATGAAACGCCTCGGCACTTCCGTCGATTGGCAGCGCGAGTACTTCACCATGGACGACAACCTGTCCGTCGCGGTCCGCGAAGCCTTCGCACGCCTCTATGATCAGGGACTCATCTATCGCGGTGCCTACATCGTCAACTGGTGCCCCCGTTGCCAAACCGCCATCAGCGATCTCGAAGTGGTCTACGACGAGCACAAGGGCCACCTGTGGGAAATTCGCTACCCAGTTCATGACGATGACGGGCGAGAAACCGGCGAATATCTCACCGTCGCCACAACTCGCCCTGAAACCATGCTCGGCGACACCGCCGTAGCCATTCATCCTCAAGACGAGCGCTACCTCCATCTCCACGGCAAAAAGCTTGGCCTGCCCCTAATGAATCGCGAAATTCCCATCGTCCTCGATGAATGGGTAAGCCGCGAATTCGGCACCGGCGCAGTCAAAGTCACGCCCGCCCACGATCCCAACGACTTCGCTCTCGGCGAGCGCCACAATCTCCCCTCCATCAACATCATGGACGAGACCGCGCACATCAACGCCGAAGGCGGTCCCTACGCCGGCCTCGATCGCTACGTCGCCCGCAAGCGCATCGTTGCCGACCTCGAAGAGCAAGGGCTCCTCGCCGGCGTCAAAGATCACGTCAACAACATCGGCCACTGCGACCGCTGCAAGACCGTCGTTGAACCGCGTCTCTCCAAGCAGTGGTTCGTTAAAATTCAGCCGCTCGCCGACAAAGCCATCGCCGCCGTCAAGCCCGATGCAGACGGCAAAAAGGCCATCCGCTTCACACCCGAGCAATACGAGAAGACCTACCTCAACTGGATGGAGAACATCCATGACTGGTGCATCTCTCGCCAGCTCTGGTGGGGTCATCGCATCCCCGCCTGGCACTGCGCCACCTGCGGCAAAATCACCGTTCCCAAACCCAACGCCGGCCCAGACCCAACCGTCTGCGCCCACTGCGGATCAGAAAAAATCACGCAGGAAACCGACGTCCTCGACACCTGGTTCTCCTCCGGCCTCTTACCCGTCTCCGTCTTCGGCTGGCCCAACATTACAGCAGAGAGTCGGGCAGACTTCGACGCCTTCTACCCAACCAGTCTCTTAGTCACCGGCTTCGACATTCTCTTCTTCTGGGTAGCCCGCATGATCATGCTCGGCTGCTGGTTCGCCGGCGAAATCCCCATGCCCGACGGCAGTCCGCGCTCTCTTGCCGATTCAGTTCCCTTCCGCGAGGTCTACATCCACGCCCTGGTCCGCGACGCCAACCGCGAGAAGATGTCCAAGACCAAGGGCAACGTAGTCGACCCCATAGAAATCGTCAAAACTTATGGAACCGACGCCGTGCGTTTCACGCTGGCCAGCATGGCCTCGCCCGGCACAGACATCGCATTCAACATAGCCAGAACAGAAGGCTACCGCGCCTTCGCCAACAAAATCTGGAACGCCGCCCGCTTCCTCTTCCAGAACGTAGACCGCGCCGCCGAACTCGGCATTGTCGTGGACCCGTCCGCGCTGGGCCACATGCCGACAGCCGCGCCCGATGCCCCCCTCGAAGCCCGCTGGATCGTCGCCGAACTCCACAAAACCGCTGCGGAAGTGAATCAATCGCTCGCGAACTACCGCTACGACGACGCAGCCAACACGATCTATCAATTCTTCTGGGGAAGCTTCTGCGATTGGTATTTAGAGATCATCAAGCTCCGCCTCGATTTCTCCGAGACCGCCGATAGAGCGCAGACCAAGGCCGCCCTCACCACTTTTGTTTCAGTCTTCGAGGCGTCCCTGCGCCTGCTTTCCCCGTTCATGCCCTTCATCACCGAAGAGATCTGGCAGGCTCTCTACGACGAAAACCCACCCGCAAAATCCATCGCCCTCACGACGACCTACCCGCAGGCAGACGGCGAATACTTAACCCTCCGAGAGGATCGGAACTACAACACCCTCAACAATTGCAGCGGTGGCGCCACCCATGAAATGGGCGCAGTTCAGAGCATCGTAACCGCATTTCGAATTCTCCGAAAGGAAAATGGGGTTCCAGATAAGGAGCTCGTCCCGGGTCAATTGAATCCAGATCCAATGCGTGGAATGAACGCAGCGGGCGCCGCAACCCATCATGGAGACATCCTCCGCCTGCTGGCAAAAGTGGGTGATGTGAGATTAGAACCGCTAACGTACGGCAAAGTTCGGCGAGAGGCGAATTTTGATATCGCGATCCTATACGAAGCCACCATCGACGTCCCCGCCGAACGCGCGCGCCTGCAAAAAGACATTGCCCAGTACGAGAAGATAATCGCCAACGCCGAGCGTCAACTTGGCAACGAGAGCTTCCTGGCCAAGGCCCCGCCGCACATCGTCGAGGGACTGAAAAAGCAACGGGATGAGGCGAAGCGGCTCTTGGATCAGGCTCGCCGCGACCTAGACGCCCTGCCGCCGGAATGACAATGCGGCCGAGCCAAAACCTCATGGCTTGACAATCCGGTTCGACCGCAATTCCTCCTCATGCCATAGAATGTGGGACAATCGAGGAAGAGGAGGTATCGATGGCCGATCTGAATCCACGCATCACTGTTGAATCGGGCAAAATGGGCGGAAAGCCCTGCATACGTGGCCTGCGCTTTACGGTCTACGACCTTGCCTCCTATCTGGCCTCAGGGATGACCGAAGACGAGATTCTCGAGGAGTTCCCATACCTGGAACGCGAAGACTTCCATGCAGTCTACGAGTTCTTCGCCAGCATTCCAGAGAGGATCGCGGTACTTGAAGCTTCTCGTTGATGAGAACCTGCCACCGCGGATTGCCGTCGACTTGGCCGACTTGTTTCCCGAGTCCGCTCATGTCGGTTCCGTTGGACTGGGCAGTACAAACGATTCGGTAATCTGGGAGTATTCAAAGACGCATGGATTCGCATTCCTGACCAAGGACAAAGACTTCGCGAACCTAAGCATCGCCCGCGGCGCGCCTCCCAAGGTAATCTTGCTTCAGACAGGGAACTGCTCTACCGCGCAGATCATTCGAATTGTACGAAACAATGCCGTGCGTTTTGCCGATTTCGAGGGCGATGCCCAGCGAAGTCTGCTTGTTTTAAGATAAGAACCACCGAACCCCGATCCTTGAACCCCCTCCCTATGGATTCGAAAAGCCGCCGCATCGACGCATTGCTTGAGCAGCCCCGAGTCCAAGATCGGGCCGCCTTAGCCGCACTGCCCGAGTGAAGGTAGGTAATGCCCTGTGCCTGT
>JBAWCO010000527.1:0-13036 GCA_049590315.1 Occallatibacter sp. | reverse complement strand
ACCGGGCACTGGGGTGTTTTCGTATACGAACCTAGTCCGTCTCCACGCGAAAATTGGGCGTGGGATAGGGGCGACTTCGGCGGGGGTTCTGGGGCAGATAGAGGACATGAATATTTGAACCAATTTCCCGAGGAATCCTTGATTCGCCGCTCCCCTTGATTGATGCTCCGTCTTCCGCGCTGAAATCGTATTCTAAAAAGAAAAGCCCTGCCTTAAGCTTGCAACTGGTCACTGTTGCAACTGTTGGACTGCCTTCTCTAACAAATCTTCGTTCCGCGTAGAGGATTGCCAAGATGAAACTGCCCAATATTAAAAAGAAAACCGAGACGTAAATCGCTTTTGCATTGAAGAGCAGTGACCACTCCCAGGCATCCGGGTGGTTGATTGCTGGATCGGCAGGGAGAAACCGTACAAGAATGCGATCTGGCTGTCTGATCGTCCCAACTAGGTCATCCGGCATTCGTGCCCACCCAGAGAAGACCGTCCCATGAACTGAAAAAGTGTACGCTACAGATGGCCCTATCGTACTGGCACCCTCCCTTTGTTTAGTGATATCGCCAACGACCACCCGACCATCGCGCCGCAATGCGGTTCTGCGCCGTATTTGCTTAGTAGCATCTGCGCAGGTCCCAACGCTGAGAATAGCGGCAAATGCAAGTAGTACCAATCCCACGATCCCTTTCCTTGCACCAGGCCAAATAACATGGACCCTCCTTGGCGTTGGTCCGGTGAGTTCGCACGGAATAACCGGTACGGTGCGATCAGTAAGGCTTGGGTTCATTGCAATCATCGTCTCACGAAACTTCGCCACCCGCACGCGCCGGGCTCGATGGTGAATTGTGAATGCAATTTTACATGGAGATGGAGGGCGTTTTCGCGGATTTGTTGGGGATGTTGGATACTACAGATAGGGCTATAGGAGGTCATTCAAAAAATGGCGAAGTGTTCGAATGATGGGCTGATGGGCAATGCGGTTACGGGGAAGCCGGTGACGGAATGCCAGGATTTGAATGAGGTGTTTCTATCGTCGCTTCCGGCATTCGGCGGGGCTTACCTGCGGCGGGTCTACGATGCGATGCGGGCGGTGATTGAGAAGCGGATTCCGCTGGTGGTGACTTGCGCCGGGCCGATCACGGTTTCCGATCAGCACCGCGCGTGGCTCATTCCCCTGATCAGGGCTGCTAACACGGCGTACATCACGGTTACGGACGCGATCTGCTACCACGACGGGCACGATTGTCTGCGGAAGACAACGGAGCGGCCTATACGCGTAGTGGACATGTGGGGCGACGACGGCGCACTGCGTGAGAGCGGCGTGATCCGCGTGGCCGATACTGGGTTTGATGAGCAGGTGCTGTTTGATCAGGATGCCGTGGCGACCCAGATTCTGCAGAGGCCTGAGTTCCAAAAGAAGATGACCACGACGGAGCGCAATTATCTGCTGGGCAAACAATTTGCCGAGCGGGAAAAGGCGCTGGGTATTGCGCCGGGGCTGATGAGCACGTGCGCCGAGCTTGAATTGCCGGTCTTCATTGGAGCGCCCGCCGACGGCAGCCTGTTCCTGAATTCCGTGAAGCTGTGGGCGCTGGCGCGGATGGGCAAGATTCAATATGGCTTCGATTACGATCTTCACGAGGATGTGTTCGAGAGCTGCGCCTACCATCACTGGGGATTGTTTGACTCGGATGCGAAGTCATTTGCGATTCTGATTCTGGGTGGCGGTGTGCCGAAGAACTACTCCTTGCAACCAGAGCCGACGCTTTCGCAGATTTTCTTCCTGGAGAATATTCGAGGGTATGACTACGACGTTCAGATTGTTTCCTCTCCGGTGACGGATGGCAGCTTGTCGTCGTGCCCGCCAGCCGAGGC
This sequence comes from Occallatibacter sp., assembly GCA_049590315.1. GTDB lineage: Bacteria > Acidobacteriota > Terriglobia > Terriglobales > Acidobacteriaceae > Telmatobacter. The sequence goes on along the minus strand of JBAWCO010000527.1, from coordinate 11,167 downwards.
GGTGTCGTGGGGCAAGGTCAATCCAGATACCTACACAACGCAGACGGTGAGCATGCAGGGCGACTACTCGTCGTACATGCCCTTCATTGTGCGCGCGCTGGTGGGGAAGGAGCTGCTGCACAATCCTCCGGAACCGTTGCGGCTTTATGCGAAACGGGATGAACTGAAGAAGCGGCTGCTCGATAAGATTGGAAATGATGAAGGAGCCATGACGGCAATCATGGAGACGCTTTCGCTTCCCGCGGTGCTGAAGATTTAAGGACCACCTGCCTCGTGGCACCCGCGGTGCGGCCAGACGCTCGCGGGAGGCTCGCACTGGCTTACTGCTTCCCACCCATGCGGTAGAAAGAACCGCATGGATGAGGCACTCGTGATTCTTGAGAATTTGCTTCTCGGTGCTCCCGGCATCGAGTTCGGCCGCCCATCCTCCTGAAGGCGTCCGCGATGTGACTACATCGGCTTTGCCCTTGATCCAGCCATAATTGGACTCGAGCGCAATGTGAGTGACATCACGCTCAGGTGGTCATTCGGCGTGATGATAACCAGTGAATCCAGGGACGTTGCTCACACGAAAGTGGGACTAACCTGCAGATTTGACGGCTAACTGTGGTCCCCATCACATACGATCCCAAAGCAAGAGGACTATCCCTGTAGCTGACGAGTAAACGGCCGTCGGCCGTTGCAGGGAGCTACAGAATGAACCTGAAAGTCAGAAATACCGCTTTGATCCTGCTTGCTATTTCTCTTGCTGGACCCGCATTCGCGGAGATTCCCGGCGCTGACATCTACAAGCCAAAGTGCGCGATGTGCCACGGGGCTGACGGGCTGGCCACGACGCCGACGGCCAAGAATTTCAAGGTGCTGAGCTTCAAAGATCCGGTGATGGTGAAGGCTTCCGACGCGCAGTTGACTGGCTGGATCAAAGACGGCAAGGGCAAGATGCCCGCATATAAGGGCAAGCTGACGGATCCACAGATCAAGGACGTAGTCGGGTACATTCGAACACTGCAGAAGTAGGGGAACAGATTAAGCCAGACCCTGACCGTGCGGCTCGAATCGAGAGAGACGAACCGCAATTCTCTGATGTCTCGCATCAAGGATTGGCAGGCATTGACCGGAGACAAGATGAAGACCGTTTCCTCGATAGCCCTCACCATTTTTGCGTCCATTGCATTGGCGCTTGCGCCACAGGGCATTGCGCAGGCCACGGATTGTATTTCGTGCCACGGCGACGCAGGAATGCAGGATGGGGCAGGACACAGTATCAGCGTGGATGCGCAGAAGTTTCATTCCAGCATTCACGGCAGCCTGGAATGCGGCAATTGCCACGCCGACATCAAGGAGTATCCGCACCCGGACAAGGTGAAACGGGTGGAATGTATCACCTGCCACGCGGATGAAGCAGCCGGGTTGGCGGGAAGCGTGCATGCGGACGGCAAGGACCACCCCTGCACCAGTTGCCACGGGGACGCTCACACGATTGTTCCGAAGAGCGATCCGAAGTCGGCGGTCTATCCACTGAATATTCCCCGCACTTGCGGGCAATGTCACAGCAATCAGGGGATGGGGCAGAAGCATGGTCTGCCGAGTATTTACCCGTCGTACATTGACTCGATCCACGGATTTGCACTGAGCAAAGAAGGATTGCTGGTGGCGGCGAATTGCCAGACCTGCCATGGATCGCACCACATCCTGAGCCATAAGGATCCGCAGAGCGCTACCTATAAAGCAAATGTCCCGGAGACTTGCGGGAAATGCCACGCGGGAATCAATACAGATTATGAGCAAGGCGTGCATGGAAAAGCTGTGGCGGCCGGGAAACTGGACGCTCCGGTTTGCTCGGACTGTCACACCGCGCACGCGATTCTGCAGCCGACGGAGGCTGTGTTCCGTTCGCAGTCGACGCCGATTTGCGGCTCATGTCATAAGGAGAAGTTCTCAACGTACCGGGATACGTTCCACTCGCAGTTGGGCTCGCTGGGTGGATATGTGGAGACGGCACGTTGCTGGGATTGCCACGGGGCGCACGAGATTCTGCCTGCGTCCGACCCTCGGTCGCCGGTCAACAAAGCGAACCTGGTGAAGACCTGCGGCCGGTGTCATACGGGCGCCAACGAAAGCTTTGTGCAGTATCAACCGCACGCCAACGCACATAACCGGAAGCTGAATCCCGCGCTTTATTACATTGGGCTATTCATGAATCTTCTTTTAGTGAGTGTGCTTACATTCTTCCTGATTCACACGATACTTTGGCTGATTCGCCAGCGCCTTGAACAGGTAAAGAGAAAGTCGACTGAAGGAGGGAATCATGCCTGATCTTGAGCCAACGGCAGTGATCGGTACGGGGAACGAAACGGGGAAGGAGCGCTTCTTTACGCGCTTCACCGCGGCGCAGCGGTATATGCATGGAGTGTTGTTCAGTTCGTTCCTGGGACTGGCCGCGACCGGATTGCCGATGCGTTTCAGTCAGAGTTTCTGGGCGCGCAAGTTTGCCTCGGCAGTGGGCGGGTTCGGCGCGATCATCTTCTTTCACAAGCTGTGCGCGCTGGTGCTGACGGTGGCGTTTCTGATTCACCTGAAGGACATTTTCACGCGCGGCGTGGTCAATCGCGAGAGGGGGATCTTCTGGGGGCCGAACTCGATGGTGGCCAACTGGAAAGATGTGAAGGACCTGATGGGGCATATGCGCTGGTTTGTGGGACTGGGCAAGCGGCCCACGTTCGGGCGCTACGCCTACTGGGAGAAGTTCGATTATTGGGCGGTCTTCTGGGGCATGCTCATCATTGGATTTTCAGGTTACGCGATGTGGTTTGCGCCGTTCTTTGCGCGGTTCCTGCCAGGATGGGCGTTGAATGCGGTGTTGGTGGTTCACAGCGAAGAAGGATTGCTGGCGATTCTTTTCATTTTTTCAATTCATTTCGTTAATACGCATTTGCGGCCAGACACGTTTCCGATGGATATGGTGATTTTTACCGGCGTGGAGAGCGAAGAGGAGTTCAAGCACAAACGGCCGGAAGAGTTTGAAGCGCTGCAAAAGGCAGGGAAGTTGGAATCGAGACTTGGGCCGGCGCCGGCGACATGGTGGATTAATTTTGCGAGGGTGATCGGGTTCACGGCGATTCTGATTGGACTGACGTTGCTGGTGCTGACGCTGAGCGCTTACTTCACGTAAAAGCAGATTATCGAAGACACGATCGTTGATTGACGAAGACCGGATGATCAAGACAGAGGCCCATTCCGCCCAGGGGTAGGTATTTGCCTTTCGCATGTGGACGAAGCGCTTGTTTCCTGAGCGGAAGCAGGACTAATACTTTGCATTGTTGTGCCCTTGTGACTCCAGTCACTGCGCATGCAATTCAAAGAAGCATCTGCTTGATGGTGTGAAGTTGACTCGAAGAATCATTCCGCCAATGGTTGCCGTCGCCCTTTGTTTGTGGGCGCTTTCAGCTCGTGGGCAGAAGCCGAAGGACGCTGATTGCCTTGCCTGCCACTCCGACAAGACAATGACAACGGAAGTGAACGGCAAGACCGTCAGCCTGTTTGTGGATGCGGGCAAGCTGCAGCACTCGATTCATGGATTGATGTTCTCGTGCGTGGATTGCCACAAGGATGTGAAGAGCGCGCCGCATGAGACCACTCCGCAGAAGGTGACCTGCGCGCAGTGTCATGCGGATGCGCAGCAGGCCTACCAGCACAGTCTGCATGCGAAGGCGACGAAAACGGGCGCACCAGCCGCAAATTGCCAGGATTGCCACGGGGGCGCGCACGAAATCATGAGGTCCGACGATCAAAAATCGCCGGTGAATCACGCCAACATTCCCAACACATGCGGCCGATGCCACGGGCAGAAGTTCCTGATGGAGTCGAATGGCGAAAGTGCGCAGCCCTTCATCTCGTACCAGGACAGCGTGCATGGACGCGCGATCGAGAAGGGATCAAAGAAGGCCGCGGTCTGCACCGATTGCCATGGCGCGCACGAGATTCTACCCGCAAACGACGCGAAGTCTCCCATCTACAAGGCCAGCGTTCCGGGCACGTGCGGCAGGTGCCACGCGGAGATCAAGGACACATTTAACCAGAGCATTCATGGGCAGGCAATCGCGCGCGGCAATCAACTTGCGCCGGTGTGCACGGACTGCCACGGGATTCACTCGATCAAGTCGCACATTGATCCAAGCTCGTCAGTTTCGGAACAGAACATTGCCCGCACGACCTGCGCGCATTGTCACGAGGGGGTGCGTCTTACGCAGGAATTCGGATTTGCCGGACACCGCGTTTCCACTTATCTGGACAGCTATCACGGGATGGCCTCGGAGGGCGGATCGGTAGTGGTGGCGAACTGCGCGAGTTGCCATGGGGTGCATGACATTCTGCCGTCGAGCGATCCGCGTTCGACGATCAACCATGCGAATCTCGATGCGACCTGCGGAAAATGCCACAAGGGCGTTACGCAGAAATTCACGCAGAACAAAGTGCATATGGACCGCAGCCTATCGCAGGATCCGGGGTCGATTGCGGTGCGGTGGGTGAGGCTGATCTACATTGTTCTAATCACGCTGGTGATTGGCGCGATGTTCCTGCATAACGCGATCATCTGGCGCAGCAAGGCAGTAGCGAAGCGCAAGATGCAAAACCCGTACATGGTCCGCATGACGGCGAATCAGCGCTGGCAGCATTTGATTTTGCTATCCAGCTTCATCGTGCTGGTGATCACGGGGTTTGCACTCAAATTTCCGAACTCATGGATTGCGGATGTGCTTGGGATGAACGAGCACCTGCGCAGCATCATCCACCGCGTGGCGGGAGTCATTCTGATTGGCGCGGGAATTTATCACATCTGCTATCTGATCGCCTGCAGGGAAGGGCGGCGGCTGATATACGATTTGGCGTCGGTGCGGAAGGATGCGTTCGATGCCTGGGGCACGATGGCTTTTTATCTGGGAATCAGCAAGAACCGGCCGAAGTTCGGACGATTCAATTACGCGGAGAAGGCTGAATACTGGGCGCTGGTGTGGGGCACGGCTTTGATGGGCCTTACGGGCGTGATGATCTGGGCGAAGGTCTGGGTGGGCAACCTGCTGGCGCGTTGGTGGGTAGACGTGGCGACATCGATCCACTACTACGAGGCGATTCTGGCGACTCTGGCGATCCTGGTGTGGCATTTCTACCAGGTTTTCTTCGATCCCGATGTGTATCCGATGAACTGGGCGTGGTGGGATGGGAAGATGCCGGTGGAGCATTATCAACATGAGCATGGGTTGGATACGGAGGCGTTGGCGGAGGCCGGAAAGAAGGATGCGGCAGCAGGCGGCGAAACCAAGAAGTAATCGCGCCGGATGAGACCGGGCGGTACCCGAGGGAGAACGGGTACCGAGGGCATGACAGGAGTCTGTGTGGCGTGCACTTGCATCATTTGTTCACGCTTGCGGTCTTGACTTAGCGGATGCCGCGTTATACGTTTTTCTCATCCGGTGGGGGACTCCCTAAAACTGAAAGGTAAAAAGAACTTATGATTCAGGCAAGGCAGCTTCGCGTTTTTGGAGTGGTTGCTGTGGCGACAATTGCGGTCGGTGTTCTGGCAGCGCAGGCGGGCGACCCGGCTGTGATGCAGCAAAAGCTCAACGCCAAGTTCAAGGTGACCATCACAACAGCCGACCGAACAGATATTGTGACTGCCGGAGATGTGGTTCAGTTACACAAGCCGGGAGTGGTGATGTTCAGCGCCGACTCTCCGGTGCCGCCGACAAATGTCTACAAAGATGGAAAGATGGGGCAGGGATTTGGCACGGCGATGATCATGTCGAATCCACAAACAAATCAGCGGCGGTTTGTGCCTGATGAGAAGTGCTGGGTTACAAGGGTGATGGTGCAGAAGGATGGAGTTGCCTTCGACTTGTATAGCGATCCTTATAACGACATGCACTATTACGGAACCCTGAAGATCCAGTATCCAGACAAAAAGGCGGTGCCTCCCGTCGATAGCTTTTTGCAGACGGTTGCAGAAGTGATCACGGTGGTGCAGTCAGACGATCAGGCGGGCCAGGGCAGCCAACAGGCACCGCCACCTGCGCGGGCTCCGGTCGCAGCGCCTCCGCCGCCTCCGATGCAGACGATTGCGCCTCCACCGCCACCAGCGGATCAACCGCCTCCGACTATCGACATTGGACAGACCAAGGACCAGGTGACGGCTGCCTTTGGACAACCAATGCGGATGGCCAAACTGGGAGTGAAGGAGATTTTTTACTACAAGGATATGAAGGTGACTTTTACTAATGGAAAAGTCAGCAATGTGGAGTAGGGGATCAGCAGATGGAGCCGGGCACCAGAAGAAAGCCGCCTTGGAAGGCGGCTTTCTTGTTTGCGCGGCGAAGGGGTTGGTGATTCAGACTCGGAATTCGTCGGGCCGCCAGGTCTTGATGCGTTCCTTGATCTGCTTGCGGTTGAGACTATGCTCAAGAGCCTGCTTGGCCAGCTCGACGACTTCCTCATCGGAGGCAAAACGGAGGCCGACCAACTGGTCTTCAGTGAGGCGATAGATTTGTGTATGCCACTCAGAGGGGGCAAGTGCCTGCAAGCGGAGACGCTCCTCGAGGCGGATCACGCGGTCCTGGACCTTTATTGGATATTGGCGCAGCCTGAGGACTGGAATAAAGACACCTATAGAGACGATGAACATCCATGCTGTATAGAAATTGAGATGCTTGAATGCAAATAGGCCGACGATGTACACGTTGACAGTCAAGGCAGCCAGAAGAACCATGTGATACGGCGGATCGTAGCGGCCATGGTTTTTAAAGTCTTGCGGAGAGGACTTGCTCATGAAGGACCCTCATTTCTTTCCGGCCCAGAGGTCTGCTTCGGTGGCAGGCGATTCCGCCGGTCCGATGTCAGGTGCGCCGTTGGGCTGAGTGACGGCGCTGCCTGCATCTTGCCCGTAGCGGACGGAGGTTGTCAATACGAGATTTGACAGGGCGGAGAGGCTCTCCGGCGTGAGGATCTGCGGGTGGTTGGGAATGAGATGATGGCGTCCGCGGACCAGATAATCCAGAAACAGGCCTCCGGCGATGTAGGGACTAAGGAGGGCAATTGGGATGGCGTACGTGGTGGTGGAGAGGGATTCGGCGACGCTCTTGTTTGACTTGCTGTGATGGCGATAGCCGGGTACCTGGGGAATCTCAAAGACCGCTAAATTTGGTTCTGCGTGCTTGCGGGAGTAGTGCTCAAGCTTCCATGCGAGTTGTTTGGGGGTGGTCATGCCAGCGTCCGGGAAGATGCTGCGGCGAAAGGTTCCCGGGAAATAGGAGTTAAGGATGACGCGGGCGAAATCGGCACAGTTGCTGTAGAGCAGATCGAATTGAGAGTGGTTCGTAGCGGAGTTCATGCGCGCAATGAGAGCGTCATCCTGGGCTTCAGTGGTTTCAAAACGGAAGGCGTAGATGCGGCGCTCGTAGGCTGCACCAAGGCTTTCGCCCCATCCGCCAGGCAGAAAGCCGCCGGGAGACAGGTTCGCTCCGAGAGTATCGAGGAGATGCGCCTCATAGTAGCGATTGCGCATGCGCTCGACGGTTTCACGGTTAACGCGCGCGGGGACGTCTGAGGCATCCTCAACGGAGTAAAGGTAAGGCACCAGAGGAATTGCCATCCAATCGTATCCGGAGATACCTACGTAGCGGGCGATGACCGCGCCCAGTTCACCGGGTTCGCAGCGGCGGAGCTTAATAGGGGTTTCGGCGCAGACACGATCAAAGTAGATGGCGTTGTGCCCGGTTGGGACAACGATGCCGAAGAGGCCGTACGGTTCCTCCATGAGCAGGGCTGCCTGGGCATGGATGCGGACGGGTGAAGTTGCCAGCACCGCAAGGGCGAAGAGGCCAAGCCAAGTTGTTCGTCCAGCGCGCATCGATGACTGCGATTCGTGCTGGACAAAAAGGGTTGTGTCTCCGTCGGCAGGTCGAGAAGTTCATGCCTTCAAGGCACTTCGAACGGGATGCTTGATGCGCGTCGCGGCCGTGGGGTTGGCTCGCCGGGAAGGCCACATGGTTCAAAATTGAATCGTACCGCGAAAATGTCTCACACAGAATAGGGGTAGGTAAAGGGGGCGTTTTTTGGATCGGCGATCGTTCGTCCAGAACTGCCTTCGATGGCTTTTAGTCGGCAATCAGACCTGATCTGTTATGGTCCTTTTTGAGAGACGATATATTCCATGACTCGCCCTGCCAAACCAAAACAGAAGGCGCCGCACGCGTTTGTTGTCGAGGCGCTCATGCCCCTGAACCCCGAGGTGCGTCGCATGTTTTCCGGGTATGCCGTCTACCTGGGCGACCACATCGTTTGTATGCTGCGAGAACATTTGAAATCTCCGAGGGACAACGGCGTGTGGCTTGTTCTTGCGGAAGGGATAGACCCCAAGGATCCAGAGCTTCGCCGTGAATTTCCTTCCATTCGTTCAATCGAGCTGCTGGGCAATAAGATCGGCCATTGGCTTCTCATTCCGAGCGACGGCCCCGAGTTCGAGATGGAGGCACTTCACGTGTGCGATCTTCTGTTGCGTCGCGATCCACGGTTCGGCCGAATTCCTAAATCGAGACGATGAGCAGAGTGTGTTTCATAAATAGCCGCCGTGCTTGGTCTGTCGATCCTCAGGGGTTAAAACCCTCGTCTTTCCGGCCTTTTTCGGCACGACTGAAGTCGTGCCCTGATACAAAGCAGGTCTATGAAACGCACTCCAGTCAACATTCCGGACGCCGCATCGCTGCCATAAAAGCGAGGCGGAGCGACGGGGCTGACGAATGGCGGTCTACTCTGATAACTTTTGCTTTCCGGAAAAAACTGCTTGCAGGTGGAGCGGAAACTAATCCGGCATTCTGTAGACGATGAGGCTTTCCAGTGAACTCGCGATTTTTTCTGCTGCTTGCTTTGGTTCCAGGCATGACCGCTACGGCGGAGGTGACACTTCCCAAGATTCTTTCGAGCCACATGGTGGTGCAGAGAGACCTGCCTGTGCATGTGTGGGGTCTGGCTGGTTCTGATGAGACGGTGAGCGTAAGTTTTCGCGGGGAGACCTGTTCGACACAGGCCGGGAAACTGGGGCGGTGGAGCGTGTATCTGAAGCCGGGTGCGGCTGGCGGGCCGTTTGAAATGGTGGTGAAGGGGACTGTGGGTGCGGGCGGGGATGCGGCTGCGCAGACGATCACGCTCAGCGATGTGCTGGTAGGCGAGGTGTGGGTGGCCTCGGGGCAGTCGAACATGGAGTTTTCGATGGGTGGCGGATTTGGCGGAGCCTCCACGGCTGCGGAGGATTTGCCTAAGGCCGGCATTCCGCAAATCAGGATGCTGATTGTGAAGAGGCTGGCGATTGAATATCCGAAAGACGATATCGACACCGATGTGTGGTCGGGATGGGCGGCTTCGACACCGGAGACGGCGAAGGATTTCTCGGCTGTAGCGTGGTATTTTGCACGGGAGATTGAGCAGCGCGAGCATGTGCCGGTGGGCGTAATCGACTCGACGTGGGGCGGAACGGTGGCCGATGCGTGGACGCGCATCGATGCACTGGGAGCGGATGCGGCGCTGTCGCCGGTGTTTATTTCATGGGGAAAGATGGCGGCACGCGAAGAGAATGAGACGCTGCGAGCCAAGGACGAGCAGCGACAACGGGAGGAAGCAAAGGCACAGGGCAAACCGGAGCCGCAGTTCGGATGGCATCCGCAACTGAAGAGCTGGGCGCCGGGGATGCTGTGGAATGGAATGATTGCGCCGCTGACACCGTTTCCGATTCGGGGTGTGATCTGGTACCAGGGCGAGAGCAATAGCGCGCTGGAGCGTGCGCCGCTGTATAAGCGGGTGTTCAGCACCATGATTGAGGATTGGCGGCACGAGTGGGGCGTGGGGGAGTTTCCGTTTTTGTTTGTGCAGATTTCGAACTTCAAATCGAATGCCAGCGAGGATTGGGCTGAACTGCGAGAGCAGCAGTTGAAGACGCTGGAGTTGAACAATACTGCGATGGCGGTCACGATCGACATTGGCAACCCGGACGATGTACATCCGAAAGACAAGGTAGATGTGGGGATGCGGCTGGCGTTGGCGGCGCGGGCGATTGCCTATGGAGAGGACATCAGCTACTCAGGGCCGATTTTTCGGCAGGCAACGCCGGAGGGCAATGCGATTCGCGCCTGGTTCGATCATGATGCTAAGGGGCTGGTGGCTAAGGGCGGCGAGCTGACCGGCTTTGAAGTGGCGGGAGCGGATGGGAAGTTCGTTCCGGCGACGGCGAAGATTGATGGCAACGAAGTGGTGGCGACGAGCGATGCTGTAGCAGAGCCGAAGTCTGTCCGCTATGGGTGGTCGAACAGCCCGCAGTGCAACCTGTTCAACGGGATTGGGCTGCCGGCTTCACCATTCACGTCGGCCGAGTAACCACCTGCGGTGGGGCAGACGGCGCTTGCGCGCCAACGGGTTTGCGGCTTCCACCCTCAGTTGGCCGACAGGTTTAGGGTTGGGTGCCCGGCCCAACCTCTACATCCCAAGTCTGAATACCCAGCCCTGGCTACCCGGCGGGTCTCGATGAATTCGATTTTGACAGGGAGTTGATCAAAGAATTTCTGCGAGCCACGAGCCGCCCCAGACGGCGATGAGGCCGAGGATAAAGCTGCTGCCGGCGTAGAGGGCAGCAAGGAAAAACGCGCCCGAGCGGAGCGTAGACAGCGTCTCCCACTCATAGGTGGAGAAGGTGGAGTACGCGCCGATGAAGCCGATGGGGATTAGATATCTCCACGCGGGATTGAGGTCGGCCCGCCGGCTCATGTAGGTGAGCGAAAAGCCGATGATGATGCATGCGGTGATGTTGACGATGAGAGTGCCATACGGGAACCGGATTCCCATGCGCCCGGCAATGGTGGAGCCGACCCAGTAGCGCGCGATGGAGCCGAGGGCGCCGCCGATGGCGATGAGCAGGTATTTCTGCAAAACATCTCTCCTTTCACGTTTATACAGCAAGCTTTTGCGCACACTCGGACGAACAGGTAAGGCCTGGAAATGCCTTGGCTGTTTCGTGGGCTTGCGCTAGTCACTTTGTAAAGGGATCGCGTCGGGATATAACTCCGCGACAGGATTCCCTGTCAGGAGTCATCATCTGTCCGGTCAATAAGAAGGGACAGCGGTTAAGGGT
>JBAWCO010000526.1:0-4163 GCA_049590315.1 Occallatibacter sp. | reverse complement strand
GTTCAGGTATGCTTTCTTCGAGGTCCAGAATCCGTCTATATGAGCAGGATGCTTCCCCGAGTAGCAATTGCCGGACTGTTGTTCGGCCTGCCGGTCTTGTCTTCGGCAGGATGGGGACAGCTTGCTCCCTCTCCGGATGCGCCCCCTGTGAGTACAGCGCCGGCGCAACCGGATGACGATCAGTCGGTGGCCACGCTCAAACTGAGCGTGAACCTGGTGGACCTGTTCTTCACGGTGAAGGATAAGCAGGGAAACTTGGTTCCGCACCTGACCAAGAACGACTGCACTATCACTGAAGACAAAGTACCGCAGACGCCGAAGAGCTTTGTGGCGGAGACGCAGCAGCCGCTTACGCTGGGAATTCTGCTGGACACCTCAGGCAGCCAGGAGCGCGTGTTGCCGCTTGAACAGCAAGTGGCGGGACAGTTTTTGTCGCGTGTGCTGCGTCAGAAAGATGAGGCGTTTGCGCTGTCGTTCGACGTGAATGTGGATCTGCTGCAGGACTACACGAACAGTGGAAGGACGCTGGCGCGGGCGCTGGACAAGGCGGAGATCAACACCGCGGGCGGCAACGGTGGGGGAATTCCGGGGGCTGGCGGGGGGACGATTCCGACGCAGGGCGGGCCGAAGGGTACTGTGCTTTACGACGCGGTGGCGCTGGCAGCAGGCCAGAAGATGAACCAGGAAGCAGGGCGGAAGGCGATGATCTTGCTGACCGACGGTGAGGACCAGGGAAGCAATCACAAGATCAGCGAAGCGATTGCCGCGGCGCAGAAGTCGAACGTGCTGGTGTATGTGATTCTGATTGCCGATCGGGGCTTCTACGGAGGCTTTGGGTACAGCGGCTATTCGGCGATGAAGCGGTTGACCGAAGAGACCGGCGGACGCCTGATCGACGTGGGCAACAACGGCAACAAGCTGGAGGCGGCCTTTCAGCAGATTGAGGACGAGCTGCGCACGCAGTACGTGGCTACCTATACATCGAGCAACACAAAGCTGGACGGCACATTCCGGCATATTGGCGTGACTTGCGGCGGGGATGGCACGAAGGTACAGGTCCGCAAAGGGTATTTCGCGTCGTCTCCGCAGGAATAGCGACGCATTGTTGTCAGCGGTTGTAGTTGACCCGGCTCCGGGTTGACCCGAAGAACTTACACAGTCCAGGAAGAGATTTTCCTTTGGATTTTTTGAGGGCCGCAGAATTGGCCGCGATGTCTTTCGGCTGAAAGCGCCTGCGATTTTTTTAGAATCAGTATTTTGTTGGAGACGCCTGTGCAAGAGGCTGCTGTGGCTAACCCTGTGCAGTTGTGACGGCATCAGAGTAGGGGTGCGAAGTGAGCATGACTGGATGAGTGGAGGATTTTTCTATGAGCTCAACGAAAACATTTGCATTGGCGGTGATGGCTCTGGCGAGCATTCCGTTGATGGCGCAGCAACCGCAGACGAGCGTGCCGGAGACGACTTTGGCGAGCACGGCGCCTGAGTCGGCGAAGATGCAGCCGGTGAACGGCGAACTGGTGGGCAATCTGGATTCGAAATCTGCCAAGACCGGCGACAGCGTGGTGGTGAAGACGACCCAGTCGCTGAAGACGGCCGAGGGCACGGAGATCCCTAAAGGATCGAAGCTGGTGGGCACGGTAACGGTTGTGAAGCCGCATAGCGATGCGAACCAGAATGCATTGATGGCGGTTCGATTTGATCACGCGGAGTTGAAGGGTGGGCAGAGTATGCCGATTCAGTCGGTGATTCAATCGGTGGCGCCATCGTCAAGCGATGCGGCAAGCAATCCGGCGGATAACGCGCCGGTGGTGATGGGAACTCCGACGGGCGGAGGCATGTCAGGAAGCAGCAGTATGGGAAGCGTGAGCAGCTCGCGGCCAAGCGCGCCGGTGGGCAGCGGCGCAGCAGACAGATCAGTAAATGGGATGGGCGCAGGCCAGGGATCGGCGACCGGGAATGACGCGTCCTCCGGACAGGTGGTGGGCAAGTTGGGCGACGATCCCATTCGCACTACCGCGATTCCGGGAATCCTGCTTGCGAGTAACACACCCGGCGAGGCGGCGAAATTTTCCGGCGTGTTTGTCGCGCCGAAGAGCGACGTTCATCTGAGCGGCGGAACGCAGTTGGTGCTGGGAGTCTCGGCGGCAGGTGGACAGTAACGGTGCAATGGGTGTGTGCGGGGATTAAGCATCGGGCTTGAGACGGCCCGGAAATGAGCAGGGCAGGGAGGGGGAAGGCCCTGCCTGTCCTGTTTCTGGACACTTGCATGTCTTGTTGCTGGACACTTATTGCGCATGTCTATTCGAAGGTAATCTGGCGGTCGCGGTCGGTCGTAGTTAGTATCGGCAGCAGGACAGAAAACATGAGGCCGTTGCAGGAAATATTTTACGGGCCTCAGGAAAATCCGCTCGAGGTGACCGCCATGATGACCAGTTGCGCAGCGCAGGACGGCTTTGAAATCAGCCCGCGGTTTCGCCGCACGCTTGAAGAACGGATTGACCGGTTGGAGCGTGATGCGGACCAAGACGAGGCGCAGGTGAAGCTGCTGGTGGATGGCGACCATATTCGCAGGCATATGCGGCTGGTGGCGATGCAGCGTTTCGAGGCTATGCGGATGAGGCTGTTTCTGGATCGCGCGCGGGTGAGGCTGCCGCGGCCATTGATCGCGCTCTGAGTACTGCGTGGAAATATATCTTCAATGCCAAGGCCGCTGCCTTACGGTGCGGCCTTTCCCAATGTCATTGAAGATTTGGAGCACCGGGTGGGAATTGAACCCACGTATACAGGTTTTGCAGACCTGCGCGTAACCGCTTCGCCACCGGTGCTTGAAACACAGACTTACTTATAAAGATGGCAAATGACAGTTATGGGGTTGGCTGCCTTCGGACATAACTTTCATCTGACAGATAACTTCTTAGAAACTTACTTCCGTAATTGAAAAACCCACCACGCTTTTCGCGGGTGGGTTGCTGGGATCCGATGCTTTTGATTCCGGAGTCTAGCCCAACGAACACGCCCGCGCGCGGCAGCTCTGACAGCTGCGGCAAGATATTGCGGGGATGAAGATGTGAGCCATTGAGTCCTTTGCCTGCCGATGGTTCGTTTGCACGATTTTGGGCGGCGGGTATTGGTAGAGTAGGGGGAGTTGAATGAGATGTCAAGCAGGATGAAAGGAATGCTCGCGGGAGATGACTCGAAGATTGATGGGTGATGGCGAAACTGATCACTTCAATTGACGCAGCGGTGACTCTTAGGCAAACGAGTTGGTGAGCGAGCCGAGTTCTACGGTGGGATGCATGTCTTGCGTGGGCGACGGTGCGAAGCATGAAGGAAGACGGCGCGTGTCGCCTTCCCCCGCTTCAAGGAAGGCATCAAACAGAGTGGTGAAGAGAGCCTGACGGCTGCTGAGCTTGTTGTTGCGCGCGCGAAGAAACTCGAAGCGGAAAGATGAACACGGTTCCAACTGGGCGAGGAATGCGGGCGAGAAGAATTGGGGTGCGTCGGCCACAGCCATGAGGATGAGCGAGCGCCAGCTCATGCGCAGGAGGTCTTTCAGACTGGACGAGCCGTTGGACAGGCGATCAATGCGGTCGGCGACATGATGGCTGAAGTGAAGGAGCTGCATGACGAGGCTGTCGAGGACCATGCCTTGTGCGGCTGCGCGGGTGAAGATGGTGATGGAACCGCGCTCGAGGTCTTCCGGCACATCCTGCAAGTCGTCGCCCAATTGGAGCAGGACGCCCCACTCGAACGAGAATCCGATTTCTTCATGGGTAAGCATGGGTTGGGCAAGACAGGCATCGGCGAGGACGGAGGTTCCACCTTTGGCGCAAGTTATGCGTAATAGCTTGGAGTTATCGAGCGAGTTATGGGAGCAGGCGCCGGAATTGAGTTGCGCGATACTCTGCTCCTGCGCGTGATGGATGGCGAGGAGAGAATCGAAGACCTGTGGGAAATGCTGGCGTGGATATTGATCTTCAACGAGCTGAACCAATTTCCAGATGGCCGCTTCGCGCGGCTTATGGGGAGCAAGCCCGTGACCGCGTAAACGCTGGCGGAAACGCTCGCTGAAGCGGAGTTTGTCTTCGGCGGACAAGTCTGGTTGGTCAAGGTAATTGTCGCTGTAGGGATAGAGGAGGCTATAGGCCAGGATGGAGGGAGTG
>JBAWCO010000525.1:0-1876 GCA_049590315.1 Occallatibacter sp. | reverse complement strand
GTATGTAGCAAAGGAATCACAGAGCTTCTTCGCCGCGTTCATTTTGTGCTCCATTGCCATCACGGTCGTGAGTTCTTCGAGGAAGCGAGCCGAGAATGCAATTCGGATCGCCCGCGATCAGCTTGAGGCCAAGGTGCAAGAACGAACTGCGGAGTTGCAGCGATCTAACCTTGAAACCAAGGAGAGCGAACGCCAACTGCGCATACTAACCGAAGCCATCCCTCAACAGCTCTGGCGCACTGACTCGCAAGGTTGGATTGAATACTGCAATCACCATTTGTGCGACCATCTGGGCAAACGCACCGAGGAGTTGAAGGGAGAAGCATTCTTCAATGTGATCCATCCTGAAGACAAGCCGCTCTTCCGCCAGGGTTGGCAGGCGGCTCTGAAAAGTGGTGACGGCTTCGAGGTCGAGGCACGGGTGCGGACTGCGGACGGCGGTTATCGTTGGTTTCTGGTACGAAGCATTCCGCAGCGTTGGGAAGACGGCCGAATCGCACGTTGGTACGGTATACACATCGACATTCAGCAGCAGCACCGGGCACAGCAAAACCTGGCCCAAGCACAGGACGATCTTGCGCTCATGCAGCGTTCATTGAGCATGACGGAGATGGCGGCATCCATTGCACACGAATTAAACCAACCCCTTACGGCTCTTGTGACGCACGCGTACGCCTGCAGGGAATGGCTGCAGGCAAATCCAGCAAACCTTGAGAAGGCCTCAGCGACCGCGGAGAAGATTATCCAGGAAAGCACGAGGGCCGGCGCTGTCGTAAGGCGTGTGCGCGCTCTGTTTCAGAAGGAAGAACAGGTGCGCGAATTGACCAGCATCAATAGCGTGGTCCAGGAATTGGCACGCCTCTTGCGGGAAGAGGCGATCCGAAAAGATGTTTCTATTCGCCTCCTGCTGGCGCACGATCTTCCGCAATTGGAGATGGACCCGGTGCAGATCCAACAGGTGATCCTGAATCTGGCCATGAACGGCATGGATGCCATGATGCAGGTTGCCAAACCACGCGAACTCATCATACGGACAGAGAGGCGTGGCTTTGGCGAAATCCTTGTTGCGGTGGAGGATCATGGTCCGGGCATCGCACCGGAGACGGCGGCAAGGATGTTCGAACCCTTTTTCAGCACCAAGCCGCAAGGGACAGGGATGGGACTGGCCATCTGCCGCGGCATCATTGAAGCCCACGACGGGAAGATTTGGGCGGAAAACTCGGTACGGGGTGGCGCCACCTTACAATTCACATTGCGGACGCAGTCATGACGGAAAATCCTGATACTTCGCGGGACGAACGGGAAACAGTCTTCATCGTCGATGACGATGAATCAATCCGCGAGGGACTTTCCAATCTTCTCGAAGCAGTGGGAATCAATGCAAGGTGCTTTGCCACCGCAGAGGGATTTAGTGCTCACTGGTCAGATGCAATGGCTGGTTGCCTGCTCCTGGATGCGCGACTTCCAGGAATAAGCGGCACTGAGTTCCAGGAACGGTTGCGGAAGGCGGAGACTAAAATCCCGGTAATCTTTATGACGGCGCACGGGGACATCCCGATGGTACGCAAGGTGATGAAAGCGGGCGCGGTGGAGTTCCTCACTAAGCCGTTTCAGAAGGAAGAGTTGCTGCATGCGGTTGAGCAGGCGCTCGCTTTAGATCGGGCTCGCCGCATTGAGGAAGCAATTCTCGATTCAATCCGAGCGCGCATCGACTCGCTCACTCCGCGCGAGCGCGAAGTAATGGTGCTGGTGACCGCAGGCCTGCTGAACAAGCAGATCGCCGGCGAACTTAATCTGAGCGAGATCACCGTAAAAATGCATCGGCGTCAGGTGATGGAGAAGATGCGAGCAGGCTCCCTGGCAGAGCTCGTAAGGA
>JBAWCO010000524.1:0-4117 GCA_049590315.1 Occallatibacter sp. | reverse complement strand
TAGTACGCCGCCACTCACTTTGCTCCGGCAGCTTCACTCTTTGCCACTTCAACTAGGCGCATTCGCACCCAATCTGACATCGAAATCCCCAATGTTTGTGCGGCTTTTCGATAGATTTCCAATTGCGGTTTAGAGATGCGGATGTGGAGGTATTTGTCGTTCTTTAGTACTTTGGTTTTGGTTGCCATGGCCTGAAAGTAACACAGTGTGGCTTTGGGCACAACACCCGCACATAGGATAACCTGTTCAAATCTTGTGTTGACAAACGCATCCTATATGCCCCATAATGGGTTCAGTAAGGCAGTAGACACAACAAAGCAGGCGCGGCCAACTTCAGGAGGAACTGATGAGAGCCAACAAACCAGTAGCAATCCCCGAAACAGACATCGACAAGTTCGCAGCCATCTGCAAGGACTGTGGAAACGGAACGCTGAACAACGCAGCGATCCCAACCTTCAGGATCCTTGGCGGCTTCGACGAATTTGAAGATGAAACCTACGTGCAGTGCAAGTGCTGCGGATCAACTCACGTCGACGTGGTGGTGCTGTGAACCAGAAACAAAAACGCGCACGGCGAGAAGCAGTGAAGCGCTGGTGGCGTCTCCATCGCGCACTCGGCAACTCACGTACGCGTGCTTACAAACAGGCACACAAAGAAGCCCATCGCGCCCACAAGTCCGTTGGTAAGGCAGTCAAGAGCGGAAAGCTTGTGCGTCCCACGAAGTGTTCGATCTGCGGCAAACGCAGGAAGCTCGACGCCCATCATCCAAATTATAAGAAGCGGCTTGAGGTCATCTGGGCTTGCCGCTCATGCCACAAGCAATTACACGCAGCAGCACGGAGGGCAGCATGACCACGGATCTGAAACTACTCAAACAATTGGCCAGCATTCTGCGCCAGTCCGGTCTTGAAGCTATGGTGGAGTATCCGGGTTACATCGCAATTGGCCCCCGCAGCTATGGCACCGCGAACGGCGTGTGGGGCTGGAGCGATTGCGATGGACATGGCGAGGACTCCGAGATCCCCGGGTTGTCCCAAGACGTGAGCGCAATCAGGCGTTACATCCTCCACATCGAACGACGGGAATCGCCGGAGGTGACAAAGGCGTACGGCAGCGACGAGGAATATCTGAAGGACGTCGACAGGCATTTCATTAATTGGCAGCTCGACTACGCGTGCCACTACCACTCTGATGTCATTCACACTGGTGGCGGGATCTACAACCTTGCCGTGATGGTCACTGATCGCGTGCAGCTCCGCTTCGGCACCGCTGGCGACAACTGGGGTGCTG
Organism: Occallatibacter sp.; assembly: GCA_049590315.1. Classification (GTDB taxonomy): domain Bacteria; phylum Acidobacteriota; class Terriglobia; order Terriglobales; family Acidobacteriaceae; genus Telmatobacter. Next base: position 2,827 of record JBAWCO010000524.1, on the reverse strand, counting down.
ACGTTTACGTCGACGGCGATTTCATTGATGGTGAGTCACTGCGTTCCGAAGAAAAGATCGAAGAAGATCGCCCACGCAACGCAGCTCACTTCATCATCAATACTGTCGAAACTTTCCGGCACGGCCAAATGCAAAAGATCCTCGCCGCAGTCGACGATGCACTGATACGCGCGGAGAAGGAGAAGATCTACCGCGCACTGGTTCACAATTTCGCGGAAGCTGCCTCGGCTCTCAGCGCGGCATGGGACGCTCTTCCGGCCGACAGTGGATATCACGAGTGGCCCTGCAAGGATTATCCCTTCTCTGAATCGTTCGATGAAATTGCCTCGAAGATCCGAAATTGGGAATTCACGATGACGTCGGAGCGGAGCTGACCGCTCGTCCTGTGCTCTCTGGAGCACGGGCCGACGAGGCCAGAGGTCTTGTCCAAGGAGAATTATCATGAGCAATGCGACTTTGGTGGCGCACGTTAATTCAGATCTCGTGACCCGTGAAGAACTTTCTCGAATCGAACTTTCCGAAACGAATTTGCCGACGGCCACATTCCGGCCGATCAAGCACATCGAACTCGTCGACACCCTGACGCGCTCGATCCAGACGATGGGCATGCGGATCGAAGAGGAAAAGTTCGCGATACGTCGCGACGGCGAAATGCTTTTCGGCGTGATGAAGATCGCGCACACCATCCAGAAGGATTTCGTCACCTCCCTCGGTTTCCGGCACGCGAACAATCGCACCATGTCCATCCAGATGGTTGCCGGAGTCACCGTGTTCGTCTGCGACAACATGTGCTTTCGCGGCGACTCCATCGTCCTGAAGCAACGCCACACTCATTCCTTCAGCCTGACCGATCAACTGTCACAGGGACTCGGCCGCTGGCAGCAACACTCCGAGATCCTGATCGACGAGATCAACCAATTTAAGAACACGCGCCTGAACGATACGGAAGCCAAGGCGCTGATCCTCGACGCGTTCACCCAAGGGCTGATGCCTCTCCGCTTCATGCCTGACGTTGCGAAGGAATGGCGCGAACCCCGCCACGAGGATTTCGCACCGCGCACCATGTGGTCACTCTCGAACGCCTTCACCGAGGTGCAGAAGCAGATGCCCGTCAGCACGCGCTTCGCTGCATCTCAAGACCTCGGCCGACTCCTGACAACAGCGAAGGAGTTGTTCTAAGGCCGAAAGCCGGAGGATGCTTCCCTCCTCCTCCGGCTCGCAGCGTTACGCGCTGCCTGACGAGGCCGTCAGATCTGAGAAAGGAGATCCAAGTGAAACACGGCACGCAAAAAATGGCGACGGTAATCGCGCACTCTTTCGATTCTCTGCCAGCCGACATCGCAGTCACAGGGCGCGGCAGTGCGTCGACGGTTCGCGTAGCTGCAGCTCGCGCATTGGAAGCGGTGATCTCTTCGCCGGAACTGAAGCGCAAGCACATCCGCAGCTTCAAGATGTCCATCGTCATCAACCACGATGAGGTGAAGCACGAATGACAGTTCGACACTATCCCATGGTGAATCTGAACGGCACCAGCTACGACGAATTGGTGCGCCAGCAGGAGAACATCATCGAGAAGATCAACGCAGCAATCGAAGCCATGGCCACGGGCGCTCCCCACGGCCGTGACTTCGTGCTGAATGAATTCTCCCTCAGCGGCGTGCGCGGAAACATTTTCCACGAAGCTCAGGCCGAGCATCTCCAGCGGATGTTCGCACTCACTGCAGTTCGCGATGATCACGCGAAGATTTTGCAATTTCTCGTCGAAGCACAAATCAAGAAAGAGAGGATGCGCTCTTGCTCTACCGTGAACTCGGATACACGAAAGTAAATCCACCGCCGGGGATCGACACATACGCTTCAGTTGTTCTCCGGCGGCGCAAGCGCAACATGTTGATGAACTCCATCGCGCTGCTGCTCGTCGCGGTGGTCGGCTTGTTGCTCCTCGCAGTCTGGCTCGTGGCACTCACTCCGGCGGTGCCGCGATGACAAAACAACATCAGAACGGCCGCAATTACGTCCACAAGGCTGGCCAGCCTTGCTTGGCGACAGTCAGCGTGGGTGGTTCCACGGAATTGCCGTGCGATCTCCCGGTTGATCATACAGGCGAGCACCGCAGCGATTTCGAGGACGTGCGCGGCCAGAAAGTCCGGGTGTTCTGGAGGAAGAAGCGTGATTAAGGTCTGCCAGAATCCCAACTGCAAAATGCCGTTCCAGTCGATCCGGCGCACGAAGCATTGCTCGGAAGTGTGCGCGAAGATCATGGCGCGAACCTACGTCAGGAACTACTGGCGCGAGAAAGCTCGCAGGAGAGAGGAGATCCGTCTTGCCAAAAACGCACGCAACACAACGCACGCTCAAGGAACTGCGTAAGCAGGGCTGGAGCTGCCACATCGTGGAGAAGTACATCAAACACCCGGGGATGCCTTTCGGCCGCAGGATCGACGCCTTTGGGATCGGTGACATCCTTTGCATGCGTCCACCTTGCGCGAATGGGGACATCCACAGCGAGGCTGCCATTGCGCTCGTCCAGTGCTTCCCCAATACGAGCGGCACTGGCTTTGCCGATCACCGCGAGAAGATCCTCGCAATTCCAGAAACGAAAATCTGGCTTCGCGCCGGCGGGAAGATTTTTCTCTACGGATGGAAGCTGAAAAAGAAGACTGGTCGCTGGGAATGGAAACGGGAGGAGGTCATCTTCGGTGCGTGAACTTGGCAATCGGATCCTGACGAGTCTGATAGCAATCGGAGTCTGCACGGTGATCGCGTACGTTGCGTTCGTCATTTTCTGGGACCTGTTTCGGTATTGGTTGAGTCGTTAAATTCAAGG
>JBAWCO010000523.1:0-3449 GCA_049590315.1 Occallatibacter sp. | reverse complement strand
GCATTCGCGCCGGCGGCAGTCACGTTGACGGATTTGGTCGTGGCGGTCGTTCCACCCCCGCTGGCGTACTCGTCGGCAGCGAAGGTTGCGTCACCGCCACTTGCGTTGCTTGCTCCTGGACCGGCGCAGTCGATGGCAACGAATTCGGGAGAGGATGGAAACGTCTCTGCGCTGGAATACGCCGAGGGGTCCGTTGTTCCGACTGTGTCGTACGATTCCACCTCGTAGTAGTACGTCGTCGCGGGGGCCAGCCCTGTATCCACATATTGCAACGTCGTCGCAGCCGGAATACCGGTTGCAATTTGAGTGTAGGGTCCACTGGAGGCCGTCGCGCGAAGCACAGTAGCGTACACAGTGCAGCCCGTGGCCGTGGTGGTTCCCCAGGTAACAGTGATCTGGCTGGATGAGTTGGCCGTCGCGAGCACCGCTTCCGGCGTATTAGGAAGACCAGTGCAGGATTGCACGGCTGTCGTCTCGACAGTGAGCGGCGGAGTCGAGTACGCCGAGGCACCTTTCTCATCGACTGCTGTCACTGCATAGGTGTAGTTGGTTAGTGGAGTCAGACCGGTGACGGCGTAACCTGTGCTGGTCACCGCGCCTGAACCCGATCCCGGCGAAACCGCCGTATATACGGGAGGGGTGCTTGAACTCACGCTGTATACGACGTAATTCTGCAAGGTGCAGCCAGTCGGCAGACTCACAGCATTCCAACTCAAGCTGATGGAGTTCGACGAAGGGTTTCCTGCCAGACTGGTTAGAGCCGGAGGAACCGCGCTGCAGGCGGCAAGCGTCTTCCCTGAAGCTGGCGGTGAAGATTGTGCCGAGGCGCCATTCTGGTCGGTCGCCTCCACGGTGTAGGTGTGCGTGGACGAAGCGGGCAGTCCAGTGTCGGTATAGGTTGTACTCGTCAGGTCTGTGGTGAGAGGGGTGCTCGCTCCGTCACGGAAGATGCTGTACGAGGTGATGGAGCAGTTGGCTGGAGGAGTAACCGCCGCCCAGGTCACGGTAATCGTGCTATCGGAACCTCCCACAGCCGTCACGCCGGTTGGCGCAGCGGGATCGGCATTGCAACTTACGGTCGTGCCGGGAGCAACGGAGGTGAGTGTAACGCTGCCGGACTGCAGCCCTGGCGCAGTGGCCGTCACAGTCACTGTTCCAGGAGTGAAAGTGCTGCGCAGTGCGATCTTTTGCAGTCCGCCTTCAAAGTTCAGTTCGGGATCGCCCGGCGCGTGGAAGAACGCGTTGGGCTCGCCGCCGATAACTGTGGTGCGGGCATTGGAAAACGCATCCTGGTAGTAGGTCGCGCCCCACGCGGGATCGTATACAAGTTGCTGCGTGCCGCCCATGTAAGTCGCCGCAGCGCGGTTGTTGATCGAGAATGTGACGTTGTCCGCAGCGGTGTACACCAGGTTACCGGCGGCGTCCTGCACCTCGGCCTGCACCAATGCCGCATCGGAGCCGTTCGAGGTCCAGGCGAAACTGGTGCCATCAGGGCGGATTACTTCAGGAAGAGCGGTGAGAACGATCTTGGATTCGGCGCCGAAGGTAGTCCGCGTATCGCTGACTCCCGCAACGGAATTGCCGTTGACTCCGTCCAAACACTCCGCAGTAACACTGCCGGATTGCCAGTTCACCATCCAGTGAACCTGACCTGGAAGGGTGGTAGTACTCTGGGTCATATCCGTTTTGCCGGCAGCACCTGAGTAGCCTTCCCAATCATTCGGAACCTGATCCGGTTGGACAGCACCTGTAACCGGGTCTACCGCCGGCTTGTTATTGATCAACAGGCGAACAGCTGGGCAGTTGCTGAATGCGTTCTCCTGAATGGGATTTGTCTGATAAGAGCGATTCCAGTGATGCGCCAGATGTACAACCGGCTTGATCGAATAAGGAACCCAATTGGCCTGATAGACGTAATATTGCAGTCTTGGGAACCGGTTCTGATCCACCATCGACAGACCCAGCGAGCGAACATAGTTCGACATATTGACAGGCGTGCCCGGCGGGTAATCGAAGTTATCGTATTCCAGCCATGTACATGTCTCGCCCGGCGTGTCGGCATAGTACCAATGCGACATTCCGAAGGTGTTGGCCGCCCTGGCCTGGGCCCAGGGGTTCATCACCGGACCCGCGAAAGCGAGTTCGTAGTCATAGTTCAAACCGCGCCCATTTCCCTTGTTGGTCCAATACTCGGCGCCAAACGCCGGATTCTCAGGGTACGAGTGCTTCTGCCCGGTCTCGCACCCGGCTCCGTCGCATAGGTCGAGATATGCATATGCACTGGGCGGCGATGTGGTCGAGTCGTAGCCGCGAGATCCTTCATAACGCACATTAGGAGCGGCGAGAACGGGATATGCCGCGCCAAGGCCACTTGTTCGATTGGCCGCGACGGGATTGACCAGGGGGGAATTTGCCGAGACGAGGGAATCCCAATACCCGTCGATGGACTTAAGCACGCCGGCAAGGGGCCAGTTCATTCCGCCGTTGTCGGTCTCCCAATCGAGAATCGAAGGGTGATTACGGTCGTAGATGACCATGTCGCGATGAATCTCTTCCTTCAGAGTCACATCGTCCGCCGAGGGTGCAGAGCTGCCGTCGCGCCAATGGCCTTCGCCGTCGCCGCTGGGCTGGTCGACCATCACGCCGTAGGCATCGGCCGCCTCCAGAAACTCCCCGCTCTGCGAGCAATGGCCGGGACGCCACACATTGCCACCGGCGGCGGCAAACTGAGCCAGATCGCGCCACCAAATCTCATCGGGAACCGACGATCCCAGAGCAGGATAATCGTAGCGGCTTGCACCGCCCCACAGGTGCATTTGAACGCCGTTGAAGTACGGGAAGTTCGTATCCCAAGTAATGGTGCGGATGCCCAAAGGGCTCGAAACCGCATCCACCACGGCGCCGCCTACGCTGAGGATGTGGTAGACCCTGTACATATATGGCTTTCCTAGGGGTGAATTGTTCGGAAACCACAAAGTCGGATTGCTCACCGTGATGCTCTGACTGAACGTGGGCGTCGGGAGCGTCGCAGCTGTCAGTTGCGACGGATCCGTCACCGACGGCAACAGGGGCTGCGATCCCTTCGGCATTGTCCAGACCGGTACTGATACTGCCGGGGCGGCCTGCTCTGCAACTATGTTTCCCTGCTCATCCACGATCTCTGTGGTTAATGTGACATTGTTTACAGTGGCCCCGGATTCGTTGACGACGTTTGTTTGGACTGCCACGACGGCGGATTGAGCGGTTGGCCCGGTGGCCACTGCGGGAGTCTCGGACATCGTTGCGACGTAGGTGCCCCAGGTCGCTTGATTGGAATAGATGTTCACTGGAATATGCACCGGATTGGTGACATACATATAGACATTGCGGAACAGTCCCGCCATCGCCTGGCCAAAACGGAAGACTTCGCAGAACCCAATCGACTCGAAGACTTTGGAGTTGTTCCTGGT
>JBAWCO010000522.1:0-4534 GCA_049590315.1 Occallatibacter sp. | reverse complement strand
CATTTTCCGAGCAAATTTATACGTTGACGCGCTTGCCATTCCTGATTTGGGAATTTTCCAGCGGATGCGTCCAGGAAATGGTGGTAATACGCGATCGCTTCCGCCTTCTCGTGCAATGCATCGTAGGATGTTGCCCAAAGAAAGTAGGTTGAGGGCACTTCCGGAAGATACTTTGATCTCATGGTAAGAGCGTGCAGTGTGACGGAAGGCTGGCTAGTTTTTGACGCGGCAAAGGCGAGACCGCTCCAGGCATCGGCGTTAGTGGGGTCGAGTTGGGTGGCTTTGTCGAAGGCGGCGAAGGCCTCAGCGAAGCGAAGCTGGCGAATCAAATTCTGGCCGTGGGCAACGAGAAGCTCGGTGTCTTTGGGGTTGGCCGCGAGCAGAGCGACATAGTAGTGGTCGGAGCCTGCGGCGTCCCCAGCTTCGGCCAGAATTTCAGCGAGCATGCGGGTGATGGCGGCGTTGTCAGGGTGAGCGTCGTGCAGCTTCTGAATGAGCGGGAGAGCCTCAGCTTTGTCCTGCGCGGCAAGCACGGTGGCGAGTTGCGCGCTGAGGGCCGGATCGTCGGGCAATTGTTGGAGGGCCGCGCGGAGGAAGGTTTCAGCCTCGGGAAACTGCTTGCGGGCGATGAGCAGGTGGGCCAGACCCGCGTTGGCTGGGGCGGATTTGGGGTCGGAAGCAAGGACGCGGCGATAAGCCTTTTCAGCGGCGTCGAGCTGCCCGGCCTGGTCGGCGAGGGTGGCGGCGAGAAGGGTGTCCGCAGGAGTCTCGGGAGAAAGCTTGAGAGCCTCAATGAGGTCATTGGAGGCTTCAGTGGGATCGCCTGAGCCGTTGGGTCCGGGCCGGTCAATTTGAGCGAGTGCGCGCCAGGCCCGAGCTGGGGCAGCGGGGCCATCCGCACCCGGGTCGAGATGGGCGGCCAGGGCCAGTTCAGGGCGTGCTTCGGCCATCTTCCCCTGACGAGCCAGGAGCAGACCTAACGAGATGTGCGCTTCAAAGGATTTTGGATCGGCAGCGATGGCACGGTGATACAGGGCGATGGCGTCGTCGGGGTGGTTCTGCGCGTCGGCCACATAGCCGGCATCGAAGAGAGCGCGGGGATCGTCAGGGTGCGCGGCGAGGAATGGGGTCAGGGTGTCCTGGGCAGATTTCCAGTCCGATTTGGCGATGGCGGCTTCGGCTTCGGCAATTGGCGCTACGACGGATTGCGACTCGACGGCAGAGGGAGATTGCGACTGCGGAATTGGAGCAGCGGACTGGGAAAAAGCGGAGACGGAAACAAAGAGCAGGACGAATGAAGAAGTACGAAGCACGGATTACCTCAGCTACCAGTTTAATGGGCGGCTGGGGATTGGACGCGAAGGGGGGAACTCGGTAATGGGTGGGATGCTCGGGCAACTTTCGAATGGACGACAATCCCCGAAGCGGCCTCTAAGTCGCCTTGTCGTGTCACTCCAGAAGCAAACTGGTAGCCTATTGCCGGCAGCAAATCGCAGTTTCACGCCCGCACCCGTTCCTCAAAATAGGAGTGGGCTTTTGCGTTTAGGATCGGAGTCAAACTTCACCAACCCATCGCGGAGATCAAGGTGGAGTGTCATGCCGCTCAACGTTTTCAGGCCCACCATCCCCGAAATCTCCATCCCAGAGTCATCGGTGAATCGGGAAGTGTCAAAAGTCCCCATCAGGGCTTCGTTCCAAGAAAAGTCACCAAGGCTGAGCTGAACATTGTTCATTGTAATGCTGGAATCCATTTTTGCCAGTGCGCCTCTGTCCTCATATTTTGGGTCCTTGCGTCCGTTTAGTAACTGAAAAGCAGCCCCTGGGGAAAATTCGGAAAATACTATTGCTGTGTCGGCGACAAAGAGCATCGACTGTTTTCCGTTGATGGACAAGGGTAAAATTAGGTCGCTTCCCGAGCGAAAGATGGGATGGTAGTCCTTCATTTCCGGTGCGGTATAGCGGTTATAGAGTCCGTTTGTTGAAACACTCCCTTGAGGTCGCGCTGGAAGAGTTTCAAGGGTCATTTTTTTCGCTGGGAAATCAAGCGTTACAAGGTAATTCGAAAGGATGTCCAAACCAATGATGCCTTCCGCACCGTTTGCGAAGTTAACATCCATCACCTGCACAGCGCAGTCATGGAATACGACGTCGCCAATTGAAACGGAATCGGCAATTGAAACGAAGCCCGAGCGAGGAGCCTGCCCGCCAGTCCCTAGCACGTCGTTCTGGTAAATGGCTTTGAGACCCGAGTGTTGTGCAACGGCCCGGCTGATCAGGATCCCGCTGACGCCGTCAATAGGGAGGCGAGCGTTGTAACTGGTGTCGATTGCCAGGCGGGCAGTGTGATCGTTGATTTTCACCGCCAGGCCGAAAGCGATGGTTCGTTGAGAATTGCCCAGGATGGGAACGAAGGGTATCTCGGCGGCGGTTGCCGTCGAAACCATGGTGCAAGGTTTGCGAGGTTCGGTAGCCCAGGCCTTCAGGTGATCCAGGTCGGTTTGTCGGTCGCGCCGTTCGTCCGCGCTGTCTCCTGTGGGAGCCGCTAAGTACGCCTGCATTTCCGAAATCCGCTGATTGGCCGGGAGCGTTCTTATCCATGCCAAACGAATCTGCGGGTCCTCGGGATCAAGCTGATGTGCGCTCAACAACATCTTGCGCGCCGTGGCGTATTGCGAGTTCAATTCTTCCAGCCTGGAAAGTAGAAGCAAAGTTTGCGGATTACAGGAGTCCAACTTTACTGAAGCCACAGCGGTCGCCGCTGCCTGCTGCGGGTCGCCTTGTCTGAGTTCGACTTCGCCTCGCAGCGTCATCAACGCGGGTGACTCCGGTGCGGACGCACTGGATGAATGCAGGGCATCTGCGGCCTCCTGCACCTTCTGTTGCAGCAACAACGCGTGGACCAGTCCGATGATCGAACCCGCTTCGCCGGGACTCTTCGCGAGATCCGCCTGGTAAAGCCTTGTTGCCTTGGCGTAATCGCCAGCCAGATACGCGGTGTCCGCCTCCGATGGCGGAGGGTGGTGCACCGCGACGCAATTGATTGCGAACATGGACCGCGCCGCAAAGAACAATAGCACAACAAGCGCAAAACTCACGCGCGCCACTACGCGCGTAGATCTCACTACGTCAAAACACTTCCAGAACATGGGAACCCTCGAAGTTGTTGTTGCGAGAATTTTACGCTGATTTCACTCTGAATGGTCCTGAATTTCCGCTCCGTTCGCCTAGAGCGATGGCACCAGCCGAATCGCGCATTTCACGCCCGGTGGTTTCCAAATCACCGGCAATTGCGAAAGGGTTTAGATTCTGCGTTACGGAAGCTCTGGCGAGCGGGACGGGGAGGATGCTACCTTGGTCGCCTGATGGGAGGGGCGCATCCTTATGAATCGTCGTAAATTTCTGGGTAACTCAATCGCGGCTGCTGGTGGTGCGGTGCTGGGGCCGAGTGCTGTGGCGGCTGCGGCTGCTTCAATTCCGCAAGAGATTCCGGGAGCTGTGCCTGCCCGTGAAGTTGAGGGTGCGCGATTTCCAGATGGATTTCTTTGGGGAATGGCTACCGCGTCTTATCAGGTTGAAGGAGCCTGGAACGAAGACGGCAAGGGCGAGTCGATCTGGGACCGCTATGCGCATGGAGTGGGGCATGTGAAGGGCGGAGACACAGGCGATGTAGCGTGCGACCACTACCACCTCTACAAGCAGGACATTGCGTTGCTGAAGCGGCTGAATCAGAAGAGCTATCGATTCTCTATATCGTGGGCGCGGATTCAGCCGGCGGGGACCGGTGCTCCGAACCAGAAGGGGCTGGACCACTACAAGCGCGTGATGGACGCGGTGCTGGAGGCGGGTGTCAGGCCCTTCTGCACGATGTACCACTGGGATTTGCCGCAATGGGCGGAAGACAAAGGAGGCTGGCCCAATCGGGACCTTGCTGGATATTTTGCAGAGTACGCAGGAATATTGGCGAAGGAGTTGGGGGATCGGATTACCGTTTGGGCGCCGTTCAACATGCCGTGGGCGTTTACGTATTACGGCTATGGAATTGGGATTCATCCGCCGAACCGGGCGAAGTTTGCAGACTTTCTGAAAGCGCTGCATACGGTGGCGCTGGCGCAGGGAGAAAGCTTCAGGGCGCTGAAGGCCGGATCGTCGAAGGCGACGGTAGGATCCGCTTACAGCATGGCGCCGGGGTATCCGAAGACGCAGAGCGAAGCGGATCTGGCGGCGACGGCGCGTTATCACGCGATGAACAACACATTTTTTCTGCATGCGGCAACTGAAGGGCGAGTATCCAAAAGCGTTTGTGGGCGAGCCACCGTATGAGCAGATGGGCGTGAAAGCTGGCGACGAGAAAATCATGAAGGCGCCGCTGGATTGGGTTGGGTTCCACTATTACACCCGGCGGATTGTTTCCGATGCAGGCGGCGGCAAGGGCGGGGCGTTGCACTATGGGACGGAGATCGAGGCGGATACGGGGGATACGAGTGGGCGCGATCCGTATACGCGATTCCACGCGGTGATGCCAACGGGAGGGCCG
>JBAWCO010000521.1:0-2881 GCA_049590315.1 Occallatibacter sp. | reverse complement strand
CATCTATACCGACGCGCAGTTGGTGGCCAGCGGCATGGACCCTGACCTGTGGCGCGGCTTCGAATTCCGCGAGGGCCAGGGCTGCATGGAGTGCGGCGGTACAGGCTATCGCGGTCGAACCGCGATCCACGAGCTGCTCGACCTGACCGATCCGATTCGGGAGTTGATTTTAGCAAAGAAGCCAACCTCTGAAGTGCGTAAACTGGCTCAGAAAGAGGGCATGAGCTTCCTTCGCGAGTCGGCGCTCGACCGCGTTCGCCGCGGCCTCACAACCCTTAAGGAGATCAACAAAGTTACCTTCATCGAGGCGTCTCGTTAATGAACTCGATTCTCAGCAAAGCCAAACTCGGTTCTCAACCCGGTGGCCGCCCGCCGGTTGCGGTCGAGCTATCGACCCAGGGCGTGCTGGCCGCCGCTTCGCCGGGGCAGGGCCAGCCGTCTGTCTATGCTTTTGAACCGCTCCCCTCCGCCGCACTGGTCCCCGACATTGGCGAGCCGAATCTCCGTGCTCCTGAAGTGGTGGCCAACGCCATTCGCACGGCTCTCGGCCAGGTTGCGCCGCGCACACGCTCGGTTACGCTCGTGCTGCCTGACACCGTGGTTCGCGTCTTTGTTCTGGACTTCGATTCGCTGCCCGCGCGCCCCGACGAAGCGATTCCGGTTCTCCGCTTCCGGCTGCGCAAGATGATTCCCTTTGACGTGGAACATGCCGGACTAAGTTACCAGGTGCTAGTCGAAAACAAGACCGAATGCAAGGTGCTGGCAGCCGTTCTGCCCGGTGCGGTTTTGCAGGAGTACGAAGCCGCGATTCGCCAGGCGGGCTATGAACCTGGGGCCGTGCTGCCCACAAGTCTGGCCGCTCTTGGTGCCATCGATTCACCCGATCCCGTTCTGGCCGCAAACCTGGGCGCATTGGCCCTGACCACCTCGATCACCCACGGCCAGGACCTGCTGCTCTATCGCACACTCGACCTGCCCGAAGATCCCGCCGCGCGCCTTCAGGAAGTGCAGCGCGGCATTGCCGTCGCAGCCGCATACTTTGAAGACAAAGTCGGCGCACGTCCCCAAACATTGCATTATGCCGGCATTGGCGCGGGCGGCAACAACGCGGCAGAAGACTTTGCCCAATGGATCGACGACCCAGAACTGACCGTTACCGACCTTGCGCCGCGGCCTGAAACCGGAGCGGCCACGCCCCTCGGCAACGTATTGAGCCTGGCCGGCGTCGTCGGCGCGCTGGCGGGGGCAGCCTAATGAGAATAACGCTAAATCTCGCTACCCGTCCCTACATCGATCTTCGCCCGGCCATCAAGCGCCTACGCATCGCCATGGCGGTGCTGGCCGTCATCGCCATCGGCCTTGGCCTGGGCCTGCGCGCCCTGCACCAGAAGGCCGAAGCAGCCCGCGCCACCGAACAGCGTCTGCAAAACAAAATAGACGCCATCAGCCGTGAGCGCCAAGGTTATCAGGACCTGATGCACAGGCCGGAAAATGCCTTGCTGCTCACGCAGGCCGCTGCGCTCAACCAGCTCTTCGACGAGAAGACTTTCTCCTGGACGCTGGCCATGGAAGACCTTGAGACCGTCTTGCCGGGCGGCGTTCAGGTCACCGCCATCGAGCCGGTTCGCGACGTAAAGACCGGCATCATCACTCTCAAGCTGCGCGTCGTCGGGCCGCGCGACCGCGCCGTGGATCTGGTCCAGAATCTCGAACGCTCCCGATACTTCCTTCGGCCCAGTATCGTGGGCGAAAGCGTCGAGTCCAACGGAGGCCCGGGCGAGAGGCTGCAGCCGGTGAGCGCCTCGACGCGCGTCAACTTCGATCTGCTGGCCGACTACAACTCGGCTGCGCTCGCGGAACATAGGACGCGCAACAAGACCGCGAAGCCTGAGGCTGGTCGGGACGAGCCTCGCCAAAGCGCGCCGCCACTCCGGGCGGTTGTCCATCCATCCAAACCAAGCGCCGCTCAGGTTCCGGCGCCTGTTAGTCCGGCTTTCACGCCCAGCAATCGTCCCCCGATGAATGCAAATCCCGTTGCCAATCGCAGTTTGAACCGTATGCCCGCTCCCAATCCAAATCAAGGAGGCCCGCGATGAGCAGCAACAATACAACTGCCCAGTGGCGTGAGCGTCTGGCCTCCCCGCTCACCTGGCACTACGCCGGATTTGCCGTTCTGCTGATCGTAGTCATCGGACTCTCCATTCGCTTCGGCTTGGACTGGGCCACCACCAGCGACAGCTCCGCCGACGCGCTGGCCTCCAAGCAGATTCAGGCAAAGGCACTCGATCTTGAAACCGCTCCTCTGCGCGGCCTCGAAAAACGCGTTGAAGATTCTCGCGCCCAGATGCTGGCCTTCAATTTGAAGCGCATCCCGCCCAACTACTCCTCCATTGCCGGCCGCATCGGCGAACTGGCGCTCAAAGGCCCTGTGCATCTGTCCAGGGTGCAGTACACGCAAGGCAAACCGGGCTCCGACCTCACAGAGATTTCCATGGACGCGGGCATCACCGGCGAATATCCGCAGATCATGCGCTTTGTGAACGGCCTGGAGCGCGACCAGACTTTCTTTGTCATCCGGGCGATGTCGCTTACCGGCCAACAGGGCGGCCTCGTTAATCTGCGCATCAGGGTCTCTACCTGGTTGCGGCCCGGCGATGTGCCCAGCGGCCTGGCGACCACTCCGCAAGACAGCGATGCGCAATCCCAACCCTCCGCCGCTCAGGGAAAGGAGGGTGAATAGCCATGGCCATGCCTTTGGGAACTGAAAACAAGAAACAGGTCTACATCCTCGTCGCACTTGGTGTCGTCCTCATCTGCGCGGCAGGCTATATGATCAAGAACACATTCGGAGGCCCTTCCGCGCCGCCGCCCGCTGTCAAGG
>JBAWCO010000520.1:0-3709 GCA_049590315.1 Occallatibacter sp. | reverse complement strand
CCATCGGCCCACGCTGGCCCACCAGCCCCGGCCACCTCAAAGCTGAGCAGTTCCTCCGGGCTCGCTTCCAGCACGACCAGCTTGAGGAAGATACCTTCACCGCCGACACGCCCATTGGCGCGGTCGCCATGCGCAACTTCATCGTGCGCTTCCCCGGCAAGAAGAATGGAGTAATCGTCCTTGCCACGCATTACGAAACCAATTACTGGCTCAAGAACATCAACTTCGTCGGCGCCAACGATGGCGGCTCGACGACCGGCCTCTTGCTGGCCATCGCGGACCAATTGCGAAGTGAGGGGAGCCGCGGCAAGACCCTCGACGGCTACTCCGTCTGGCTGGTCTTCTTCGATGGCGAAGAAGCTATTCGAACCTGGTCAGCCTCCGACTCCACCTATGGCAGCCGTCACCTTGCCGCCAAGTGGGGACGGGACGGAACCCTGAGCAAAATCAGGGCCTTCATCCTGGCCGACATGATCGGCGACAAGGACCTCGACATCCAGCGCGAATCCAAGTCCACCGACTGGCTGGTAGCCATGGTGAGGCAGGCGGCCAAGAAATACGGCGATGAGCGCTATTTCTTTCAGCGCGAAGAGGCCGTCGAGGACGATCATCTCCCCTTCGTCGCGCGCGGTATTCCCTCTATCGATGTGATTGACCTCGACTACGGCCCCAACAACGCCTACCACCACACCGCCCAGGACACCATGGACAAAGTCAGCGCCGCCAGCCTGACCATCGACGGCGACGTGTTCATGGAGACCATTCGCTTAATCAATCAGCGGTAATTCCCAGCGCCAAATCAGACGCCCCAGCCGAGATGCTATTACACCATATTTGCATCAAATTGTAAAAATGCATCATTTTTCACCTGAACATCATTATGCAATCTTGCATCAAACTAGAAAACGATGCACAATTAACATATGCGAACCACCATCAATCTCGACGACGACGCCTATGAACTAGCGATGCTCTGCGCCAAGGGCAAAGGAATCACGCTCGGTGCAGCCATCAGCGAGTTCGTGCGCAAAGCCCAGGAGGCGCGGCTTACGGAAACCTCGCCTTCGCCGCGACTGAAGAGACTGCCAAATGGGATGCTCGTCTTTGCCGGCACCGGCAGGGTCATTACCAACGAAATGGTCAAAGCGGCCCTGGACGAGGACGACTATTGAGTAGGGAGAAATATCTGCTCGACGTGAATGTATTGATCGCTCTAGCGGAGCTCAAACACATTCACCATAGAATGGCGATGAAGTGGTTTAGCATTCCCCGCCTGGACTGGGGGCTCTGCGCCTTTTCCGAGGCAGGCTTTCTTCGGGTGGCCATGAATCAAAAACTGGGTTCTTACTCACTTGACGACGCAACCAATGTGCTTGCTAGCCTCATAAATCATCCCGGCTATCGATATTGGCCCATTGAGGCCAACTGGAGTGAGATCGCTTCGCCCTTCGAGGGAAGGGTATTTGGACACCAACAAATCACTGACGCCTGGCTATTGGGACTCGCGATCAAGGAAAACGGCATCCTCGTCACGCTAGATAAGACCATCCGCTCAATGGCCGGTCCGAAGTTGAGCAAGCATGTGCTGGTACTCGAATAACGCAATGGCTATGCTTAGTAGACTCGTGCTGTTGCCAGGGATGCACGGAACCGGGGAGCTCTTCTCGGACTTCACGAGGATGATTCCCGAGCAGAAGCACGCCCAGGCACTCCATTATCCGACTGACATAAGTCTCTCCTATTCCCAGCTATTGGGACTCGTCCAATCGTTCGTTCCCGAGTCAGATACTTATGTCCTGCTCGCTGAATCCTTCTCGGCCCCTCTGGCCATTCAATTCGCTGCCGCCAATCCACCAAACCTGAAAGGCCTGATTCTCTGTGCAGGTTTCGCAACGTCCCCCATTCGCGGATGGCGAAAATCGCTCGCCTCATTAATTGCGCCTTTCGCTTTCCGTCTCCCTCTACCGAAGATCGCCGTTTCCCACTTGCTCGTAGGACCGGATGCACCGGATTCATTAAACGAGGCTGTTCGCGCCGCTATTCGCTCAGTCAATCCAACGGTTCTCATGTCACGCCTGCAACAGGTACTCGCAGTCGACACGCGGCTCGCACTCAGTAAAGTCTCAGTACCTATCCTCTTCCTTCAACCCCAGCAAGACCGCTTGGTTGGTCCAACTTGTCTTAAAGAGATTGTGGCAATCAAACCGCAGATTGAAGTCGTGCAAATTCAAAGCCCTCACCTCATCCTTCAGCGGGAACCGGAGCAATCCGCACAGATAGTTACGAAATTCATCGACAGTCTGCCGCAAAGCTGAAAGCTGACAACTGACAACTCCCGTGCGATACCCTCTATAAATGATTGCAGGCGCATCCTGGGTCTGGTGGGTCGGCTTCCACGCGGCGGTCATCGTGCTGTTGCTGGTCGATTCCCTTCTTCCCGGCCACCGCCGCGAATCCGGCCACGCGCAAGCCTTCGCGTGGATATGGACCGCCGTCCTGCTGCTCTCCTCAACTGCATTTGCCGCATGGATCGCAGTATCACAGGGTCATCAGACCGCACTTGAATGGGTCGGCGGCTATGCAATTGAAACCTCGCTCAGCGTCGACAATCTCTTCGTCTTCCTGGTCATCTTTCAGGGCTTCCGCATCAGCACCGAGCGCCAGCACAACGCCCTGCTGTGGGGCGTGGGTGGAGCGGTCATCCTGCGCGCGCTCTTCATCGCCGCGGGCATCGCCCTGCTCCAGCGCTTCGAATGGATCACCTGGATCTTCGGTCTGTTTTTGCTCTACGCAGCCTGGCGCCTGGTGCGCGGCAGCTCAGCGCACGCGGCCATCCCGGAGTGGATCCGCAAGCTCCAGCCGGCCAAGGGTTCGCTGTTGCCGGTCATCCTTGCCATCGAAGTTACCGATGTAGTCTTCGCCACGGACTCCATCCCCGCGGTGCTCGCCATCAGCCACAATCCCTTCGTGGTATACACATCGAACATCGCCGCTGTGTTGGGTCTTCGCTCACTCTACTTTGCATTGGCCGCGCTGCTCGACCGTTTCCGCTATCTACACTACGGACTGGGCGCGATGCTGGCCTTTGTGGCGTTCAAGATGCTCGCCGCCCGCTGGATCGACGTGCCCATCGTTCTTTCGCTGGTCATCATGGGCACAATTCTGAGCCTGTGCGCGGTAGTCTCGTGGATAGCGGCAAGCAGGGATCATGAGGGACGAGGAGCTGGGGACTAGTCCCTGCTTTTTCAGTCCATCGAAATCTGCACCAGGCTCTCAGTCTGCCGCGGTGAGGCCTGCCCACGCTCGCGCCAGGCGGGCAGCGCGACTTTCTGTAAGCGCGCCATAGCATCGCCAATACGCATCGACCCGCGCATAAAGTGCTTGACTTTGAGCGGGCCCACAACTCGCTTCCGGCTGATCCAGTGCGCCGCCGCACTCGCTGAGCAACCACACTGCGCGCAGTCCGGATCGCCGCCAAAGACGCATGGTTCCACGTGTGTCTTCAAATCGGCGGAGTAGTTCTTCGATAGACGCGAAAATGTGCATTCCTCGGGAGATGACGGCGGATGAAGCAACGCCTGCGCGTATCCATTGGGCGTGAGCAGTTTGGGATAGAGTTTGTAGAGTCGTGGCAGCTCGTGTGCAACCTGTTCCCTCTGCGCCGGGCTGAGGCACTCGGCACTTCGTTCTCCGCGCTGCGGGGTATAGA
>JBAWCO010000519.1:0-22334 GCA_049590315.1 Occallatibacter sp. | reverse complement strand
TACCGTAGAAGAAGTCGCCAAGAATCGCTAACAAAAGCAGCCTCCAGCACGTGCTGGAGGCTGCTTTTGTTAGCGATTCTTGGCGACTTCTTCTACGGTAACGGGATCTAGGAACGGCATTGCGGCGCGAAGTTTCTTGCCGACGACTTCGACAGGGTGCTTGGCCTCGGCTTCGCGGAAAGCGAGGAACTCCTTGCGACCGGAGTTCTGGTCGGCGAGAAACCGCTTGGCGAAGGTGCCGTCCTGAATTTCGGTCAGGATCGCCTTCATGGCCTTCTTGCTTTCGGCATTGATAACGCGCGGGCCCGAGACATAATCGCCCCACTCAGCGGTGTCGGAAATGGAATAGCGCATGTACGCGAGTCCGCCGCGATAAATGAGGTCGACGATCAGTTTCAATTCATGCAGGACTTCGAAATAGGCGCTCTCTGGCTGGTAGCCTGCTTCGGTCAGAGTCTCGTAGCCGGCTTTGATGAGGGCGCTGACGCCGCCGCAAAGCACGGCCTGCTCGCCGAAGAGATCGGTCTCGGTCTCTTCTTTAAATGTAGTTTCAAGAACTCCGGCGCGGGTGCATCCGATGCCCTTGAGATAGCTGAGGTTGAGAGCGTGGGCCGTCCCTGTCGCGTCCTGATGGATGGCAATCAGTCCGGGAACACCACCGCCTTCAGTGAAAACCTCGCGGACACGATGGCCGGGAGCTTTAGGCGCGGCCATGCCCACGTCGATACCCGCCACCGGGATGATGGTCTTGTAATGGATGTTGAAACCGTGCGCGAACAGCAGTAGCTTGCCAGCGGACAGGTTGGGTCCGATTTCCTCGGCATACAGTTTGGCCGCGGTCTGATCGGGAACCAGGACCATGATCACGTCTGCCCACTTTGTGGCTTCGGCGACGGTGGTGACTTCCAGCCCGGCCTTCTGTGCTTTGACAATGGATTTGGAGTTGGCTGCGAGGCCAACCTTCACATGGACGCCGGAGTCCTTGAGGTTGAGGGCGTGTGCGTGCCCCTGGGAGCCATAGCCGATGATGGCTACCTTCTTGGCTTGGATTAGGGAGAGGTCGGCGTCGTGATCGTAGTAAGTCTTAGCCATGATTTTCTCGGTTTTTCCTTTGTGTGCAGGTTATGGGTTGATTCAATTCCTATTGGCGGAGGTATTCGATATAGAGTTACTCCGGCTCGACTGCGGCGTTCTCTTCGAAGGATGCAACAGGTTCTGCGTCAGGCTCAGCGGAGCCGGCTCCCATGGCCTTGAGGACGCCGCTGGTGTGGTGACCGCGTCGCATGGTCATTTTTCCGCTGCGGCATATTTCGAGAATGCGGCCTTCGTCTTCGCGCAGTACTTCGATAAGTCCTTCGATCTTGCTTTCGACGCCGGTCATTTCAATCATCAACGACTCCGAAGTGAGGTCGACGATGCGGGCGCGAAAGACTTCTACCAGATCGAAAATCTGAGTGCGATTGCGGGGGGTGGCAGCGACTTTGATGAGTGCCAGTTCGCGGGTAACGACGGGCGCGCTGGCAATGTCGTCGACGTCGACAACGTTCTCCAGCTTGAACAGGCTGGCACGGACGCGATTGCCGGCTTCTGCCGAGGCCTCGCAAACCAGGGTAAGGCGCGAGAGGCCGGGGCGCTCACTGCGGCCAACAGTGAGCGAGTTGATGTTGATGTTGAGGCGGCGGAAGAGGGAAGCCACGCGCGTCAACACGCCTGGCAGATCCTCTACGTATGCAACGAATGTATGCAACATGACTCGACTGGCCTCTTGCTTTCGGCTGGCTTTTTTACTTGTCTTCGGGCGACTCCAACAGCGGGTCGTGTTCCGGGCGGCGAATCATCTCGTGAAGTGCCGCCCCGACCGGAATCATGGGGTAGACAGACTCTTCCTTCTCGACCATGAAGTTGAGCAGGAAAGTGCCTTTGGCGGTGCGGGCCTCTTCCACGGCGGAGGCGAGTTCGGCACGAGTGCGGACGGCGCGACCCTCAATGCCATGCGCGCCGGCGAGCTTGACGAAGTCTGGGCTGACCAGCGGCGTAGCTTCGTAGTTGCGCTCATAGAAGAACTCCTGCCACTGGCGAACCATGCCAAGGTAGCCGTTGTTGATGATGGCGATGTTGATCTTGATGCCTTCCTGTGCGATCGTGGAAAGCTCCGCGGAGGTCATCTGAAATCCGCCGTCACCGGCGACAACCCAGACTTCTTTTTCCGGGCATGCGAACTTCGCACCAATGGCTGCGGGCAGTGCGAAACCCATGGTGCCAAGACCGCCAGAGGTGATGAGCGTGCGCGGCTCCTCGTGGTGGAAATACTGCGCCTCCCACATCTGATGCTGGCCAACGTCGGTCACTACGATGGCGTTGCCCCCGGTGATACGCCAGAGGTCATGCATGACGTGGGCGGCGTAAAGGTGGCCGGAATCAGGGAGGTTCTTGATGTCTCGCACCGCACAGGCGCCCTTGCTTGCCTCGATGGACTTGAGCCACGCGGAACCGTCGCGGCCTCCGATGCGGGGAAGCAACTGCTCAAGAACCTCGCGAAGATCGCCAACCAACGCAACATCGACCTTGACGTTCTTATTGATTTCCGCGGGGTCCACCTCAATGTGAATCTTCTTGGCCTTGGGAGCATAGGTGGAGATGGTCCCAGTAACGCGATCGTCGAAGCGCATGCCGCAGGCGATGAGCAGGTCCGCTTCCTGGATTGCGTTGTTCAGCCAGGACTCGCCGTGCATGCCCATCATGCCGAGGTTGAGCGGGTGAGATGCAGGGAAAGCACCGAGGCCGAGGAGCGTAAGGCCGACGGGAATCTGTGCGCGCTCCGCGAGAGTGCGGATCTGCTCCGTCGCGCCGGATTCCGAGACGCCGTGCCCCGCGAGTATGACAGGACGCTTGGCATTACGGATGAGTTCGGCGGCTTGCGCGAGACCCGAGTCTTCAACGCGAAGCATGGGATGCGGGCGATAAGGACGCGGCTTGGCGGCGGCAAAGTCGAAGATAGCCGTGCCTTGTTGTGCGTCTTTAGTGATATCGACCAGGACCGGACCAGGACGGCCGGAAACGGCGATCTGGAAAGCACTGCGCAGAGCAGCGGCCAGATCCTCAGTGCGATTGACGAGGAAGTTGTGCTTGGTGACTGGCAGCGTGATGCCGGTGATATCAACTTCCTGAAACGCGTCCGTGCCGAGCACCTTGCTGGAGACGTTGCCGGTGATGCAGACAATGGGAATGGAGTCCAGCATCGCGGTAGCGATGCCGGTAACCAGGTTGGTGGCGCCGGGGCCGCTGGTGGCAATGGCTACGCCGACCTTGCCTGAGGCCCGCGCGTAGCCGTCAGCCATGTGTGAGGCGCCCTGTTCGTGGCGGACCAGGACATGATGAATGGGAAACTTGCGCAGCGCGTCATAGGCGGGCAGGATTGCGCCGCCGGGATACCCGAAGACAGTGGTGACTCCCTCACCCACAAGAGTGGCCCACAGAATCTCAGCGCCAGTGAGGCGGGTGGGGGTGGTGAGGTGGGCATTCGCGGACTGCGTGTTTGCGGTGGTTCCCATGGTGGACTCCTTCTGTCTGTGATCAGGGGCCGGAGATTAATTAAGAAACGGTGTTACGTGGTTGCGCCTTGTGAGGCGCTGGTTACGCGGTCGACATATTTGCGGAAGACGCCTCTGGGCCAGCGCAATGCGGGGGGCTTGAAACCCTTGAGGCGAGACGCGATTTCTTCTTCACTGACTTCGAGGGTCAGCTTGCGGTTCGGGATATCGAAGTGAATGATGTCGCCTTCGCGGACGGCGGCGATGGGTCCGCCGACGAAAGCTTCAGGAGCAACGTGGCCGGCGGTGAAGCCGCGCGTTGCGCCGGAGAAGCGGCCGTCAGTCAATAGAGCTACGTGTGCGCTGAGTTCGGCATTGGATGAGACGGCGGCTGTGACTTGCAGCATCTCGCGCATGCCGGGACCGCCCTTGGGGCCCTCATAGCGAATGACGAGCACGTCGCCCGCTTTGATCTGCCCGGTTTGCACGGCGGCAAAGCAGTCTTCCTCGCACTCAAAGACGCGGGCAGGACCGCGATGCTCATAGCGGCCAGCGGCGGCGATCTTCATCACGCAGCCTTCCGGCGCCAGGTTGCCTTTGAGAATGACAAGGCCGCCGGTGGGCTTGATGGGATTGTCGAAGGTATGGATCACTATCTGGCCGGGAGTCTCAACGGCCAGGGCGGCTTCTTCAGCCAGTGTCCTGCCGCTGATAGTGAGGGTGCTACCGTCGGCATGGCCGGCATCAATCAGGCGCTGCGCGAGAAGGCGCGAGCCACCCGCCGCCTGGTAGTCGTTGGCGACGAATTTGCCGGCAGGCGTGAGGTCGCAGATGAAGGGCGTGCGCTTGCTGATTTCGTCGAAGTCGTCGACAGTAAGTGGGATGTTAAGTTCGCGCGCGATGGCGATCAGATGGAGCACAGCGTTGGTCGAGCCACCGCTGGCGGCAACGCTTGCGATGGTGTTCTCGATCGACTTGTGCGTAATGATTTGCGAGGGGCGACGATTCGCGCGGACTGCATCCATGAGGATGTGGCCGGCCTCGCGCGTGGCGGCTTGCTTGTCTTTGGAAGTTGCGGGGACACCGGATAAATAGATGGGCGAGATACCGAGGATTTCAGCAGACATCGCCATGGTGTTGGCGGTGAATTGGCCGCCGCATGCGCCCGCGCCCGGACATGCGTTGGCTTCAAGAGCTTCAAGGCCGGCATCGTCGATGCGGCCGGCGGCGTGTGAGCCGATGCCTTCGAAAACATTCTGGATGGTGATGTCGACGCCATTGAGTTTTCCTGGTGCGATGGATCCGCCATAGAGCATAAGCCCAGGAATGTCGAGGCGGCAGAGAGCCATGATGATGCCCGGCATGTTCTTGTCGCATCCGCCGATGCCGACCAGGCCGTCAAATAAGTTACCGCGCGCGACTAACTCGATGGAGTCGGCGATAACTTCACGACTTACCAGGGAAGCCTTCATGCCTTGCGTGCCCATAGTGATGCCGTCGGAGATGGTGATGGTATTGAACTCCATCGGGGTCCCACCGGCCTCACGAATGCCTTCTTTGAGGGCTTCGGCGATGTCGCGCAGATGGACGTTGCAGGTGCCGATTTCAGTCCATGTATTGGCGATGCCGATGATGGGCTTATGCAGATCTTCTTTTTCGAATCCAGCCCCGCGGAGATAAGAGCGCGCGGCGGCGCGGCTGGGTCCTTCGGTCAACGGAATACTTTGGCGCTTGCCTTCAACAGTCATTGTGTCCTTGTAGCGGAGTCAGCTCCGCATTCATTTTGCTTTCAGCCAACTGGCCTGGTCGTGTTGCGTTTCATATGCGTCGAGCGCTGCTTCGTGGCGCAGAGTAAGGCCGATGTCGTCGAGCCCCTCAATGAGGCAGAACTTTCGGAACGGGTCCACTTCAAAGGTTGCGTGGAAACCCTGCGAATCTGTGATGGTCTGCGCTTCAAGCGAGACCGTGAGTTGGTAGTCGGGAATGGTTTTGGCGTTCGAAAGAAGTTGGGCGACCTCCTCCTCGCTGAGACGGACCAGGACGATACCATTCTTGCCTGCGTTGGAAAAAAAGATGTCGGCAAAGGTGGGGGCAATCACGGCGCGGAAGCCGTAATCGCTGAGCGCCCACGCGGCGTGTTCGCGGCTGGAGCCACAGGCGAAGTTTTTGCCGGCGATGAGGATTTGCGCGCATTTGTAGCGCGGGTCGTTCAGGGGGAATGACGGGTCGGGGTCGCCGGATGCTGTGCGTCGCCAGTCGAAGAAAAGGAACTCGCCGTAGCCGGTGCGCTCGATGCGTTTCAGGAATTGCTTCGGAATGATCTGGTCCGTGTCGACGTTGGTGCGGTCGAGGGGCGCGGCCAGCGCGGTCAATGTGCGGAAGGGTTGCATCAGTTCTTACCCCCTTGCAGAGCGGGCTCACGGACGGCCCAATCGCGAATGTCAACAAAGTGGCCGGCGATAGCGGCGGCTGCGGCCATCTCGGGACTGACGAGATGAGTGCGACCACCGCGTCCCTGGCGGCCTTCGAAATTTCTGTTGCTGGTGGAGGCGCAGCGCTCGCCTGGGGAAAGAATGTCTGGATTCATGCCGAGACACATGGAACATCCGGGTTCGCGCCAGTCGAAGCCAGCCTCGCGAAAGACTTTGTCGAGGCCCTCCAATTCTGCTTGCGCTTTGACGGCTTGCGAGCCAGGTACGACCATGGCGGAGACGTGAGTGGAAACCTTGTAGCCAGAGGCGATGCGGGCAGCGGCGCGCAAATCTTCAATGCGCGAGTTGGTGCAGGAGCCAATGAAGACGCGGTCGATGGAAACTTCTTCAAGCGGTGTGCCGGCGGTGAGCCCCATGTATTCAAGAGCGCGCTCGAGGCCCCTGCGTTCCTGTTCGTCGGATGTGGCGGCAGGGTCGGGCACGTTGGAGGTGATGGGGGCGACCATGCCTGGGCTGGTACCCCAACTAACATACGGAACCAGCGTTGCGGCGTCGATAACTAATTCGCGATCGAACTTCGCGCCGGGGTCGGTGGGGAGGTTGCTCCACTCACTAACTGCCTTGTCCCATGCTGCACCGTGTGGAGAGAAGCGGCGACCTTTGAGATACGCGAAGGTGGTTGCGTCGGGAGCGATCATACCAGCGCGGGCGCCGGCTTCGATGCTCATATTGCAGATGGTCATGCGGCCTTCCATCGAGAGGGCGCGGATTGCCGAGCCTGCGTACTCAACGACGCAGCCGGTTGCGCCGTCGGTGCCGATTTGGCCGATGATGGCAAGGATGATGTCCTTAGCCGTGACGCCGGTGGGCAATTCACCTTCGACTGCGATGCGGAAGGTTTTGGGCTTCGACTGTTGCAGGGTCTGCGTGGCGAGGACATGCTCAACTTCGCTGGTGCCGATGCCGAACGCCAATGCGCCGAATGCGCCGTGGGTGCTGGTGTGCGAGTCGCCGCAAACGATGGTCATGCCCGGTTTGGTGATGCCGAGTTCGGGTCCGATGACGTGGACGATTCCTTGCTCGCGCGAGTCGACGTCATAAAGCTCGACACCGAAGTCGGCGCAATTCTTGCGGAGCGTGGCGATCTGCGTAGCAGCGATCTGATCGACGATGTTGAGCCGGCCTTCAATAGTTGTGGGGATGTTGTGATCGACAGTCGCGATGCAACGGTCGGGACGGCGAACCTTGCGACCGGCTAGGCGAAGACCTTCAAACGCCTGGGGTGAGGTGACCTCGTGGAGAAGTTGGAGGTCGATGTAGAGCACAGTCGGTTCGCCTTGGGGCTCAACGACCACATGCTGTTGCCAGACCTTTTCGAATAGTGTTTTTGGTGCGTTCATTGAACTCCCTGTCGCGGATTTCTGTTTTATGAATGTCTCGAGTGCTTCTCTGATAAGGTCGCTGCTAGACTTTCCTTGTCGCTCGGCCAGCTTTTGTGCTTCGTCTCTCAGGCTTGTCATTGGCGCTCCCCTCGATTTGTGCTCTCCCACCCTAGCTACAAAAACAAGAACGTCGCGAGGATGGGGCGCCCAGCGTTTATACGTTGACCAGCATGGTTCTTACGGTCTCGCGAACTTTCGCGCCCATTTCCGTGGTGGATAGAACCGTGAGTCCGTTCGGATTGGTGCGCGCAAGGTCAGGTGTGCGGAAGCCTTGCTCTAGAACCTTGCGCACGCTTGCTTCAATGGCTGCGGCTTCGGTCTCAAGGCCGCCTGAATGGCGCAGAATCAGCGCGCTGGTTAGGATGGCTCCGAGTGGATTGGCCAGGCCTTTACCGGCGATGTCCGGCGCGGAACCGTGGACCGGCTCGTAGAGATTGACTTTGCCGCCGATGGTGGCCGAGGGCAACATGCCGAGCGAGCCGGTGATGACGGCGGACTCGTCGGAGAGGATGTCGCCGAAAAGATTTTCGGTGAGCACTACATCATAGTTGCGAGGCTGGTTCATCAAGTGCATGGACATCGCGTCGACATATTGATGCTCAACAGTGATGCCGGGAAATTCAGCGGCCACTTCATTCACCGTCGCGCGCCAGAGCTGCGAGACTTCAAGCACGTTGGCTTTGTCGACGCTGGTGACCTTCTTACGGCGCTTGCTGGCTAACTGGAAGGCAACACGAGCAACGCGAGTGACTTCATCGCGCGTGTAGCGCATGGTATTCCACGCTTCGCCGGTGGCCTTGTTCCACTCACGGGGCTGGCCAAAGTAGAGGCCGCCGAGGAGTTCGCGGACGAAGAGAATGTCTGCGCCATCGATGATTTCAGGGCGCAACGGGCTGTTAACGGCAAGTTCCTTGAAGGCGAAGGCGGGACGGAGGTTGGCGAAGCCGCCGAGAGCCGAGCGGATCTGGAGCAGGCCGGCTTCAGGGCGCTTGTCGGGGGGGAGGGAATTGAATTCGTTGCCGCCGACAGCGCCGAGGAGAACTGCGTCGGAGTCGAGGGCCGCAGCGAGGGTGTCAGCAGGCAAGGGCGATCCGTCGTTGACGATAGCGACGCCGCCGATGCGTTTTGCATTGAATTCGAACGTGTGGCCGCCGAGTTGCGCGACTTCTTTGAGGACGGCCAAGGCTTCATTCGTGACTTCGGGGCCTATGCCGTCGCCGGCGGTGACTAGAATCTTGAGTTTCATGCTTCTCCGGTGATCAGATTTCTGATATCAGTCTTTGCCTGTCGCTGCGAATCTGCGACTCAATCCAGCTCGGATACTGGGACGTGGCGGCGCTCGCGGATCTGTTCAGGCAAGATGCCAACGAGATCCTGGTCGTAGATGTTTTTCTTCCGGTCGGCCAAGGCCACGAAACGGTAGTACGTCTGCTGCAGTTCCTCGCGGGTTAGCGCAAAGCCGAGTTGCTCCAACCGATGCCTCAATGCGGCACGGCCGGAGTGCTTGCCGAGGACAAGATGCGTCTTGGCAACGCCGACCAGAGCAGGCGTCATGATCTCGTAGCAGAGCGGGTTGGCCAACATGCCGTGCTGATGGATGCCGGACTCGTGGGCGAATGCGTTGTCGCCAACGATAGCTTTGTTGGGGGATGGACGGAAGGTGATGATCTGACCCAGCACCTGGCTGGTGGCGTAGAGATTCTCAAGCTTGATGCCGGTGGCGACGCCGTAGCGATCTCCGCGGACATAGAGCGCAGCGGCGATCTCTTCAAGAGCCGCGTTGCCGGCGCGTTCGCCGATTCCGTTGATCGTGCACTCAACCTGGCGTGCGCCGTTTTGGATGGCAGCGAGGGAGTTGGCGACGGCGAGACCAAGATCGTCGTGGCAGTGCGAGGAAAGAACGATGCCTTGCTGGTCAACCGCCGGAATGCGCTCGCGAACTTCGGCGAACATGCGGCCATATTCCTCGGGAGTGGAGTAGCCGACAGTGTCAGGCATGTTGATAGTAGTTGCGCCGGCTTCTACAGCGACGCGAACCATCTCCACCAGAAAATCGCGGTCGGAGCGGGTAGCGTCTTCGGGGGAAAATTCGACGTCGTCGACATGAGTGCGGGCGAGGCGGATGGATTCGGCGGTCTGGTCGAGGGCCTGCTGGCGCCCGATCTTGAGCTTGTATTCAAGGTGCAGGTCGCTGGAAGCCAAAAAAATGTGGATGCGGGCGCGGTCTGCAAACTGCAAGGCGCGTGCAGCCATTTCAATATCCTCTGTTTTAGCGCGGGCGAGGGAAGCGATGCGCGGTTGCCGTATGGCCTGTGTAATTGTGGCGATGGCAGCGAAATCGCCTTCAGACGCCATGGCGAAGCCGGCCTCGATGATGTCCACACCCAAATCTTCGAGAGCATGGGCCATGGTGAGCTTTTCCTGCGTTGTCATACTGCAGCCCGGGGACTGCTCGCCGTCGCGCAAGGTTGTGTCGAAAAAGACTACGTGATTCGATGACGGATTTGAGGTCATGTGTTCGCCTGCCAGGGAAGCTTCTATTCAATTTAGAGATTTTCTCGCATCGGGGTTATATAACGCAAAGTTATTCTTTTTGGGTAAGCGATTACAATTGCTTATGACCCAAATGATGGACTGCAGATGACAGATGGCAGTTATTGACCGGGGGAATTCTCGATGGAATTGAACCAGTTGGAGACGTTTCTGGCGGTGGCGGAGGAGCGGAGTTTTTCGCGGGCGGCGGCGCGGCTCCATCGGACGCAGCCGGCGGTGAGCCAGGTAATTCGCAAGCTGGAAGCATCTGTTGGAGAGACGCTTTTCGATCGCGCGGCGAGGGATGGTTCGCTGACCGCGGCAGGAGTGTTGCTGCGCGACTATTCACTGCGGTTGCTCGCATTACGGCGAGAGGCCGCCAGTGCGCTGGGTGAGCTGAAGAGTCTGGAGCGGGGGCGGCTGCAACTGGCGGCGAATGAGTACACATGCATGTACCTGTTGCCGGCAATTGACCAGTTCCGGCGCGAATTTCCGCATATCAGCGTCACGGTGCACCGGATGCTGGCTTCCAAGATTCCCGAGGAGTTGGCACTGCGGACATTCGAGCTGGGAGTGATTTCGTTTCGGCCCGATCCGGTTCAATTCCGCACAATCGCGGTCTATGGGGACAGTCTGGCATTCATTGTGAGCCCCAGTCATCCTCTGGCGGGGGCCCAGCGAGTATCGATCAACGATCTGGGTGACGAAGTGTTCATCGCCCACAATGTGGCGTCACCGCTGCGACAGAAGGTGATTGAGGCTTTTCAGCGTTACCGCACGCCTCTGAACATGGGAATCGAGCTGCCTACGATTGAGGCGATCAAGCGGTTTGTGGCGATGGGAAACGGGGTGGCGTTGGTTCCGCATTTGACTGTGGCTCGGGAACTGGAAACCGGCGACCTGGTGCGGGTGCCCGTGGACGAACTGGAGACCCGGCGGATTCTGCGGTTGGTGCATCGGCGTCAGGCGACGCTGTCATATGCCGCGGGGGCGTTTCTGCGTACGGTGCGGACGCTCGCCAGGAAGAAAGGGCCGCCGTTTTACTACCAGGTCGAACGGGTGGGATGAATCAAAGGAGCGGGAGTTAGAGGTGCAGGCAGGTACCGGAATGGGTTGACGTGCGTCTATAGCCTCAGAACTTTCCTGGTAGTAGCAAGTGGAATTCCGGGCGAGGTGTTGGACTGGATGCTCGGAGGAGTTCAGAGGCGGCCGCTTTCCGGCACGAGCCGGTCTGGCCAGTTACAATGCTGAGAGCGGGGCCCGGCAGAATCGGAGCACCGGAATAGACTAGCTCGTTGCCAGCCGGATGGTTGCGCAGTGGTGAGGTTCAGGACCGAATGAAGAAGATCGCATCGATTGTATTCCTGCTGGTGGTTTGCGCGGCCGCAGGACGGGCTCAAGAGAGCCGCCAAGATATCAGCATCAGCGGATTCGGCATTGTAGAGCCGTTCATCGCTTCTCAAACGAACGTTCAGGTCCACTCGACCACTGGCTATGGCGCTCTGGCGAGCTACCGATTCATGCTCACGCCGTCGAGCGCACTCGAAGCCAACTACGGCATCACCTATCAGAACAAGATCCATTACTACGCAAATCCAAACAACTACAACATTTTGACGCGTACGCAGGAGATTTCAGCCGCTTACGTTCGGACTTTCAATTTCCGCAAATTCAATCCGTTTCTGGAAGGAGGCCCCGGCGCATTCATTTTCCTGCCGATCCGCAACAGCGGCACGCAGACTCTGGACGCGAAGCAACAGACTGGGGTCGGAGCGGTTTTTGGTGCAGGTTTTGCGTACGAGGTAAGTCCTAGCTTCGATGTCCGCGCGGAGTACCGCGGATGGGTGACCAAGGTGCCCACCTTTGGGGAGTCACAGTTTACGACCAACAAGTGGTACCAGATATATGTTCCAACGGTTGGCGTGGCTTATCACTTCTAGCACCAGACGAACAGACGAGTTTGTGCAAGCATGGGGACGGGCTGAATGCCGTCCCCATCTCCTTGCTTGCGAATGTGCGTTCAGACTCGGGAAACGGGAAGGCCGGTCATTGGCGGGCGGCTTCTTTGTATCGGCCCAGTTCCTTGACCATGGCGCAATGGGGAGCAAGCACTTCGAGTGCTCGCGAGCCCGCTTCTGGAGAGTCAATCTGACAATCCACGTAAAAGATGTACTCCCAGGGCTTGCCGTGGACAGGCCTCGACTCGATTTTGGTCAGGTTGGTGCCGAGTTCAGAGAGTTCACTGAGCGCGGCAACCAACGATCCTGGACGATTCTCTACTGAAAACGCAACGCTGATCTTGTTTGAGTGGGGATCAGTCACCACGTCCATGGTGCGGCGGACGAGGAAGAAGCGAGTAAAGTTTTCCGGGTTGTCTTCAATGCCGGCCTGGAGAATCTGCGCGCCGTAGTGGTGTGCGGCCGCTTCGCTGGCGATGGCCGCGGCGTGACGGTCGCGCAACTCCACCAATTGTTTGACGCTGCCCGCTGTGTCGTAGAAGGCGAAGGACTCCATTTTGGGGTGATTGGCCAGAAAACGCCGGCACTGCGCCAGGGCCACGGGGTGCGAGAAGACCCGGTCGATCTGGCCGATCTGCGTGCCTGAGATCGCAATGAGGTTATGGCGAATACGCAGCAGAGTCTCTCGCTCAACCATCACATCGTTCGTCAGCAGCAGGTCAAAGTGCTCGGAGACTGAACCGGCCAGACTGTTTTCGATCGGAATGACCGCGGCATCAACCGACCCATTGACTAATGCGGAGAATGCGTCGGCGGAAAGAGAAAACGGGACAATCACCCCACCAGTGGCCAGATTCATGGCCGCTTCGTGGCTGAATGACCCCGGCTCTCCCTGGATCGCAATCTTCATTCCTTGGTTTGACGCTCCCGTGGGTTGGTTCGGTGAAGGCTCTCTGGAAGACTCTGATGTCGAGTGCTTTCTGGCACCATACCATAGCTCGATTGGGGTTCTATCGTGGATCGTGCCGGATACCATCAATTTCAACTCCGCAGCCAAAGGTCGGCTGCCACAAAGACAAAGAAAACCACGGCAATGACGCCGTTCATGGTGAAGAAGGCGGCATTGAGGCGGCGCAGGTCGCCAGGAGAAACGATGGAGTGCTCATACGCCAGCAACAGGGCGACGGCCCCGATCCCGAGCCAGCCTGCAGCATAAAAATGAAACAGGATGCCGAACCACACCAGCAGCCCGAGCATGGACAAATGCATTGCTCGAGCAGCCCAGAAAGCGGCTGGGATGCCGATGGCCTGAGGCAGACTGTGGAGGCCAGCGGTGCGGTCGTGCTCGAAATCCTGGCAAGCATAGAGCACGTCGAACCCGCCCGCCCACAAGGTGACGGCAGCGGTAAGGACCACGATGCGTGGGTCCAGTGAGCCGCGGACGGCTATCCAGGCTGCGGAGGGGGCCAGGCCGAGCGCGATTCCCAGGCCCAGATGCGACCAGCGAGTGAAGCGTTTCAGGTAGCTGTAGCCGAGCAAGACCAGGAGAACCAGCGGCGATAGGTAAAGTGTGAGCCGGTTGAGTTCAGCGGAGGCCAGAACAAAGACCAGCGCCGCCATGCATGTGAATCCGAAGACGAATTGGCGGGACAGCAAGCCGGCAGGGATGGCACGAGAGCGTGTGCGCGGGTTGGCGGCGTCGAGGTTGGCGTCTGCCCAGCGATTGAAGGCCATGGCAGAAGAACGGGCAGCGACCATGGCCACAAGAATCCACCCGACGGTACGGAGGGCGGGTAGGCCACGGGCTGCCAGCAGAGCCGCTGTCAGCGCAAATGGGAGGGCGAAGACGGAGTGCTCCCACTTGATCATCTCCAATGTCGTCCGCGTTTTTGCCCACAAGCCCGGCATGGTTGGCTCCATCCATCAGTGTAATTGAGGGAGGGGCGGGGCGTGCTCTAAAGGGAAGCTTCCGCAACTTCAACGGTGGGGAAGAGCGACATGACTGTGTCCATTTTGGTCAGCTTGAATAGCTCCAAAACACGCGAACTGACACCGGCAACGATGAGTGGAACGCTCTTCTTTTGGCAATGCACGTAGTGGTTGATGAGCGCTCCCATCCCAGCTGAATCTATGTACGGGACGGCTTTGAAGTCAAGGATGTGGACGGTTGACAGGGGAGCGCCGCGCAAGTAGGACTGAAAAACAAAAACGTTGGGGAGAGTAACCGGACCTGTCAGGCGAACGATCAAAGTGCCCGGAGTTTTGCCCCGGAGCTGTTCAATGTTGAGAGGAGCGTCGCTGACCATGGTGGGATAAGTGTAGGGAATGTAAATCCCAATGTTGTTACAGGATTGTAAATGTGCAGATTTCGGAGCAGCGAAAACCGTGATTCGCGATGTTTTGGGCCTCTGCGGCAAGCAGCCCCGAAGGATTGGATCCTTCAGGGCCGGACGAACGGGGTGAACGGTTGTTAGTTGTTGGAGGACCGCTGCCTTTCAGAGGGCTGGTTGGCGACCTGCAGATTGTTTTTCACGCTGAAGATGCCGGGGACGCCGTTGGCGCGAATGAACGCCAGTTCCTTGTCGCCCTGCGAATCCACAACACCGTCAAGTTGGACATGTCCGTTGACCACCGTGATGCGGATGGGTTTGGCCGGGTCGATGGCGTACTTGTTCAGGGCCGGGTATCCGTAGACGGCACGGGCAACGGCGAAGCGAATACCGTCGTCCTGGAACGAGACGGGGTCGACCTCGATGTTGTCCACGACCTCCTTCACGCCGGGGTACGTGCTCACCAAACCCAGCGCCGAATCTTTCGCGGGGTAGTTGAGCGCATGACCGGCAAGAATGACTTCGCCGTTTTGCACGTCGACGCTTATGGCGTTGAACGCATTCCCGTATCCAACTTGATCATAGGTGAGTTTCTCAATCAATTTGGCTTTCAGTTGGTCATCGGGGACGGAAGGGCCAGCCACCCGTATTTCATTGCGGACGGCAGTGACGCCCTTGGCTTTGTGGACGCGCTTGTCGGCATCGGCCTTGTACTCGTATAGGTCGACGGTCCCGCTCATCGTGGCAATGCCATTTGCGTCGACGCTCACGCGTACATTCTGAAACTGCTTCTTGTTCAGTTTGCCCGCGGCATCGCTCGCCGCCGGATTATCCGAGACAGCCTGAAGCGCAACGCCGGCATCTCGGGATGCGGCAAAAGTGGCCGGTGAAATCCCCAAAAGAGCTCCGGCGAGAGAGACCGCAAGCAATGCGGTCTGGGTTGTGCGAACTGTTCTTTTCATGGGTGCAACCTCCTGACTACATAGACATTAGCAATAGAAACCCACCGGAATCGCCCGGCGACCTTGCCAACATCCGTATAGACACTGATTCCCGACAAAGGTTACGGATGCAAACAAGGCAGAGCGAAATTTGGACGCATTCCGAAATGTCACGGGGGTGAGATGCCGCAGCAGTAAAAAGGGTCGCCTCGGCGACCCTTCTGGTCGTTCTTGATAGTTGCGGCGATTTGAGGAACCCGTTGCTTGCGCAGTTCGACGGGCTTGGCCACTGAGGCGGTCGTCTCTCAGTTCATATCGGAGTCTGCCTCAGTGCAGATGGCTGTAGTTCAGGTTCATGTCGGCGTTGGGATTACAAGTGGAACCCTTCCAGCGATAGTCAGTTTGGGATTCCGAATGGGTAACTTTTCCGTCCATCGTCATGTCGAACGATCCTTTGGAGATCATGTGGGTCATGCCGTCAAAACTCATCACGACTTTGCCCTTCATCTGAACGGCCTTCATGGGGCAATCAAGAATGTAACTTGCGCCCGTCAACGTAACGTTGAGTTGGTTGATCGAGCAGGAAGTCATCTTGGTGAGTGCCTTGGTCCACAACTCGTCATTGAGGCAGTAAAGAAGAGTCGTGGGCGGCCGGTTCGGAATGGAACTGGGGGTGGTGGTCGCCCATTCGCCCGAGCGCAAAGGGAACTTCTGTTGTGCCGAGGAAACGGCGGTTGCCATGAGGGCGAGTAGGCACACGATAGTCCATTTGAGGGAAGTCATTTCCACCTGTCCTTGAGCTTTGTAGTCAGAACTTAAGGCTCAGGGTTCGAGAGGTTTTCTGTCAATCACAAAAGACAAGCGCGCGAAGAATGAAGCGACTTCAAACGGAAAAGAAAGCCGCGCGAGCAATCAGGACGTCCGCGCGGCAGGGATTAAATAACCGGTTGAAACGCTAAACGCCGATGACAGCGCAAAGTTCCTTGACCGCTTCGGCGCTCTTCTTGAGGGCTGCATCTTCGTCGGGCGTGAGCTTGATCTGGATGATCTCTTCGAGGCCCGCAGAGCCGAGCTTGCACGGAACGCCGATGTAAAAGCCGTCGATGCCGTACTCGCCTTGCAGATAGGCAGCACAGGGAAGGATCTTCTTCTTGTCTTTGAGAATGGCTTCGACCATCTCGGTGACAGCGGCAGACGGAGCATAGTAGGCGCTGCCGGCTTTGAGATACTTCACGATTTCGGCGCCGCCATCTCTCGTTCGCTGAACGAGCTGTTCAAGACGGTCGGGAGCGATGAGTTCCGTGATGGGAATGCCGGCCACGGTGGAATAGCGCGGAAGCGGAACCATGGTGTCGCCGTGGCCTCCCAGCACAAAGGCAGTAACATTCTCGACGCTGACATTCAGCTCCGCGGCGATAAAGGTGCGGAAGCGGGCGGAGTCCAGAACGCCGGCCATGCCGATAACGCGCTCGCGGTTGAAGCCGGCCTGACGAAATGCAGCCTGGGCCATGGCGTCGAGCGGGTTGGAGACGATGATGAGGATCGATTCGGGCGATTGGGCAACGACTTTCTGCACCACATCCGACATGATTTTGAAGTTGGTATGCAGCAGGTCGTCACGGCTCATGCCGGGCTTTCGGGGAATGCCTGCGGTAATGACAACGATGTCGGAATTTGCCGTGGCTGCGTAGTCGTTGGAGCCGGTAACGCTGACATCGCGTTTTTCAATGGGCAGAGCTTCGAGCAGGTCGAGGGCTTTGCCTTGTGGGATGCCTTCCACAACGTCGATCAGGACTACATCCGCCAGTTCCTTGGAAGCGATCCAGTGGGCCGCAGTGGCGCCGACGTTTCCGGCGCCTACAATGCTTACTTTCTTGCGCATGTTGTTTTTCTCCCCTTTGTACCGAACAGTGGACAGTCTCGATCCACGGAAATGGAAATTGGTTGGGCACTCTTTAACAACAACGCCATTTTGCACCCGAATGGCATTTTGGCGATGCATTTGCTCCCAGGCCCTACGGAAGTATTTCGATCTTGACGGCGTTCGACGTGACGAGTCCGATCTTTGTGAATGGATGCTTATCCAACCGAGAGAGATCTCCATCAGGTGGAACCTCGTACAACCTAATTCGATTCTGCTTGAGAAGCATCGAATATATGCCTGGTTTGTCCAGTTGGTATACATCCGTAAGTCTCAAGCCAAAAATGAAGTGATCATGCGGAAGGATTCTCACGGTGCCTCCATGCGCAACCCCTGGTCCGCATTCTGTAGGATTGCGGGGAGGGCATCCCTTTTCAGTTTCCCTCACTGGATTCCCCTCCCCGTCAATGAGTTCGTGAATAAACCACGCCTCGGGCTCGGATGTCAGTGAAAGAACCTTGTCGGTGTTGTTTAAAACATCAATCCTAATCTCGACTGGGGAGCCAACCCTTACGGGGTTAGGAACTGTTTCGACAGCATAAATACTAACTCCCAAGCCCCCTTCGCCATCCTTCGCGACTTCCGAATTCTGGGCGTTAGCATATACAAGACAGACTGTAGTCGACAGTGCTATAAGACCAACCCGCCTTAATCTTTCCATCAAACTCCTCCATGCCGATCGGCTAAAAGCTAAAGTCATTCAGCTGCTGTCCACTGTTCACTTTGGCTACATATTGACGATTATGCGCGTGGCGAATTCGCTGGTGCCTACCTTGGTGGCGCCGGCAGTCTGGCGCTCGAAGTCGTACGTCACGAATTTCTCCTGGATGGTCTTCTCCATCGCCGTCTCGATCAGCTTGGCAGCTTCCTTCCAGCCGATGAAATCGAGCAGCATGACACCGGAAAGAATCACCGAGCCAGGGTTGATGACATCCTTATCGGCGTACTTGGGGGCGGTGCCGTGGGTGGCTTCAAAGACGGCGAAGCCATCGCCGATGTTGGCGCCGGGAGCGATGCCGAGACCGCCGACCTGGGCAGCTGCAGCGTCGGAGATGTAATCGCCGTTGAGGTTGGTGGTGGCCAGAATCGAATAATCCGAAGGCCGAATTATGATCTGCTGAAAGATGGAGTCGGCAATTCGATCGTTGATGAGAATCTTCTTCTTCCACGCACCATTGCCATGAGTCTTGCCGATGGAGTCGAGGACGCCCTTGATTTCCGCATAGAGATCGTCGCGGAATTTCTGATTGCCGAATTCGAGACCCGGCTCGATGAGAGCGGCGTTCTCTTCAATGGAAATGCCAGGTTTAGCATCAACGTTGCCGAGGATCCAGCTTTCGCGCTCTGTAACCGTTTGGTCGCGGAATTCTTCGACAGCGACTTCGTAACCCCACTCGCGGAAAGCGCCCTCAGTAAACTTCTGAATGTTGCCCTTGTGGACAAGTGTCACGGTTTTCCGACCCATCTCAAGCGCGCTCTTGATGGCATAACGGACCAGGCGCTTGGTGCCGAAGATGCTGATGGGCTTGATGCCGACACCAGAGTCGGAGCGGATCTTCTTCTTGCCGCCTTTGAGCAGATCGTCGTTGATAAAGCCAATGAGGCGGGCGACGTCTTCGCTGCCTTCCTTGAATTCGATGCCGGAATACACATCCTCAGTGTTCTCGCGGAAGATGACGATATCGACGTTCTCGGGGTGCTTCACGGGG
The DNA here is from genome assembly GCA_049590315.1 of Occallatibacter sp. Taxonomy (GTDB): domain Bacteria; phylum Acidobacteriota; class Terriglobia; order Terriglobales; family Acidobacteriaceae; genus Telmatobacter. Next base: position 3,539 of record JBAWCO010000519.1, on the reverse strand, counting down.
CTAGGCACGCCCTGGTAGTACTTCACGGGCCGTACGCAGGCATACAGATCGAGCAGTTGACGCAACGCCACATTCAAAGACCGGATGCCGCCGCCGACCGGCGTGGTGAGCGGGCCCTTGATGGAGACGCGGAGGTCGCGGGCAGCGGCTACGGAGTCGTCGGGCAACCATGTGGAGAACTGACGGAAGGCCTTCTCGCCGGCAAAGATCTCAAACCACTTGATGGCGCGCTTGCCGCCGTAAGCTTTTTCAACCGCGGCATCGAAGACGCGCTGCGAGGCCTTCCAGATGTCGCGTCCGGTGCCGTCACCTTCAATGAAAGGGATGATGGGATTGTCAGGAACTTCAAACTGCCCGTTCTTGTAGCCGATGGCCTGGCCGTCTTTGGGCAACGCAAGCCCGTTGTATGTGGTCTGCATGGGATTCAGGGGTCCTCTTTCCTCGCGGGTTCAAGGAAGAGGCTAACACCTGTAAATTGGGGGTGGCAATTGCGCGTAATCCAGCGCTATTTGTCCCTGGCGTCTTTGAAGTCGCTGCCGTCGAATTTGGGAATGCCAAAATGGCCACGCAGGTGGAGCAGATCCACCGGACTCAGATTGCCGGCCACGGTGACGAGAGTCAGGCTCTTGGGCGTCTCGGCCAACACCACGGCCCCGCGCACGTTCACGCCATCAAGGACCAGCCACACGTCAGTCGTTCCGTTTTGAAGAGGGCCTTTGCTGGCCGTGTCGGTGGTAACCAGGTGCTTCCACCCGCGCAGGTGATAGGCCTGGCGGATGGCGTCGACGGGCGTCTCATCGGCAATACCGGCGGCGCCAAAACGAAGCAGGTGCACGCTGACGCCATCGATTTTATTGATGGCCTGTTTCGTCTCGTCATCTGAATCCGGCATGAGGGCAGCAGCGGCACCGAGCATAGTTCGGTCAAGAGTGAAGCTGGATTTTGTGGAAGCCTGAGCGCTCAATTGGGCGAGCGCTGGAGGTGTCCAATCCAGGACCACCGGGCCAGCAGCCGGAATGGCAGGAGGCTGTGCCGGGGTAGGCATGCAGCTGACTCCAGCGGCCAGAATGGCGAATCCAAGCGCGAATCTCGTGCGCATTTTTATCATCAGTTTGTTAAACGCGAAAGGCAGGAAAAAGTTACGCCGCGAGCAGCTTTTATCGGCGTTTCCGACCACGTCTTCGGAAGGAGGAGAAGGCGGGCGCGGATCGGCGTTGTAAAAGTGAGGTGAAATCGCAGCAAGTGCTGTTCCGTGCCGCCCGAATGCGATAGACTCATGCGGGAACGTTATGCGAAGCTGTTGATCTTCGAAGTTTTGGAGGGTACATAGAAATTGGGAAAGAGCATGGTCCCGAAGAAGATATTCTTCACCAAAGGCGTGGGCAAACATAAGGAGCGATTGACCTCCTTTGAACTGGCGCTTCGGGATGCGGGAATCGCCTCGCAGAATCTGGTTCGCGTCTCGTCCATTTTTCCGCCGCGCTGCAAAGTGATACCGCGCAAGGAGGGGCTAACCTATCTCGATCACGGTGAGGTGGTCTTCTCGGTGATTGCGGAGAATTCCACGCGCGAGCCGCATCGGCTGATTGTTTCGAGCATTGGCGTGGCCATCCCCGCAGACCGCGAAGCTTATGGCTATCTGAGCGAACACCATAGCTTTGGCGAGACCGAAGATCAGGCTGGTGAATACGCCGAAGAGCTTGCCGCAGAAATGCTGGCTACGACGCTGGACGTGGACTTCGATCCGGATACCAGTTGGGACGAGAAAAAAGAGATCTACCGCATCTCCAACAAGATTGTGCGCACCAGCAACGTGACCCAATCGGCGGTTGGCGACAAGCGAGGGCTGTGGACGACAACCATTGCGGCGGCGGTATTGATTCTGGAACAGTAGCTACTGCATCTATTAAATAGCTGAGGCCAATCTCGCTAGGCGGGGTTGGCCTTGCTACATCCGGTAGACCTGACTAAAGGACAAGGAGAGAGTGGACAGACGAATCATGAGTGATACGCGGAAATACGTTGTGGGGTTAGTACAGATGCGCATGGGTGCGAACCCTGAGGAGAATTTCGCGTCGGCAGTGCGGCACATTGAAGAGGCAGCGCGACAGGGCGCGAACATTGTTTGTCTTCCGGAGTTGTTCAGGGCGCAATACTTTTGCCAACGCGAAGATATCCGGCTGTTCGATTTGGCCGAGCCCATTCCGGGGCCTTCGACAACAAAGCTGGCCGAAGTAGCGCGCAAGGCGAGAGTCGCAATTGTGGCTTCGCTCTTTGAGCGCCGCGCACCGGGGCTTTATCACAACACGGCGGTCACTCTGAATACCGATGGCGCCATCGCCGGCGTCTACCGGAAGATGCACATTCCCGATGATCCGCTCTACTATGAGAAGTTCTACTTTACGCCCGGCGATTTGGGATTTCAGGCGGCGGATACGGCCTTTGGCCGCGTGGGCACGCTCGTTTGCTGGGATCAGTGGTATCCGGAGGGAGCACGGTTGACGGCCTTGCAGGGGGCTGAAGTGCTCTTCTATCCGACAGCTATCGGCTGGCATCCGGCGGAGAAGGAGGAATTCGGCGCCGCGCAGTATGAGGCTTGGCAGATAATTCAGCGCGCGCACGCAATTGCGAACGGCGTCTATGTAGCGGGAGTGAATCGCGTGGGCGTGGAGCATGGCGATGTGGAAGGGAATCGCGCATCAGGCCCAGGACTGGAGTTTTGGGGGGGCAGCTTTCTTGCCGATCCGTTTGGACGGGTGATTGCCAAGGCCTCGCATGACGCGGAAGAGATTCTGCTGGGCGAGATTGATCTGCGCCTGCTTGAAGACACGCGGCGCAACTGGCCATTCTTGCGCGACCGGCGCATTGATGCATACGCACCTATCACGAAGCGGTTTCTGGATCCTGTGAATACATGGCCCGCGGATGGAGATTCCAAGTGGAGATGCCGCACGAAATTAGGACTGGAAGCACCCCTCGCGATTTGGGCTACAGAATGCCGGCCGAATGGGATCGTCACGAAGCCACTTGGCTGGCTTGGCCTCATAATCCTGAAGATTGGCCGGGTAAATTTCAGACAATTCCCTGGGTCTATGCGGAGATCGTGCGGCTGCTTTCGGCGCGGGAACTGGTGCATATCCTAGTGGACGATGCGAAGGCGGAACAGCGAGCCCAGAGCATTCTGGAGCGGGCCGGCGCAACGCTGGAGCGTGTGAGCTTTCACCAATGGCCGACCAACCGAGTTTGGACGCGGGACTCAGGGCCCATATTTGTTCGCAACGGTGCAGGCGAGGTTGCGGTGACGAATTGGCACTTCAATGCATGGGCCAAATATCCGGACTGGCAACTGGATGACCAGGTGCCTGGGCATGTGGCAGAGTTTCTAGCCCTGCCGCAATGGCAGCCCACAGTCGAGTTGGAGGATGGATCAAAGAGACGACTGGTGCTCGAAGGCGGCTCAATCGACAGCAACGGCGAAGGGATCCTGCTGACCACTGAGGAGTGTTTGCTGAGCAAGATTCAGGAACGAAATCCTGGAG